>NZ_LZHC01000024.1:0-460592 GCF_001690535.1 Gilliamella sp. Bif1-4 | reverse complement strand
ATACTTTCCTACAGTAAACTTTTGACTAGTTCGAGCAAGCATTAATAGCTGTTCTACAGTACTGACTAATCGATCTATACGATCAATTAACTCTGTGCAATCAATGTTATTTTTATTTTCTAACAATTCTAGATGTAAACGAATGCCTGCTAAAGGTGTCCTCATTTCATGCGCTACGTCGGCGGTAAAAAGACGTTCTTGAGATAATGTTGTACTCAGCCTAATAAAAAGATTATTCAATACAGATGTAATCGATTTAATTTCACGCATATTGCTGATTGGCGCAATGGGTTTTAGGTTCTCCTCGGTACGTTGATTAAGATCTTTCTCTAAAATTTCCAACGGTTTTGTGATCCACTTGATCGCTTTGTATGCTAAAATTAGTGTTACTGCCATCATAGAAAAAGCAGAACAAAACAAAACGAAAATCGCTTCTAATTCTTCTTCTTCAACAACTTCATCAATTTTATTTTGACTTAGAGTCAAATTAACCAATACATCTATTTGTTCTTTACTTTCGTGCCATAACCAAAGGACAGTAATAATCTGACAAACCAACATGATAGAACCCAAAGTAAAAAATAGGTTCCAACGAATACTGTGGCGTATATTACTAAGTGATTCTGAAATCATATTTTAATTATCTAATTTAAATTAATCGATTTATCAACATCCATCAATAAGTTGATAACCATAACCTCGTATTGTGCGAATGAAATTTTTACCTAATTTATTACGTAACCCGTGAATATACACTTCTAAAACATTTGAGCTGGGGTCACTTTGCCAATCATAAAGATCATTTTGCAATAAATCACGGTGGACCTTTTCGCCAGCTTTTAGCATTAATCGAGATAATACAATAAACTCTTTTGGTGTTAACACTACTTGTTGGTTATTAACAGTCACTTTTTGTTGTTTTATATCAATAGTAATAGGGCCATAACTGATAAGATTATCTGCGGTACCTTGATCTCTACGAATTAACGCTCTTACTCTAGCTAATAATTCAGTTAAAGCAAAAGGTTTAATCAAATAATCATCGGCACCATTATCTAAACCATCGACTCTATCTTCTATGGTATCGCGTGCAGTTAAAATCAAAACTGGTGTTGAAATATGATTTTTTCGCCAGCGAATCAGTAAGCCAAGTCCATCGCAATCAGGTAATCCTAAATCGAGTATAATTAAACTAAACTGCCCAAATTGAATATAATCTTCAGCTTGTTTACCATTTGTAGCAACTTCACAAACATAACCATTTGACGTTATACCATCGTATAAACCTTTTTGTAGCAAGCTATCATCTTCAACAATTAATATTTTCATTGATAATTTACCTTAATATAAATGTTGGAATCACTAAGAATGCTCAATCGTATAATTATCAGTAATTATATACTTCACGTTACATATCTAAAGCTACTAATTGCGCTCTATAAGAACATACTTATTAAGAAACTTGTTAATACTTATCCAATTTTTATTAATTAAATACCTGGATTCAAACATGAAGTGCAATTCTTCTTAACTCCTTAGAATAAAAATCGGCAGGGCTTTTAAACTTATGCCGTTTTCTTGGGCGTGTGTTCAATAGATATTGTATTTTCTTTATCTGTTCGTCGTCAACTAATGAAATGGCCGCTGACTTTGGTATAAACTGACGTATTAAGCCATTGGTGTTTTCATTTGTACCTCTTTGCCAGCTTTTATAAGGCTCCGCAAAGTATACGGTAGTATTTAAATAATGCTCAATCGCATGATGATAATTAAATTCCATCCCATTATCAAAGGTGATGCTTTTAACCATTTTTTTAAACGGCGTTAGCAATTTTATTATCATATCTTTCGTTTCGGAGGCGGTGCGTTGATTAAGGCGTCCAATGAGTACGAGTCCAGTTTTGCGCTCAACTAACGTCAACAATGCTTGCTTATCTTTACGGCTAATTATGGTATCGCCCTCCCAATGTCCTTGCGTTTTCCGACTTTCTACATAACTTGGACGTTGTTTAATTGACCGTTTATATCGGCGGTCTCCTTCTTTAATACTCGGTGCCTTGCAATGCCGATAAGCTTTGCCTTTTCGCCTTAGATAAGGCTTGAATTGTTCATAGCGCGCTTTATTTTGATAAAGGTAGTTATAGATTGATTGGACGCTGATTTTCTTTAAACGTGCAGCAATCTGCTCTGGGCTGTAATAAAGCATGAGGTATTTTTCAACTTGACGCCATACTGAAGACTCTATTGGCTTACCATTACCGCTGTTTTTTCGCCTTTTCCGAGCGAGTGTCACCGCCTCATGTGCTTGATAGGTTTGATTAGGTTTTGAGTTTCTTTTTATCTCTCGACTTATTGTCGAAGGATGTCTATTGAGTAGCTGGGCTATCTCTTTTTTATTCTTTCCGGCTTGTAATAATACGAAAATCTGGTATCTTTCCTTCCTAGAAAGGTGATTATAATGCATAGCAATCTCCAAACTGTGGTGGTGCGAAGGTGCTAGTATAAATCACCTTTCTACTTTCTTCACTCCACCGTGTTTAAAATTGCACTTCATGTTTGAATCCAGGAAACGCTTGGTATCAAGGTGTGGCACTTCACCTGGATAGGTTTTGTTATAGCGTTTAACTTGCCGTCTTAATTTATATTCAATCTATTTTTCGACTTTTAACAGACGTTTAATTCCATAACGAATGGTTTTATAACGTTCATTCTTACTGGTTAAAGGCACAAAAAGCTTCAATCGGGCTTTCTTTAGTACATTATAAATGGTAGGCCGACTGACCATAAAGCGTTTTGCCAAATCAGTGACCGTTATTTTTTCTTTATGATATAAGCGCCATATCTCTTGTCTGTAATAAGGCGTTAGTTTTTTATGTATATTCAATACAGTACTGTATCAAATTACTGTAAACAATGCGGAAAATCCTCACATTGCTATCACATTGCTAGCTACTGAAGCCGATATTATTGATCTAGATAACAAATATCGGTCTTGTGCACAAGATAGATCAGTTGGTTTATTATAAAATTTGGTGACAGAATTAACTGTCACCTTTAACTATTAAATATACAAAATTTAGGATAGGTCTGGTGGCCTATCCAGTCTTTTCCTACAACTAATTAAAAACGCGATTAATAAGCTTATTAACAACTCCACCAACAATAACCGAGGTTACAAAACTAGCTAATACTCGCCCTTCTGTTTTTATTGATTTAAGATCTTCATCTTCTTCACACGCTTTTGCTATTTTATCTTGCGCAGTATATACTGCTGCTGTTGTTAAAAGAAGCCCAGAACCCACACTAATTAATTTAAAAATTGACATGTATAACTCCTTATTGTTTTATAGCTAAATAGATAAGCACAACTTTAATTAGAAAAATAAAAAACTTTTGTTAAAGATTTTTTCCCATTATTTTTTTAAGATCTATATTATTTTTTAATATATGATTCGTTATTTTTGCATCATTGTATTTTTTTCTTAAGGTTGCTATATATAAACAAGCTGGAATTGTTACACGATAAGCTGGTCCTGTAATATTAAATAGTAGCCATAAATGGTTTATTGCCAAACAAATAGATAATACTAATTCCTGATATCGCCTCGGATAAGGTCTTGGTAACATTACTGTCATTATATTTCCTGATTTAAAACCAAAATTGTTTAAAATGCTAAATATTAAATAATTTGAAATTAAAGAAGACGAAGTCATAAAATTTTGAATCCCCATCATTACCATGGATGGTGTAACTTTAGAATTAACATTACCCAATTCTGCTGCTATTTTTTTAAGGTCTTTTTGACTTATATTTTCTAATGATTGCTTGAGAAGTGAATTTAATAAAGCATCTTCAATTTTCTCAATAAAAAAAGATGATGGTTCATTCAATATTGTGTTAGTTTTATTGCATACATCTATTAATATTTCACGATAACATACCCCTTTACCTTGCCTTAATAGATTCATTCCTGAATTTGCACCAAATGTTTGAAGCTCTGCAGCAATAGATTTCCAATATAATTGGTGGTTAGGATAATGTCGTTTATAATTTGCATCACTTGTTAATGTTTCGGTAAACCGAAGGGCATTATCCTTAGGATCAACAGTCAATATAGAAATCAATAGTTTTAAATCTTCATTAGTACATTGTTTTAAAAATACTAGATCTGAATCATTTCTATAAGTAGCCATTAATACTCTCCTTATTAATTATTTATAATAACAACACTATAGCAATCAGAGTTTCCTTAATAAGGAATTTAAGATGTTTTTAGTTCCAATTTTGTTATTACTGGTTCATTTGCTATTTTAAATTCAAAATTTTGCATGCTATAGTGTTTATCTCGATAAACTCAACCCAACTATATTTATTTTTATAATTGAGTTGATATTGTTTATCTACACGGCAGATATCTGGCCTTGTTTCATAAATGGTACATAATTTTGTTTGATGATCATAATAGCGACATACCCCATTACCACTATCAAGAAATTGTGTTTCTTGTGAGCGATTAACACTGCAACAGCAAGCTCCACATTGATAACAAGGAAACGGGGGGGAATTACTCATAATGATTTTAACCATGAATTTACTGACTCAAGATTACCTGCTTCAAATGGTAATTTAATGCCACGACGAGTTACTTCCTCTTTTAACAGAAAGCTGCGTTCTAGTTCATTATTGGTCGTAGTAAGATGCAATGTAAATGACGCTAATTGTTGTGTATCCATATTGAACTCTAGCCTTGCCAACTCTTTTAAATAATTATCTAATTCAGCATTTACAGCTTTAAAAAAATCGAGAGTTCTTTCGTATTTATCTTTAAATTTATCCAAAAAAGCCCAAATTTTTTGAGGAAGAGTCCCTTTATCTAGATAGTGATTAAATGCTAATGTTAAAATACCAGTCGCTAGTGCACTACAAAATGCAGATAATTCGGTACCGAATGGAAAAGCAAATAATTGCGAACAGATACTATAAATAGCAGTACCACAAACAACTGAAATTCCAGCGCTAATAATTTTACTTACTTCTTTAACTAATTGACCTAAAGGTAATGAATTAGGGTTGCAAAAGATTAATTTTATAGCTGCCGTAATATGCCCCCACATTTCCCGAATCATTTTTCCAAGCATTTTTTGCGTAGTGAAAAATATATTAGTAACAGTAGTGGTTACACTCGATAATGCGCCACTAACAGCACCATCTTTGAAAGAATTAAAAAAATCTTTAAATTTTAATTTTATTCGTTCCCATATAGCATTAAATACATTGTTAACATCATTTAAGAAATTTTTTATAGAAAAGTTATATTTATTATTTGCATAAATAGAAGGAAATTGATCGCGTAGTTCAAACCATGCCTCAGCAAGAATAAGCCCTAGCATCTGTCTTGTTCCCATTTTAAAACCAGAAAGGGCTGATTGATAAGCGACATCTTTAGCAAACTTACTGCTAGTATAATAGGCTATATTGACAGTTCTCTCGTATTTAGCCCGTGCTTTTTTGTCTATTTCAAGCATCTTATTGAAGTTTGCTTTTTCTTTATTTTCTAACTTTTCTAATGACTTTTTTTCTTGATCTGTTAACGATTTTTTCTGTTTTAATATAGCTATTTCTTGACGAGTTTGAGTGAGTTCATTTTGAAGTTTGTTTACAAAGTCAGACATTGAACTTGCTTTCTTAGACTTATTTAATGTTTCATTAGTGAAATATAAATTGCTACTGTCATTAGCAAGGTCAGTTCCTGATAATTCAGCTAATATTCGACCTTGATCGTGATGTATTTCATTTGCAGCAATAACGTGATCTAAATTTTTTTTATCATGTTGAGCAAATATTTCCCCTGTGTAAGCATCTTTTAAGGTATTTGCTTGATGAGCGATTTTTCCTTGTCGATTTGTCTCAATATAATTGGCATGAGAATGATACTCATGTGAATCATATTTTGAGTTTTGTTCTTTTTTTATTCTTTCTCTATCGGTTGCGTAAATGTTTTGTCGTGCATTATGAACGGTATCAACATCTCCACCTACATTATCTTTAAATAATAAAAAATCTAATCCAAATGAAGTCACCAAAGATTTGACAACGGTATTATGTAACTCTTCGCCCCAATCCATTTCCTGTTTCATCATTATTTTTAGTCCTCGTTAATATAATCAACAAAACAAAAGCCAAGTTCCCTTGGCCTTTTATCATTACACTCCCAGAATAAAATCTTTGTATTCTTTTTCTTTATTAATTAATACATTATCTAATTCTTCTTGATTAAGAACATTGAATTCATCACTATCTTTTTCGACTTCAACAATACCATCTTCAGATACTTTTTTAATTTTAAAAAGTGGGGTTGTAATAATATCGGTCATAATAGCTGCCAATAAATAACCGTTATTAATAATTCTTAAACTCTTTTCCGAATTATCGCTAATATCTTCTCCCCAACCCAGAACCACTATCTTTTGATGCAATTCTTTTAATGCAGAAAAGTATTCATTAAAGGTCTGATTAATTTTTTCTAACGATGTATGAATTTTATCTACATAGTTATTTGTATTAGATAAATGTTTATCAATTAAATCCATTTTTGTTATTGCTTTGTCAGCTTCAGATCTTGATTTTTTTGCATTTTCTAAGGCTTTTTCAGCGTGGTTTGCATACGCAAAACCAGCAATAGCAATCATTGGCGCAATGGCTGCAGCGCCTAAAACCATCGCACCACCAGCCATTCCCCAACCCCCAGCAGCAAGTGATCCACCTCCAATAGCAGCCATAGTGGCATTATATGCAGCTACGCCAGATAAAGCGGCAATAGGCGTTCCTGTTGAAGCGGCGGCAAAAGCCATCACTCCGCTATATACAGCAAAACTTGCAGCTGCTCCTGCTGCACCTGATGCTGCAACCGTACCTAAAAACTCCACTGTAGAAAAAGAATACTCTTCAATTTTATCTATATCATTTTTAGGAATAGATAACGTGAGATCTTTATTGTCTTTTTGTTTCAATTGTTTTAATAATTCGTCGGAAATTTTTTTAAATTCACCAAATGATTTACCAATATTAAGTTCTAATGTACCTAATCGCTCTAATTTCTGTTCTGAAACTTTGTTTAATACATCCAGTTCATCTTTTCGTTTATTATATCGGCTTTTAGTTCTTTCTAAGATTTCATCAGCTTCTGATTTTAGTTGATAACCATCGTATGCTTTTTTGCCACCAACTGCTGCAGCGACTGCAGCTGCACCTGCAAGAATAATAGGTAATGCCATTGTTATTTCCTCGTTAAATTTATGTTAATTAAAATATATTATGTTTGTGTTACAACAAACTTAATATGTGATCATTTTTGCTTGCTCTCCAAACCCTCTAACCCAAGCGTTTAGCTCACGTTCACTAGATGTGGTGATAGTAAGAATAATTTCACCATTTTCGATCTCTTCGATTTTTTGTTCGTCGGACCAAATTCTTTCTTTAATATAACCAGCTGCTGATTTGGCAAATTGAATTGAAAAAGTACGAGGTTCATGTTCAGGTAAACCAAACATTGTTTTATTTTCAATTGGATCAGCTATTGATATAGAGGCTTTTTGATTAATAAAATCTAACTTTTGTATTCGGTGAATTGCCAAACAAGTACTGTGTTTTAATTCTGTCGCAACGTTATTTGAAATTGCGCCATAAACATATAAGGCATGATTCATTGCAATTACTTTTTGCGGAATAAAATAGTGGTTTTTTCCTTGTTGATTACCACTAGCAATATAATGAATGTGGCAAAAAGTCTTGTTTTCAATACACTTTAATAAGTCCTCAATAATGCTAACTTTCTCTGAATAATCAATCTTCCCTTTACTAAAAAAGGCAATAGGTTTACTTAGTGAAAAGTGTTCTCTTGTATCTAACTCTAATAACAACATAGAAAGATGCAATAATGTTTGATCAATACGTTCACCAATCTCGGGGGGAATAAAGGGTTTAGACAATTCGCGGCACAAACTTAGATATCGTAATTCCTGATAATTTAAACCTAGTGTATTTTTATGATTAATCTGCAGACTATACCAACGACGATTTTTTTCCTTGCCAGAGCAGAAACATTCAGGGAAAGATAACTCGATCTGTTCAGCTAGTCGTATTACTGTTTGAGCAGAACAGTTTAGTATTTCAGCTAAATCCGATTGATAATGCGGTTTATTATCTGATAGCAAAATGTGATACATTTTCAACAGTTTTTGTCCTGCACTAACATTTGAATCTTTCTTCCTACCCATCATCTATTTACCTATTGTAACCTTTTCCCTAATTAGAAATATTGCTTTATTTTTAATCAATTATTTTTACAGAATAATATAGCTTTTCTTAACTTAAAGTATTAACTGAATTTACAAATTAAACTTTATGCTTGATCTGAATAAAAATCCGATAACATTTACATTAATAATGTTATATTCTGATTACGCATTAAATTATCAGATTGTTTTTCCTATCTACGGAAAAAGAAATAAAAAGAATTATTTTTTTATTTAATTATTGATGAATAAGAGAAAATTGTCATATCGGAATTTTCGATCAATTAATGATCATTGATCGTTTATTTCGATCAATATTACTCAATTCTATCTTTTTTGTGCTTATTTTGATGTAATTTCAGTAGAGATTAGTTAGCTAGTTTATTAAATATAGCTGAACTCAGTTTTGATAAGACTTTAGACATAAAAAAAAACCAGCTTTAAGCTGGTGTTCTTTGTGACTTGGTGCCAGTGGTCGGACTCGAACCGACACGCTTTTAAGGGCGGCGGATTTTGAATCCGCTGCGTCTACCAATTTCGCCACACTGGCATTAAACGTGTAAATAAGTAAACGTTAGCATTATACTAAGCTTTACAATATCTGCAACAGGTATTATCGTAAAGCGTTTTAGTTGCATAAAAAATCAACTACCACTTGCGTTTCCAGGCAGGTAATTTTTTAAGGATTATATAAGCAGTTTGTTTAGCTACTGCATTATCAACATTGTGATTTTGAGCATATTGTAATGTAACTTCATGCCATTTTTCATCAAATGTTTTCATTGTGCCATCTTTATGAGCGCAATGTTTACAATAGTTTTTAGACATATCGAGCAACGGATAATCGGCAATAGCAGTCATTGGCATGCCACATGCAATACACATTTTCATATTTTAAATTCCAATAATATTAAAAAGGTGACTAAATAATTGCCATCTTTATATGTATAAAAATCCTACTCTGAGTTAAACAAGATTACAATATATATTAAAAATAGATAAATAGATTTAGAAATTGAGATCGAATTGAGGTGTTACTGGATTTAAGTCTTGTTGTTGTCGTTGCTGTTTTGATAATAGATAACGGCGTTTTAATGCCCGTTGTTTACATAAACGCAAAACTTTTTGCTTTTGGCTATCACTCAAGGTTAACCAACTAAATCTTTCTTCTCTTGAGCGATAACAAGCAATACAATAGCCTTGTTTATCAGTTACACAAACCCGTTTACACGGGCTTGGAATATCAAAAAATTCAATCTGATCCAATTTATTCCTCGTTTCCTAGGCAAAACGACATATTAACTAATGTTCTTTTAATCCTAACCCTTTACTTAATACTTTAAAACAGTCATCACAATCATGTGTAGCTGCATGAAATAATGTTTGAGTCGGTGCGTGGATTAATTTATTGGTTAAGCGATGTGAAAACTCAGCAAAAACATCGTCAATGTTTGCACCCTGCCTGATGGCATTTAAGGCTTTTATTTGTAACTCACGTTTAATACTTTCTGCATTACTACGATACTGCTTAACATAAGCAACTGCATGTCTAGTCTTAAGCCAATTAATGAAAAGTTCAGCTTGTTCTTGAATAAGATATTGCGCTTCTTTAGCGGCAATAGCTCTTTGCTCTAAATTACTTTCAACCGTTTTTTGTAAGTCATCAATAGTATAAAGATGCACATTATTGAGTTGACTAACCTCTTCCTCGACATCGCGAGGAACAGCTAAATCGATAAACAGCATTTTACGGTGATTTCTAGCTCGTAAAGTGCGCTCAACCATGCCTTTACCTATAATAGGTAAAGGACTCGCAGTTGAGCTGATCACAATATCAACATCTTTAAGTCGATTAGCAATATCAGGCAATGAAATGATTTCTGCATCAATATCAACCGCAAGTTTTAATGCCTTTTCACGGGTTCGATTGGCAATAATAACTTGATTAAATCCATGCGGTTTTAAGTAACGTGAAATAAGCTCTATTGTTTCACCAGCGCCAACAAGCATAATATTTAAATTAGAGGTATCAATAAAAAGATGGCGAGCAACTAAACAAGCAGCATAAGCGACAGATGCTGTATTAGTACCAATATTGGTTTCACTACGGACAATTTTTGCTACATGAAATACTTTTTGGAATAGTTTTTTTAATTGAACAGATAAACAATTTTGTTCTTGAGAAAAACTATATGCTTGCTTAACTTGTCCTAGAATTTGTGGCTCACCAATAATCATAGAATCTAAACCACTTGCTACCGACATCAAATGTTCAACAGCTTGTTGACCGTCATACCAATAAAATGAATCTTGATATAGATTAATATCAAGATGATGAAATTGTCCTAACCAACTTTCTACAGAGTGTTTTAATCTTAAATAGTCGGTTTGATGCTCATAACTAAGATAAATTTCTGTTCTATTGCAGGTAGACAAAATAACACACCCATCAACTAAAGGATGTTGGTATAAACTGTATAGTGCTTTATCGACAATCTCATTAGGAAAAGCAAGCCTTTCCCTTAAAGCAACTGGCGCTGTTTTATGATTAACACCAAAAATTGTAATAGACATTGCATCGCTTCTTTTTTGAAGGTTATTAGGTATAATTATTTTATTAAGAGTTCTTAAACGTCCATATTATACATAAAAAACAGTAAAGGTTCTTTTTCTTATTCAGTAAATTATCAGTTATAATACTGCACTTATTGACACAAACACTAACAACTAAGAGTTATTTTATGTCTAAAATCAAATATATATTTGTTTTCATATTACCTTTACTTATCACCGCTTGCCAAATAACAAAATCTCAAAACAACGCTTCGGTTGAACAGCAGTGGCAAATCCGCCAACAAAATCTAAAACAAATAAACACATTCCAAGTTAAAGGCAGTATAGCTTACATAAGTGATAAATCTCGTAATTATGGACGATTTTTAATAGCACAACAATCAACTGATAACTACCAAGTTAAATTAACCTCCCCCATTGGTAGCAATATTTTAACATTAAACGTCGAACCTAATTATGCCCAACTGGTTGATAAAGACGGTAGAAGTTACCAAGATACCAATGTTGAAAATCTTATGAAAAAGATATCCAATGTAAATATTCCACTTAATTCTTTGCATAATTGGTTAAAAGGATTTTCAGACAACACCAACACAGACAAGTTAGATAGTTCAGGAAGATTACTTTCAACTGTCTTTATACAAAATAACAATAAATGGACATTAAAAATTCCAAGTTACTCTACTTATACTCATAAAAACAAAAAGATAGATTTACCTGCAACTATAGAGCTTACGCATGATGACGAAGTTGTTCGCTTAAAAATTAGTGACTGGATTTTACGATAAAGGATAATAGTTATGAAACAGTGGTTATCACCTGCTAAATTAAATTTATTCCTTTACATCACTGGACGCCGTTCTGACAATTATCATAATTTGCAAACGTTATTTCAATTTATTGATTATTGCGACATCCTAGTCTTTAATGTACGTCAAGATAATAAAATTAACTTATTAACCGATTTTACAAATGTACTGGTTAATAAAAACTTAATTGTTGTTGCTGCTGAACAATTGAAAACCTATACCAACCGTAATGATTTAGGTGTAGATATTACAATTGATAAAAAAATTCCTATGGGCGGTGGATTAGGCGGTGCATCATCTAATGCTGCAACAGTATTAGTAGCACTTAATCAGCTATGGCAACTTAACTTATCAACCGAAATACTAATGGATATAGGACGAAAAATTGGTGCCGATGTCCCTATTTTTATTTATGGTCATACGGCTTTTGCCGAAGGAATTGGCGATCAATTTCACCCTGTAGATATTCCTGAATATTGGTATTTAGTCACTTGCCCCAATATTGAAATATCCACAGTTAAAATATTTAATGATCCTGAACTCACTCGTAATACGCCAGTTCAAAGCATTACTGATTTACTTTCATTGCAGTTTAACGAATTAAAAAATGATTGTGAGGAAGTAGTTAGGAAACGTTATCCGACAATAGATAATATAATTACTTACCTTTCCCAATATGGTACAACTCGATTAACTGGCACTGGTGCATGTGTTTTTACACAGTGTGAATCAAAACAACAAGCATTAACTATTCAAAAAAAGCTTAACGCATTATCTATAAATAGTTTTGTTGCTAAATCGTTAAACACCTCTCCTTTATTCACAAATTAAACAAAAACCTTAATCAACAATCACTAAATGGTTAAGGTTTTATTACGTCAATATTTATATATTAAATATAACCACATTTTGACAAAGATAGAATGTGGTAATCACCAATTATATTTATAAACCATAAAAACAGTAAAATAAAAATAGTTGTCGATTTTTCGGTTGCGATGCTTACTGTTTATTTAATATGCTAACCAGATTACAAAACCCAGTTATCAATTAACTAAAATTAAGATTTTAAAAATTATGCTTATTACCAATTTAGACAAAAGAAAACAATATTATCAGGCTTTACTTGCAAAAGACCAAGGCTATATTGGGATATTCTATGCTGGAGTTAAAACAACTTCGGTATTTTGTATTGCAACTTGTCGGGCAAAGAAACCAAAATATGAAAATGTAGAATTTTTTAGCACTTTCAAAGAAGCTCTTGATGCTGGATATCGTCCTTGTAAAATTTGCAAACCAACTGAAAATTCTAACGCAGCACCATCAGAAGTCATTAAAGCTATCGCATTAATTACCCAAAATCCTAAAACAAAAATATCCGATATGATATTAAAAGAGCATCAAATAAGCCCCGAAACGATCAGACGCTGGTTCAAAAAAAATTATGGTATTACCTTCCAAGCCTATCAAAGGATGTATCGAATAAATAATGCCTTTCAAGAGCTTAAAATTGGTAAAAATGTCATTAATACCGCTTATGATACAGGATATGAGTCATTAAGTGGTTTTGGATACACTTACAAAAAAATAATGAAAAATGCCCCATCTCAAAATACTAATAACGAAATTATTTTGGTTAATCGCCTAACTACACCATTGGGACCAATGTTTATTTGCGCCACTAATCAAGGTATTTGCCTATTAGAATTCGTGGATCGTCGAATGTTAGAAACAGAATTTAAACAACTACAAACGCAACTTAATACAAAAATTATTTTTGGAGAAAATAGTCATATTGTTCAAGCTAAAAATGAAATTAATGAATATTTTCAAGGGAGAAGAAAATATTTTTCAGTTAAATTACATACCCCAGGAACTAATTTTCAACAAACTGTTTGGAACAATTTAAAACAAATCCCTTATGGAAAACTAACTACCTATAAAAAGCAAGCAGAAAATATCAATAATCCACATGCTATTCGTGCAGTTGCAAGCGCAAATGGATTTAATCGAGTAGCAATTATCATACCTTGCCACCGAGTCATCGGCTCAAGTGGTGAATTAATGGGATATGGTGGAGGATTAGAAAGAAAAAGCTGGTTAATTGAACATGAAAAAAGACATTCTTAATTGTTCCATCTAATCGCAGCGCTAAGTATATTGAAGGTTAGTTTTATTAGTTAAATTATAAGTATTGCTAGATTTCAGCATGATATTACGGTTTCTTTGTTGCAACAAAAAAGTTTGCAGGTATATAATGTAAGATTAACAACTCTTATAGAAAAACTTAAAGAGCATTTAGATGAATCATTTACAAGAAAAACTTGCATTAATTAAAGACAGCATTCTTACTATTCCAAACTATCCCAAAGAAGGGGTTTTGTTTCGCGACATCACAAGTTTACTTGCTGAGCCTGCTGCATTTAAAACCACTGTTGAATTATTAATTGATCATTATCGTGATAAAAAAATTGATAAAGTAGTAGGCACAGAAGCCCGAGGCTTTATTTTTGCTGCACCAATTGCGTTAGCGTTAGGTGTCGGTTTTATTCCTGTTCGAAAACCTAATAAATTGCCTCGCCACGTATTTAAAGAAGAATACCAACTTGAGTACGGTACAGATACGTTAGAAATTCACACTGATGCCATTAAACCAGGTGAACGAGTATTAATTATTGATGATTTACTTGCTACAGGTGGAACAATTGCTGCAACAGCGAATTTAATTCGTAAAGCTGGTGGTATTGCTGAAAATGCCGCATTTGTAATCAATTTACCAGATTTAGGTGGCAAAACAAAGTTAACGGATATGGGAATTGATTGCTTTACTTTAGTTAATTTTGACGGCGAATAATAATTATTAAGGGCACAATTAGTGCCTTTTTCCATTTTGAATACTTTTATCTCTTTTCCTTTCTAAAATAAAACAAGTAAGTTATTTTTATTGCATAAAAAATAGATATGTACTGCCACTCTATCTAAATTCAGCTATACCAATCAAAATAAAAACTAATAAAATCGCCAATAACGAATAAAAATACATTTTACATCTTGATAAAGCTCTAAACGTGAATTATTATTCATAAATAAAGCATAATTATTTAAATAAAAAGGAAGTGGATAGAATGAAAAAATTTAATCATATTATTGCAAGAACTCCAGCTAAATCACTAATTAATGGTTTAACATCGGCTAACTTAGGCAAACCAAATTATCAAAAAGCCTTAGATCAGCACAACAATTATATTCGTGCATTACAGCAGTGCGATGTTGATATCACTATTTTACCATCCGACGAACGTTTTCCTGATTCAGTCTTTGTTGAAGACGCTGTGCTTTGTACCCCATATTGTGCAATTATTACAAGGCCTGGTGTAGAAAGTCGCCGAGCAGAAACCGAAATTATATCAGACACCATTGAGCGATTTTATCCCAATAAAGTTGAGCGAATCACCGTACCAGGCACCGTTGAAGCGGGTGATATTATGATGGTTGAAAACCACTACTATATTGGCTTATCTGCTCGAACCAACCAAGCTGGTGCTAACCAAATGATAGCTATTTTAGAGAAGTACGGATTAACTGGTTCGGTAGTTAAGCTTGAAAAAGTATTACATCTAAAAACGGGTTTAGCTTATTTAGAAAACAATAACTTATTAGCAGCAGGCGAATTTATAACTAAACCTGAGTTTCAGCGCTTTAATATTATCGAAATTCCCGAACAAGAAAGCTATGCTGCAAACTGTATTTGGGTTAATGATCACGTAATAATGCCGATGGGCTATCCAACAACAAAAGCAAAAATAGAAAAACTTGGTTATCAAGTTATTGAAGTTGATACATCGGAATATAAAAAGATTGATGGTGGCGTAAGTTGCATGTCACTAAGATTTTAATCGATCTATATTAAATATTAACCTTACTAAACCACATAATAAGACAACAACATGAATACATCGGTAAGAAAAAAGCTAGGCATCCTGCCACTCACACTGTTAGTGGTTGGCAGTATTGTAGGCAGCGGTATTTTCAGCCTACCACAAAACATGGCCGAAAGTTCGGGCTCTGGCGCTATTTTAATTGCATGGATAATAACCCTATTTGGCATGTTAATGCTAACACGGATATTTCAGTATTTATCGATTCGATTTTACAAAATCAATGATGGATTATATGGTTATGTGCGTGAAGGTTTTGGCGATTATATCGGCTTTAATGCCGCGTGGGGCTACTGGATATCAGCATGGATGTCGTGCACCAGCTACCTAGTGATTTTATTTAGTGCATTAGGATCTTTTGATTGCTTGAGCTTCTTTGGTCATGGTACCACATTACCTGCCGTTATTACGGCTATCATATTTTTATGGATAGTGCACTATTTTGTATTAAAAGGAATATATCGTGCTTTTTTATTAAATTGCCTAGTAACATTAGCGAAAATCGTGCCTATTGGTTTATTTATAGTTTGTGTTAGCCTTGCCTTTAAAATATCGACATTTAAGATAGATTTTTGGGGAACACCGCAATTAGGCTCAATTATCGAGCAAGTAAAAAACACTATGCTCTATACCGTTTGGGTCTACTTAGGGATTGAAAGCGCAACTGTGTATGCTGCTAGAGCCAAAAACATGATTAGCATTGGTCGTGCCACCTTCTTTGGTTTTGCCATTACTAGCTTATTACTTGTTTGTGTCTCTGTGTTATCGCTTGGTATTGTGCCACAACAAGAACTTGCACAAATGAAAAACCCATCAATGGCCTTAGTGATTGAACACGTAATTGGTAGCTGGGGAGCAACCTTTATTAACATTGGTTTAATTATATCAGTAAGTGGCGGATTATTATCGTGGCTAATGCTAGCCGCCGAAATGCTATTTTTAAGCGGTCAAGGCAAACAGCACACGGTGCCAAGTTGCTTTGGTAAACTCAACAAAGCAGGGACTCCTGCCAACGCATTATGGTTAACAACAAGCTTAATAACGGTATTAATTATCCTTGCTCATTTCTATCAATCGAGCTATAACACCTTAATCCAGTTATCAACTTCAATGGTGCTTATCCCCTACTTACTTTCTGCGCTTTTTGTCTTTAAATTAGCCATTAAACAAGGCAAAGCCTATTTAATTATGATTGGTGCATGTGGATCAATTTATGGTATATGGCTCATTTATGCTGGGGGTGTGTCTTACTTATTACTATCAATGATACTTTATAGTGCAGGACTGCTTTTTTACCTTTATGCCAGAAAGGAACGATCTTTGCCAGCATTTAGTTACTTGCATGACAAAGTGTACGCTATTGTAATCATCGTATTAGCTATCATCGCTATTTTACACTTCTACATAACACCAAATTAATTAGTTAGGCGTTATTTTCGAAATAGATAAAAGTCAGCTAATAGCTTTCTGAAGTCTTGAGAATAACGCCCATCACCATCTCGCATACACAATTGCTGCTCATCAATTTTATTAGCCTGGATAAATGAAAAAGCCAATAATGATAACGAAAAGTCTTTATCTGCACTATATCTAACATTCATCAGTTGGAGTAAATATAACTGATTAGATTCACATAATAACCTAAACTGATTGGATAAATGATAAGGTAAAACTAAACAAAATTGCCCTTTCGGTTTTAGTAAACGCTTAACTGTATCAATAAGCTGTTGAAAGTTCAAGCATTCGGTATAACGTGCCAACTGTCTTTGGGAATTGCGACAATCAACGGCAGATTCAAAATAAGGGGGATTGGTCACAATCAAATCATAGCCCACCGCATAACTTGGCTGAAATTGATTAATATCAGCATTAATCGCATTAATCGAAGTAAACCCAGCTTGTTGGCTATTTTGCTGACATTGTGCTACCGCCTGCATATCAATATCGATGGCATCAATTTGGCTGTTATCATGTTCTAACCGCTGAGCTAACATTAACGCAATTACACCACAACCACAGCCAATATCGAGTACTTTTTGCGGAGCAAAATCAATCGGAACCCAAGCTCCTAACAAACAACTATCGGTTGTTACCTTCATTGGACTTTTATCGTGCGCCACAAAAAAACGCTTAAAAGTAAAACCACCTTTTTTTAACGGTAATGAATTATTCTGCATAAATAAACTTCTTAAACAAAGGCTTGTTAGATGCTATCGCATCAGCCCAGCGAGTCGGTTCTGGTAAACGATAGCCCCGCAAGCATAAATTAACCCATTTTAAAGCACTATCTTGACTTACTCGGTGACCTGTTGAAATAAATAAAGGATTGCAATTATTTTTACTACATAAAACCCAACCAATCTGTTCTTGCTTGTCTTGTAAAGGTGTTACATTACCTGCTTGCTTAGGTAATATTTCGTATTGACCGCAAAGCCTTTTTTTAGCAACACCAATTGTTGGCATATCTAACAACAAACCTAAATGGCTTGCAATACCTAAACGCCGAGGATGAGCAACACCTTGCCCATCAACGAACAACAAATCTGGCTTCTGTGTTACCTGTTGCCAAGCGGCAAGTAGCGCAGGGTATTCCCGAAAAGACAAATAACCAGGAATATAAGGAAACCCTGTCTCAACCCGAGCAATATGATACTCAACAACCTCGAAAGTTGGATACCGCAAAATGACGATTGCCGCTCGAGTAATCTTGCCATTATCTTCAAAACCAACATCGGTTCCACCAACGTAATTTATTGACGAATTAAAATCATCTGCACATTTAACCTGCTTGGCTAACGCCTGCTGTGTTTGCTTTAATTTTTGTAAATTGATAGACATTTTAAATCTGCTGAGTATTATTAAGCGCAATAAATTGATTTTACCAGAATTAACATGCCATATACATTAGCAAATCTAACCGAATTAACAGAAGAGATTAAAAAAAGCCGCTTTATTGTCAAGGCTGCGCCGATTACCACAGCCGATCAAGCAATGCAATTTATCGATCACGTTAGCGATCCCAATGCAACTCACAACTGTTGGGCATGGAAGATTGGTCAACAATATCGATTTAATGACGATGGCGAACCCACCAGCACCGCTGGCCGCCCTATTCTTTCCGCCATTGAAGGGCAAGATTGCGATCAAGTTGTTGTAGTAGTAATACGCTATTTTGGAGGCATAAAGCTCGGCACTGGAGGTTTAATTCGTGCCTATGGCGGATCAGCTAGCCACTGCTTACAACAAGCTGAACTTATTGAACTTATTACTCGTATTCCGTTGCAATTTCATTGTTATTATAACGAATGGCCAATTATCGAAAACCGCCTAAAAGAACTCGACGCCATTATTGAAAATCAAGAGTTTGATGCTGAAGGTGTAAAAGTAGATATCGCTATCACAAAAGATAAATTACAACATCTACAAAAATCCATTAGCGACATTACACGTGGGCGAGTGGTTATTGAATTATAAATATCACTATAAAAAGTTTGGAAAAACATTTTAGATTTTTTATGCAAGACCGAAACAGTTTTATTTGGTACTATTCGATTTTGTTAAATAGGTTAAATGCTTTATGATTACCATTTTCTTAGGCAATCATAAAGCAAATTTGATTAGTTTTAATTGTATTTATTTGTTATGGCGTTACACAAGCAGCTCTATCATAAGTTTGATAGGGATAGTGCATACCTACATAACCACCGTCTGGATTAACATGATATTGCCGCCCATCATGATATGGCTGAGCTGTCCAAAAATTGACTCCCTCCCAATCACTACCACTATAATGGCTATTTAGAGTATAACCCCACTCGTTAAATAGCCCGCCTATCCATTTACCACTACCATCTCTATAACTGACTCTTCTCTGATAATTGTTAAAATCCCTGCCTGGTATACCACCAAACCAGTCATTTCCGTTCGAATTGGTATAATCATTAATATCTGGAACTCGATAACCATAGCCTAAGTTTTGACAAAAAGATCGAGCATTAGCATACCCTCCTCCGTCTCCTGGCTGAGCTATATACCAACGCTCTATTTTGAAGCTGTATAACAATTTGTTATGGTTACTATCTGAATATAGTTTAAATAATGAAGGGGAAAACCCTTTATTACCTGAATATCTATCTGGACCTTTTAATACGATTTTTAACGCATCAACACCACCAGTATAAGCTGATATATTTCCCCATTTAGGTGTTTTTTCTTTGCTTAATAACAGATTTACACCACTGCCATTTGTTGCATACACCGTATTACCGTTTGCTGCTATCA
This sequence comes from Gilliamella sp. Bif1-4, assembly GCF_001690535.1. Taxonomy (NCBI): domain Bacteria; kingdom Pseudomonadati; phylum Pseudomonadota; class Gammaproteobacteria; order Orbales; family Orbaceae; genus Gilliamella; species Gilliamella sp. Bif1-4. Next base: position 440,695 of record NZ_LZHC01000024.1, on the reverse strand, counting down.
CTTGCTCAGGAGTAATTCCACCTAATAATAGGTAGAAAAACAAGTTATTTGATCCTGTTGTTGGAAAATTAGTTGTCGTGTTGCTAACATCAGACACTTTAAATCCCTTATTGGCGAACCAATCTGGACCATCAAAATCCTCAAAAGTATAACCAAGCCCTAAATTATCAGCAAATAAATTTGGCTGCGCATAGCAAGTAATTGAGCTATCTTTATTAGGATTAATATAGTAACTGTGGCTATTGCCAGTAAAAGTACTACTATTAGGAATGCCATACGACGTTGATAAGATGCCACCTGTTGCCGTTATGGTTAGTTTATAAGGTGCATCACAAAAATTTAATATTGTATTGGGGCTGTTTTTGACTTGATTTGTTATATCTACGCCACTGTTATTTTGCCACTTAATCGTTAAGTTGCCAGTTGCATTGAAGTTATTATCACCATCGCCATCATCATCTCGTCCATAGTTATACGGTGAATTAACCAACTTAGTTAACGGAATTTCAGGATAGTTTTCAATAGGCACCATGGTCTGAATACTGGCGAAAGTATCGGTTATATTTGGCATCTCAATGGGATTATCCATGCTTGAAGTATCTATTATTGCATTTGGGTAAAGTGGGCTATTTATACCTGGAGGTATATAGCTACTATTTGGTAACTTTATGCCCAATAATCCTTCAACGCTCATTATCTTAGTTGCGCCATCATCAAACGTTAAATACGGCGCGGTTCCTTGAATAACGCCTGAAGTTTGCGCTGATAATGCCTGTAAACTTATCGAATACGGTAATAATAACAATGGAGCAAAAAACAACAACGATTTTGATAAAAATTTGCGCTTTAGCGAAAATTTGAGATATTTTGCCAGCTTCAATAACAAAAATAAGAATAGCGTCTGTTTTTGACTACTGTGATAATTAGAAAGATTTAGGGAATAAGATTGCCAATGCCTTGTGCCTAATATGATAGCGCATAACATTCTACCTGTCAAGTAAATTTTTATTTTATTTGAATTTTTAATAACTAATCACTTGTTTAATGAGCGATTAATACTGCAAAAGTGTCTGAATTATAGAATACTTAAAATGACTTCGCTAGTTTTTTGTTACTATTTGTAATACTTTATTAGGTTTGAGATTAAAGTATCTATCTTTGAGATGTTTTTTGATAATTATTAGTTTCTTAGCTTTAAGCGGTATATACTCCTAAATACTTTTTATAAAAGTATAATCTAAAAAGCAAATCATAGTTGTATAAATTCCCCCCATAATCAATACACGACTTACGTAGAAAATTATGGTATTTGTTTTAATATCTTATATTCTAGAAATATCATATATTTAATACATTACAAGATCTTTATTTTTTATAAGTAATAACTCAAATCATAATAAACAACGTGAATAATTTCTACAGTTTAAGTTAATTGACTTTAGTTTTTATCGATACTTTTATCTAGAGTTGTAATAATAAAAAATTTAACATAAAAATAACGAAAAGCTAGGTTAGTTTCTGATACAATAATACAAATTTATAATAAGTTAGTAATGTCATAACACTATAAAATAAAAGGTTTTTTTAATGATCATATCAGACGCTAATAGTGCGGTGTCATCCGTCGCTTATCGGGCAAACGAAGTCATTGCTATTTACCCAATCACTCCAAGCTCAACCATGGCCGAGCAAGCTGGCACTTGGGCAGAATTTGATAAGCCCAACGTATTTGGTGATACACCAAGAGTGATTGAAATGCAGTCCGAAGCAGGTGCAATTGCAACCGTTCATGGTTCATTAATGACAGGTGCACTTGCAACTTCGTTTACTTCATCACAAGGTTTGCTTTTAATGATCCCATCACTGTACAAAATAGCCGGCGAACTGACTCCTTTTGTTTTGCATGTTGCAGCGCGTACCGTTGCAACACATGCTCTTTCAATTTTTGGCGATCATTCTGACGTGATGGCAATTAGGCAAACTGGTTTTGCAATGCTTTGTTCTAGCTCAGTGCAAGAAGCGCAGGATTTTGCCTTAATTTCGCAAATGGCCAGTTTTAATAGCCTTGTTCCTTTTGTTCATTTTTTTGATGGATTTAGAACCTCACATGAAGTTAATAAAATCTATCCAATAAGTGATGACCAAATCCGTAATTTATTACCACACGAAGCCATTAAAGCCTATCGCTCACGAGCATTAACGCCTGATAAACCAGTAACTCGAGGTACATCTGCTAATCCTGATACATACTTCCAGTGCCGAGAAGCAATAAATACTTATTATGATAATGTTTATCAACATGTTGTTGATGCTATGGACGCTTTTGCAACAGAAACAGACCGAAAGTATCAACCTTTTGAATATTATGGTGCTAGTGATGCTGAGCATATTATTGTTATTATGGGATCTGGTGCTAGCACCGCAAAAGAAGTAGTTGATGTTTTACTTAAACAAAACGAAAAAGTCGGGGTTGTGATCGTTAGGCTATTCCGCCCATTTTCAGCCAATCATCTGCTCGAAATTATTCCAAGTACTGTTAATAAAATTGCTGTGCTTGATAGAACTAAAGAGCCGGGGGCCCAAGCCGAACCACTTTATTTAGATATTATGACCGCATTTGCTGAAAGCCTGTCGCGCAAAGAACGCGCAACTATGCCTCTTATTATAGGTGGACGCTATGGGTTATCATCTAAAGAATTTGATCCTCGTTGCGTACTTGCCATTTTTACTGAACTTGGATTAGATAAACCCAAACCACGTTTTACCGTTGGTATTTATGATGATATAACTGGGCTTTCTTTACCTTTACCTGACCAATCTATACCACAAAAATCTGCTCTTGAAGCGCTATTTTATGGGCTTGGCAGTGATGGCACGGTATCTGCAACCAAAAATAATATTAAAATTATTGGTGATAATTCTCCCTTTTATGTACAAGGATATTTTGTATATGACTCTAAAAAAGCAGGAGGTTTGACGACTTCACACTTACGAGTCAGCTTAGATCCAATTGATTCACCCTATTTAATTACCAGCGCACACTTTATTGGCTGCCACCAAGATCAGTTTATCGATAAATATCAAATTGTTGATAAATTAAAAGACGATGGCATCTTTTTGCTTAACACGCCGTATAGCAAAGACGAAATTTGGCATAGACTTCCAAAAGAAGTGCAAGCTCAATTAATACAAAAACGAGCACACTTTTACATTGTCAATGCGGCAAAAATAGCTCGTGAATGTAATTTAGGTGCAAGAATTAATACCGTTATGCAGGCGGCATTTTTTCATCTAGCTGGAATTTTTAAAAACGATTTTAATATCGCCCAATTAAAAGAAGTCATTGCCAAAAGTTACAGCAGTAAAGGACAAGATTTAGTTGAAAATAACTGGAAAGCGCTCGACTTAGCTATAGCTTCGCTTGAACAAATACCACTTAGCTGTGTTGATCAAAGCAGTTCAACAATGCCATCTATTGTACCTGCTAACGCGCCTGATTTTGTTAAAACAGTCACTGCTGCAATGTTAGCTGGTTTAGGCGATAACTTGCCTGTATCAGCATTTCCACCCGATGGAACTTGGCCTATAGGTACAACTAAGTGGGAAAAACGTAACATTGCTGAAGAGATCCCTATTTGGCAACCCGAACTGTGTACCCAATGTAATCATTGTGCGGTTGCTTGTCCTCATGCGGCTATTCGAGCTAAGGTTGTTGATCCTGATGAAATGATCAATGCGCCTGATTCATTAAGCTCACTTGAAGTAAAAGCCCGTGATATGAAAGGTCAACGCTACGTCCTACAAGTAGCGCCAGAAGATTGTACTGGATGCAACTTATGTGTCGAAGTTTGCCCAGCTCGTGATCGTAATAATTTTGAAATTAAAGCCATTAACATGCAATCACGTATCGATAATCTTGAGACTCAACGAGCTAACTTTGAGTACTTTACTGCATTGCCTGATCGTGATATTAGCACGCTTGAACGCATTGATGTGCGTACATCGCAATTACTTACACCGTTATTTGAATATTCGGGTGCTTGCGCAGGTTGTGGGGAAACACCATACATCAAATTGTTGACCCAACTTTATGGTGACCATTTAGCGATTGCCAATGCCACTGGCTGTTCATCAATTTATGGTGGCAACCTTCCATCATCGCCTTATACTACTGATCGAAATGGTCGTGGACCTGCTTGGGCAAACTCATTATTTGAAGATAATGCAGAGTTTGCATTAGGATATCGTATTACTTATAACCAACATAAAAAACGAGCGTTACGCTTACTTGATTATGTTGCTGGCGACATTTCGCCCGAAATAGTCATCGCCTTAAAATCGCCAGAAACCTCTATAGCTGAAAAACGTCAACAAGTCGAGTTATTACGTGAACAGCTTGCACACTTAGATTCTTCGCAAGCACAAGAGTTGATGATAGATGCAAATTATTTGGTAGATAAGTCAGTTTGGGCTATTGGTGGCGATGGTTGGGCTTACGATATTGGATTCGGCGGGCTTGATCATGTGATGAGCTTAACTGATAACGTAAATATATTGGTATTAGACACTCAGTGTTATTCAAACACTGGAGGTCAACAATCAAAAGCTACGCCCATGGGTGCAGTATCAAAATTTGCTGATTTAGGTAAGCATAAAGCACGTAAAGATCTTGGTGTTAGTGTAATGATGTATGGCCATGTCTATGTTGCACAAGTTGCATTAGGTTCACAACTTAACCAAACTCTTAAAGCCTTACAAGAAGCCGAAGCTTATGATGGACCATCTTTAGTTATTGCTTATAGTCCTTGTGAGGAACATGGCTATGATCTGGCTAAATCGCATGAACAAATGAAAGATCTAGTTAAATCAGGATTCTGGCCTTTGTATCGTTACGACCCACGACGTATGGCAGAAGGCAAACCAGGATTAGTGCTAGATTCAAAAGCACCAAATAGTGAGTCATTAACTGGTATCTTACTAAAAGAACAACGTTTCCGTCGTTTAGAAACACTTGAACCTGTAATTGCAAATACCTTGCATGAACGTTCAACAAAAATGGCAGATTCTAAATATAAATTCTTACAGATGCTAGCAACCTATTCGGATATTGAGACACCAGCAGATAGCTAACAATAGCTATACATGATAATTACAAGCCATTATAAAGGACTGTTATTAATAACAGTCCTTTTTTATTACCGCATTTGAGCAATAAAGCACCAGAATTGTGCATATTCAAATCACAATAGCTCACATAACAACCCAATATCACTAACTTTATGTTATTGAGTAATATACAAATCAATTATCCAATGATCGTTAAAAACTTGGTATTATTTTTGCATGATTAATAATTGACCATATAAAAATTAATTAAATGGGAGGTGAATCATGATATCCAATTTAAACGTCAGTAGAAGAAAATTAATCACATTTTCCAGTGCGGCAATTGCAGGGCTATCTATTAATCAATTATTATCTAAAGCTCATGCAATAGAAGCGCAGAGCTCGGTTTCATTCTCTCTACCTATGCTTGAAAATGCAGCAACACCTGATATTAACAATCCAGTAAGGCTCAACTTTAATGAAAATGCGCTTGGTATGTCACCACGAGCAAAACAAGCTGCAATTGACGCTGTACCAAAAGCTAATCGCTATGCCAAAGCCGAAATGCCATTGCTTAACAAACGATTAGCTAAACATCATAAAGTCGATGATACTCAAATTTTATTAACTGCAGGATCTTCAGAAGGTATTCGTAGTGCTATTGCTGCATTTGTTAAGCCAAATACTCAATTAGTCATTCCAGAGCTTACTTATGGTGATGGAGAACATTTTGCAAAGATCTTTAATTTAAAAATTACTAAAGTACCAAGTTTGCCAGATTGGCAGATCGATATAAAAGGCATACAAAAAGCTGCTGAAGATTATAATGGATTTTCAATTGTCTATTTAGTTAATCCAAACAATCCAACTTCGACAGTTTTTGCAACAAGTGAAATTGAATCTTGGATAAAAAGTAAGCCTAAAAATACTATTTTTATTGTTGACGAAGCCTATGCTGAATTTGTTAATGATCCTGCATTTGAATCAGTTGATAAATTAATTACACAAGGTTGTGACAATATTATATTGCTTAAAACATTCTCAAAAATCCATGCTATGGCAGGATTACGAGTGGGTTATGTGGTCAGCTCAGTTGAAAACGTTAAGAATATAGCTCAATATGTTGCTGGTGAAAAACTTAATTATTGTGGTGTATGCGCGGCTCTCGCATCAATAGATGATCAACCCTTTTTAACATACTCTAAAAAAGCGGTTGATGTATCAAGGCAAATTATGGAAAAAGCTTTATCAGAACTAGGGTTGCATTATTTAAAATCTCAAACTAATTTTATGTTTCATAAAAGTCCAATTGATTTGAAAGATTATCGAGAACTAATGAAAAATAATTTTGTATTACTTGGTAGAGATTTCGCACCAGCAACAAATTGGTGTCGAATATCGCTTGGTTCGCCTAGCGAAATGCTTTACGTTGTAAATGTAATGCGTGAATTAAAAGAAAAAGGAAAAATTTAAATTAACTGCTTATTCTAAAGCTCTTTAAATATTAGCTAATTTAAAGAGCTTTATTTTTATTATGAGCCGTTAAAATTGAATTATTCATTGAGAATAATGACGAAAAAAAGTTAGCTACCCATAATACGACGCGTCATCCAATAATGTTTTTTCCAATAACTATCATTTAAGTTTGAATAAATTACACCTTTTGATGTTGAAGCGTGTAAAAATTTGCCGTCTGCATAATAAATACCAACATGTAAACCACTACGGCTACGGCCTGTTTTAAAGAATACTAAGTCACCTGCTTTAGGGGTGTTTACCTTAACACCCAACCGAGCTTGCTCAGCAGCACTTCTTGGTAAGTTTTTTGAAAGTTTATTTTTGAAAAAGTTCATTACAAAACCTGAACAATCACTTCCAGCTAAAGTCGTACCACCATAACGGTATGGCGTGTTTTGCCATTTTTTATAGTGAGATTCTATTTTAGCTAACATGGTTAAATTAGGACTGGGTTTAGTTTTCTTAATAGAAACTTGACGTTGGGTAGTACTACAACCAAACAACATGAAAATAGAAAAAAACAATATAGTTATTAAAAAACGTTTTTTCACGTTAGTACAGTTGCCGAGCAACGTCCCTAATAGTTGATTGTCTTTTTTTATCATTTCTTTTTGTTCCTTTATTTAACGTTGACCAATACGAATAACGCCTAGCCAATTTTAAGCTTTTAGGCAACACGCCTTTTTCCCATTCAGTTTTATCTATTTTAGATAATCTAACTGGGCTAGTATCCGCATGGCTACGATGATTCAAACTTTCTTTAAGGCGAATTAACCGCAAAGAAAGAAAACAAATAATAACATCATCAACACTTAACTTTCTATATCCAGAAAGCTGATACCGAACTCTAGAACCATAATGTTTTGCAGTCTGCATTAAACTACCAACTGCGGCACCAATTAGCGCAGCTGAGCCAAGTGAGATGCCTCCGGTCGCTAAATCAATACTAGCACCAATTGTCGCACCCTGAACAAAGCCTTTAGTCAAATGAGTACCCATCATTTTTAGAGCATCAATATTAAATAGGTCAGCATTATAACGACCTTTTATTAAAGGTAGATTCTCTTCACTTTCTTGAGTTGAATCAAATTGATACAATTTTAATAATTCATTGATCGCTATTTGTTCTCGCTTTCTAACTTTATCTTGCATATCAGCAATTGCTTGCACATCTTCTGATTTAGCCATTTCATAAAAGGCTGTAACATCAACAAGTGTTTCGGCAATAATCAGATTAGCGGTTTGATTTCGAGAATTACGAGTTTGTGCGATTTTATCTAGCCAGCTATCTAATATACCTTTAGCAGGCTCAACCAGTAAGGCAAGGCTATGATATAAACGTTCTTCACCATCCAAAGGAGGAAATATAGCGTCAAATCTAATAATAGCATGAATCCCAATGCGCGATAGTAATCTTTTCCATTCCTTTTCATTTTGGTTGCTATCTGCAGTAAAATTTAAAACAGCTAATATGGGTTTATCACTATTGGCTAAAATAGCTAATTCATCGTGATACTTTGCCAATACTGGCTCTCGTACATCTATCACATAGATAGCCGCATCACTATTTAGCAGTTGCTTGATGACTTTAGCTTCTTGATTAAATACGTTTTCAGACTCTGGGCTTTGTAAAAAAAGTGTTAACTTATCGACACCATCAAGTTTTGCATCAGTAGGAACTAATTGGTTAATATAATCATAAAGTGCTAAACTGTCTTCTAATCCTGGGGTATCATAAAAAATTATTGATTTATTATGCTCAAGTGGCAATGTTATTGATTCAACGTGTCTTGTAGTGCCAGGGCTATCAGATACATTTCCAAAATGACTATTACGAATTAAGGTGCGTAATAAAGATGTTTTGCCGACATTGGCATGACCTACCACTGCTAATTTTAATGTTGATAGCATTTTAGAGTGCCTCGCTTAGCCAGTCAGGTTGAGCCAACTGTAAAGATAATAATTGCCAATTATGATACTGTTTACCTTGATTAATAAACCAAATACGAGTCTGCTGAGATTTATTAATCAGTTGATTAATAAAATTCAATACTCCCCTATCTGGTGCTCTATCGGTATCAACCGCAATTAATAATTTTTGAGCTGGCGTTAATTGCAAATAATCTAGAATATTACTACGCTGTTCACGGGTATTTAAAAAACCTAAAAATGAGACAGATTCAGGGTAATGCCAACTTTCTTGCACATCAATGGCAACCAAAAAATTACCTTCACCAGCTTCAATTGAATGTGTTGAAAAATGCCACTGGTGACTATTGTGAGCTAATTTATCAGCATCTTCAATATTCACAAATAATGACTGTAACCGATTTGCTAATATTTGATAATCAGGATGAGAAATATTTAGCTGAATTCGACGACAACTAATAAGCCAATTAACACCACAAAACACCATACACAAAAACCGCAGCATTAATCCATAAACAATAAATACACCTAACAGCCAAATAGCCCACGATGATCGAATTTCACCAGCGCTTAACGCATGTTCACTTAGTTTAATAATTTCGTCTTTAGGAATCTCAAAACCAAGTAATGATGGTAAATAGCCCAAATAGTGCGTTAAATCAATAATCGTATCAGAACTGAGCAAAGTAGTTTGCCATTCAAAACTATAATGTTTGGTTGAAAACAACACAACTAAAACTAATAATGCACAACTTAAAATCACAGCCCAAAACAGGTTAAGCACAAATCCAATAAGCCAACGAATACGAGAGCCAAATAGTTCAACAAATGCAGGGATCAGTTGTTGCACTGTCTTTTTTTGAGAAAGCTTTTTAGCCAACCATAACCAACAATGAATCAACAAGCTACCACCAAAATTGGAAAAGAGGAAAAACGAGCCAAGCCAAATAGTTAGTGTAATTAAATGAACTCCTAATAAACTAAAAAGCGCCCAATACAAATTGATAGGGTTTTGACTTAACGCCCCCAATGCTAATGAACCACCTAAAAAAACAGATAGTAACAGCAATAATGCAAAAGACAACTTTACCGATCGCAAAAGTACTTTTTGCGCCAAATACAATCCATTTTGTTTAGACAACATGATTGCACGCATCACAATTCGATCTGAAAGCGATATCTGTTCTGCCCTTACTTGTCGGTTGATATCTTGATCAGCAAACTGCCCAGATTCTGTTTCAATTAAATGGATCGTTTCGGTCAACCAGAGTGATTTTAGCTTTTGTCGCATTAGACTTAATCTTCAACATTATAATAAATAAAATATAAAAGAAACGCGACATAAGTCGCGTTCAAAAAGTCGAATCAATTATTGTGTAATTTCACCAATTTTACTTAATAAAGTTTGAATACGTTGTTGCCATACTTGCTGATCTTGTTTTAGCTTTTCGTTTTCGTCACGTAGTGCTTTCATTTCATCTGAACTATCATTAATTAATTGCTCTAACTCTTGATTGCCTTTTTTTAAGGTTGCAATTTCTTGTTGTAATGTATTGATAGTATTTATAGTATGTTGGATTCGACTTTCTAATTGATTTAGTATTTCTAATGACATATTTTTCCTCAAGCTCAAATTATTTGGTGTATAATGCTAACCATTATACCGAATTCATTCTAAAATCAACACCTTTTTAAATCTTAAGTTGGAGAAAATTATGCGAAAACCTCTCGTTATGGGTAACTGGAAATTAAATGGTAGTTTGGATATGGCTAAAAGCTTAGTCGCAGGACTAAAAAGTGAGCTATCAAACGACACAGCATGTGATATTGCAATTGCACCACCTGTTGTATACCTTGATTTTGTAAAACACCAATTAGGTGGATCTAATATTATTTTAGGAGCACAAGATGTTGGTATTAATTTATCAGGTGCTTTTACTGGCGAAGTATCAGTTAACATGTTAAAAGAAATTGGCGTGACTCATATTATTATTGGACATTCTGAACGCCGAACTTATCACAAAGAATCTGATGAATTTATTGCAAAAAAATTTGGTGTAATTAAAGAAGCTGGTTTAGTGCCTGTATTATGTATTGGCGAAACCGAAGCAGAAAACGAAGCTGGTCAAACACAAGCTGTTTGCGCACGCCAAATTGATGCAGTAATAAAAACGCTTGGTGTTCAAGCATTTAACGGTGCGGTTATTGCTTATGAACCAATCTGGGCTATTGGAACTGGCAAATCTGCAACTCCTGCACAAGCACAAGCTGTTCATAAATTCATTCGTGACCATATTGCTAAACAAGATGCAAAAGTAGCACAACAAGTAACCATCCAATATGGTGGTTCAGTTAATGATAAAAATGCTGCAGAACTATTTACTCAACCCGACATTGATGGCGCATTAGTTGGTGGTGCATCGTTAAAAGCTGACGCTTTTGCAGCAATTGTTAAAGCGGCTGAACAAGCTAAAAAATAACACTTAAATGTGTCGAATGACAAAATAAAAAGACGCTTAATATAGCGTCTTTTTATTATTTAACTTTATATCATTTTTTAGCTTTAGACGGATAACGTGAAGGCCAAATTTTTTCGACAGGTACTTGTAAATAATCAGAAATAATCCGTTCATACTTAGGACAATGGCGATATAATGCGTTTCTTAAAGTATCAGCCTGCAAACCACTAGCTCTAGACAATGCTCTTAAATTTCCGCCTCTAATTTTAATTTCGCCTACAACTCTAGATGGTGCCCAGTCTTGATCTTGCTCTCTCATTATGAGATCCTCTATTAGTTATATTCTTACTATTGTAAAGATTATCGGTAATACAATGTTTAAAAGGATATTAATTTATATAGAACAGAATAACACAGAAAAAGACGAATTAAAACAACAAAAACAATAAAAAAATGGAATAGAGGAAAATATGATCGAAAATAAAATAAAAAAACAAATAGAAAACGAAAAAACACGAACTTTAACTAATACAGGAGTTATTAATTTTAAAAATCGATTAAGCCTAGTGTTAGAAGGTCTTTCAGGTAATGCCTTTGCTAAAAAAGTTGGCATGTCAGAAGCAGTAATAAGAGATTACTTATCAGGCAAAACCTACCCATCACTAAGTAGATTAGCCATCATAGCCCAAAAATGTAATGTTCCTATTGAATGGTTAGTAACAGGAAAAGGAAAATGTAGATTATTATCTGATTCAGATACTCAAGATTCAGTATATATTCCATTCCACCATTTAAATAATATGATAAAATCTTACTCAAAAATCGAATCAATCCCATTTGATATTAACTTAGTAAAGCATCAAGGCTGTAATTACGAAGACTTAGTCGCCGTATGGGCAAAAGGTGATAGCATGGAGCCTACAATATCAAATCATGATATTCTTATTATTGATAAAGCACATTACAAACCGATTGATGGCTATTTGTATGCTGTTGAATATGAGGATCAAATCAGTATTAAACGCATTCAAAATCAAGGAGCAAACTTAGCATTACTTTGCGATAATCCTAAGTACCCAACAATTATTAAGGATAAGCATGAGCCACAAGAATTTAAAATTATTGGGCATGTCGTTTATCTTCTAAAAGATCTTAACTAAAACCCATTTAAGCTTGGGCTAATTACAGCTTTATCAGCTTCGACTGGTAAGGCTGTTTTAATTTATTGAACTCCCGTTTTTTCTATGAATACCAAAGTAAAAAAATGTAAAAAAGTTTCAGGTAACTATATGTTTAAGTATAAAATAAATGTAAAGCTATTATAAAAAATAAATTAACTTAACAATCGTTGTCAGCATAACTTTATGCTTTTTTCACTAGTTATGTTAAAATTAGCATTAAATTTTTTATTAGTTTTACCTATTAATATAATATTATGCTAAATATAAACACTCGAAAAAAAGTCGTTGTCGGAATGTCTGGTGGCGTTGATTCTTCTGTCTCTGCTTATTTATTACAACAACAAGGATACGATGTTGTTGGGTTATTTATGAAAAATTGGGAAGAAGACGACACAGAAGAATATTGCTCTGCCGCCGTTGACTTAGCCGATGCGCAAGCAGTTTGTGATAAGTTAAATATTAAATTACACACAGTTAATTTTGCTGCCGAATATTGGGACAACGTGTTTGAGCACTTTTTATCGGAATACAAAGCAGGTCGAACGCCAAATCCTGATATTTTATGTAATAAAGAAATAAAATTTAAAGCTTTCTTAGAATATGCGGCCGAAGATCTTGGCGCAGACTTTATTGCCACAGGACATTACGTCCGTAAACGCCAAACAGGCGATAAAGTAGAATTATTACGAGGGATCGACAATAACAAAGATCAAAGCTACTTTCTTTACACCCTTAGCGAAGCACAAGTAAACCAAAGCTTATTTCCAGTTGGTGAACTCGAAAAACCAGAAGTGCGAAAAATTGCACAACAGCTTGGTTTAGCAACCGCAGCTAAAAAAGACTCAACTGGCATCTGCTTTATTGGTGAACGTAAATTTAGTGACTTTTTAGCACGATATTTACCCGCTCAAGCAGGTAACATTCGTACCGTTGATGGTGAAGTTATCGGCCAGCATCAAGGTTTAATGTATCACACATTAGGACAACGCAAAGGGCTTGGTATCGGTGGCTTAAAACAAGCTGATGACGCACCATGGTATGTTGTTGACAAAGATCTTACCAATAACGAATTGATTGTGGTACAAGGCCATGATCATCCTGCACTCCTTTCTGAAGGATTAATTGCTCAACAACTTCATTGGGTTGATCGTAAAGTGGTAACAAAACCGTTTAGCTGTACTGTAAAAACACGTTATCGTCAACAAGACATAGCCTGCCAAGTCATACCATTAACCGATGACAATATTAAAGTCATATTTAATAACCCTGTTGTAGCTGTTACACCAGGTCAATCTGCTGTCTTTTATAAGGATGAAGTATGTCTTGGTGGTGGTATTATAGAAGAACGAATTACAAGCAGTAAGGAAGACTAACGTGAATAATAAATACCACCATATTGCTATTGCCCTCGCTGGTGCGACACAAAGTGCAATACTGGTGCCACAACTTGCTAACACAGGCGTTTGTAATGTTACACTTTATGAACAAGCAATAAAAAGTTTGTTTAAAACCTTACCAAAAACAACGGATGATGTTTATGATGGTATTAAGAATATCAAAACAGGATTACAAACAGTAATACAATTATTATTATCAGGACAAAAAGAACAAGTCCAAATTATTCGTTACCTGTTTGGTACAATTGGCATTACTAACAAATTATTAAAAAATGATGACGCATTAGATAAGATTGACCAACGATTAAAACGCATTTCAGGACTTTATCTAGATATAAATGATGAAACTGTTAATACTAATATTAATGATCTGTCCTATTCATTAGCGGGAATTTATTCTGATCTCATCAGCCCAATATCAACTAGAATAAAAGTTGTTGGCAAAATCGAATTTTTACAAAACACATTGGTACAAGCAAAAGTAAGAACAGCCCTTTTAGGATGTGTTCGATCGACTATTTTATGGTATCAAGTTGGTGGACATCGTTTTCAGTTTCTTTTTTGCCGTAAACGCATTTGCAAAGCAGCACAAGAACTATTAGACCAAATTAATTGCGCAAACTAATTTGCACTTTATAACTGATATTTCAAATATTGTAACGGAGTAAAACCGATGGAATTATCTGCACTCACTGCCCTTTCGCCAATTGACGGGCGTTATGGTGAAAAAACCACAGAGTTACGCACCATTTTTAGCGAATATGGTTTATTAAAATACCGTGTTCAGGTCGAGGTTTGTTGGCTACAAAAATTAGCTTCACAAGCAGATATTTTAGAGGTTCCCACATTAAGTCAATCAGCTATTAATCATCTTAATCAAATTGTAGACCAATTTAGTGAGCAAGATGCAAATCGCATTAAAGAAATCGAAAGAACCACTAATCACGATGTTAAAGCTGTAGAATATTTTCTAAAAGAGAAAGTGAGCACTCATGAAGAATTACACGCCATTAATGAGTTTATCCATTTTGCCTGCACATCAGAAGACATTAACAACTTATCTTATGCGTTAATGTTAAAAACAGCTCGAGAAGCTGTCTTAGTGCCATATTGGAATAAACTCATTGATAAAATCACCTCACAAGCTATCGCTTATCGTGATTTACCGCTACTTTCAAGAACACATGGTCAACCCGCTACGCCATCAACCATAGGTAAAGAGTTTGCTAATGTAGCCTACCGCTTAAAGCGCCAATTAAAACAACTAAAATCGGTTGAAATACTAGGTAAGATTAATGGTGCAACAGGTAATTATAATGCACATATGGTTGCTTATCCGCAAGTGAACTGGCATAAATTTAGTGAGAATTTTGTTAACTCGCTAGGACTAAAATGGAATCCTTATACCACCCAAATAGAACCGCATGACTATATTGCCGAATTCTTTGATTGTGTAGCACGCTTTAATACCATAATGATAGACTTTGATCGAGATATTTGGGGATATATTTCACTAAATCACTTTAAACAAAAAACTATTGCTGGCGAGATTGGATCTTCAACTATGCCGCACAAAGTTAATCCTATCGACTTCGAAAATTCAGAAGGCAACTTAGGGATTGCCAACGCAATCATGAACCATTTAGGTAGCAAATTACCGATTTCCCGCTGGCAGCGCGATTTAACTGATTCTACAGTGTTGCGTAATCTAGGTGTAGGTATTAGTTATGCCATTATAGCTTATCAATCAACCCTAAAAGGATTAAACAAACTCGAAGTCAACCAAGACCACTTACTTGAAGAACTTAATCGCAACTGGGAAGTATTAGCCGAGCCAATTCAAACAGTAATGCGCCGTTATGGTATCGAAAAACCTTACGAAAAATTGAAAGAATTAACTCGAGGCAAACGAGTTGATGCAAAAGGCATGCAAGAATTCATTGACTCATTAAATCTACCCGAAAGTGAAAAAACACGACTAAAACAGTTAACACCAGCTAACTATATTGGTTATGCCGTTAGCTTTGTTGACAATTTAGAATAACAACTTAAAGTCAATATTGCCTGATACAGTCACACTATATCAGGCAATATTGACTTTCAGGTGATCATATTAATCACACTAGTGTAGAAATTACTCATTAAATATAAATCACCTAAACAAAAAATAGGGAAATTAATTGAACATTCGCATTGCAACTCGTAAAAGCCCATTAGCGCTATGGCAAGCAAATTTTGTTAAGCAACAAATTTTAACTAATCACCCAAATTTGACAGTGGAATTAATTCCCATGGTAACTAAAGGTGATGTATTGCTAGACAGCCCTTTATCGAAAATTGGTGGTAAAGGTCTTTTTGTAAAACAACTAGAACAAGCAATATTAAATAACGAAGCGGATATTGCTGTCCATTCAATAAAAGACATCCCTGCTGAGTTTCCTGAAGGATTAACATTAGCCACAATTTGCAAGCGAGATGATGTACGTGATAGCTTCATTTCAAATAAATATTCAAATATAGATGAGCTACCCAATGGTGCAATAATTGGTACATCAAGTTTACGACGTCAATGCCAATTACGAGCAAAATATCCCCATTTACAAATTAAAGATCTTCGTGGCAATGTCGGCACTCGTTTAGCTAAACTGGATAATCAACAATACGATGCCATCATCCTAGCCTCAGCGGGTTTAAAGCGTTTAGCATTAGAAGACAGAATCAAACAATATATTGATACTAACTTAATTTTACCTGCTGTCGGACAAGGTGCTATTGGTATTGAAACTCGATCAGATGATAAACAAATATTAGAGATTCTTTCAGTGCTTGATGACAAACATAGCCGAGTTTGTATTGAAGCAGAAAGAGCAATGAATAAAGCCTTACAAGGCGGATGCCAAGTGCCCATTGCTTGTTATAGCCAATTAAATAACAATATTTTGTCATTACAAGGCCTTGTTGGACGCATTGACGGTTCTAAAATAATCAAAGGGACATTAGAAGGTAGTATAACTGAAGCCGAAAAGTTAGGACAAGAATTAGCAAAACGCTTATTAGATCAAGGTGCGAAAGCAATATTAAAGGAATTAAATGGCGAATGATTTATGTAACAAGACCCTCTCCAGAGGGTGAAAACCTTACCCAACTATTTGCTCAAGCAAACTTGCCAGTACAACATCTTCCCTTTTTTACTATTTCACAAGGCAATGACCTACTAAATTTACAACAACAACTGAATAAACTTTTACCTAACGATATTGTGATCGTTGTTTCACCACAAGTTACACACGTCATTAAAACCTATATTGACAATCTAATATTACCAACGAATATTCGGTATTACGCAATAGGTAAAAAGTCAGCACAATTATTTAACCAACTCACGACAACTAAAGTAAATTATCCAGAACAAGAAAACAGTGAAGGATTATTGATAAAACTACAACAAGAATCTGTACAAAATCATACTGTTTTAATTTTATGCGGTAATTCAGGTCGGCAATTATTAGCTCAAACACTAACAAATCGAAAAGCCAAGGTAAAACCAATAACGTGTTACTGTCGTAAACCAATCACCTATCCGCCAAAGATATTATCTAGTAATATTGAAAACCAAATCATCATTATCACTAGTCTAGAACACTTAATCCAGCTTGAGTTATATATCAATCTTGAACATAAAATGCTTGCTAATCTTGTAGTAACAAGCCAACGAATTTTTGCAAAAGCAAAACAACTTAATTGGCAAAAAATCCTACTGGTTAATAGCGCAAATAATCAAAATATTTTTAAAACGGTAATGATAAATTATACTATAGCCGATAATATAAATAATCTATGATACTTGCTTATTAAGACAATAATTAAAATTTATTTAAAACAATGTTAACTCTATGTCATAATGCCAACATAAATTTCTAGAAATCTAAATGAGGTTATTTATGCCGCCAAAATATTACGGTGCCAATGCAACACTTTCAACAATAAACACAACTTCGTTTAGTCAAATAACGATAACAGCGGTTCAAAATGAAGCGAATAACACTATGAAAGAAGATAAAAAAAAACAAACAACCACTCAATCCAATCCATCAATGGAGTCTAAAACCCAACCTAAAAACAGTATTAGCGGTAACACTAAGAACACCAGCAAATCACCTGTTTCAAAATTATCAATAATTGCTATAGCATTAACCGTTTGCTTAGGTGGTTTGGGGCTTTATTATGGTCAACAGGAAATTAAAAAACAAAAAAAAACCATCTCAATATTACAAACTGAACTGGCCAATTTAAAACAAACAACCAAGCAGAGTATAACAAATGATTTACAAAGTAGTATTACCGACGCAGTTAATAAACAAAATCAGCAATTCAATTCACTAGAACAGCGTATTGATCGTAAACTGAGTGAGCAACAACAGCTACAGCAACAATTAACAACTCAAATCAATGATTCACAAAAATTGACAGAACAAAGCTTACAAAATATCAATGAACGCTTAGCGGCAATGTCAACAAGTGATCACAATGTTTGGTTAATTTCACAAGCCAATTACTTAGTACATTTAGCTGGTCGTAAAATTTGGAGTGACCAAGACTACACATCCGCACGATTACTACTAAAAAGTGCCGACGAAAGCCTAACCCAAGCTGATGACCCAAGCCTATTGCCTGCAAGACAAGCAATTAGTAAAGATATTAATTCACTTGCTCAAGTAAGCTTTACTGATACCGATGGCATTATTATGAATTTAATCGGTTTATCAGAATCGCTTACCGAATTACCTTTAGTAGGTAATTATAAAGATATCGATCTTGGCATGACAAAATATGCCGAAGATACTACAAACACACCACAAATAAACATTAACAATATAGCTAATGATAATAATAGTGAAGTATCATCATCGGTTAACGATTGGTCTGATAATTTATTAAGCAGTACTAAGACTTTTATGGATAAATTTATAACCATAGAAAAACTTGATGACAAAGAGACCAACTTTAAGGCTTGCTTAGAACAAGCAGGACAAGACGAAAAACAAATCGTCAAATGCCAAATATTAAAAGCACCACTGAATTTGGAACAGTCGCTTTACCTACGTGAAAACATCCGCTTCCGTTTATTGATTGCAGCGCAAGCCGTACCAAGACATCAAGAACTTATTTACCAACGTGCACTAAATGAAACCGCAATTTGGGTTAATGCTTATTTTGATGGGAATGCTCCAAGCGTTAAAGCATTTATTAATGAACTTGAGAATTTGCAAAATCAATCAATCAGCAATCAAAATGTGCCTGAAAGCCTAACTAGCATTGGCGAACTTGAAAAACTAATGCAAACCCGCGTTCGCTCAATGTTGTCAAAATAGGAGAATAATAATGATAAAAATACTAATTATTTTCTTAGTACTAGTGGGTGGATTCTTTTTGGGACCATTATTACAAGGGCACCAAGGTTCAGCGGTATTTGAATTTGCCAAATATCGTGTCAGCATGTCATTTAATTCATTTATGATACTTGAATTAGTTGGTCTACTTTGCCTTTATTTAATTTACTGTTTGTTGAATAAAATTTTTAATTCTAAAACAGCATTAGGCAATTGGCTACGCTTAAAGTCGCCCAAAAAATCGATAAAACGTGTTGAACAAGCGCAAATGTTATTACTTGAAGGTGATTATAAGCAAGCTGCTAAACTATTTATCAAAAGTGCCAAAGGGGCAAAAAATACCACCTTATCATATTTACTTGCAGCACAAGCTCAAATTGATAATGATGAATTAATCCCGGCTAATCAGTCGCTAGAACAAGCCGCTAAAAGTTGCCAACCTAATGAATTATTTGCCTTTCAGCTAGTACAAATTAGATTGCAACTAAAAAACCACGAATACACAACTGCACGCATCACATTAGATCAGCTACTAAACGAAAAGCCTCGCAATGCTGAAGTACTTAGATTAGCAGATCAACTTTATTATGAAATGGGTGATTATCAAGCGATTATTGACCTATTGCCTGCAATGTACAAAGCTAAAGTGTACAGCGAATCGCAACTAGATCAGTTTAAACAAGCAGCCTATATTGGTCGAATTAAGCAATTATCGACTAATAGTGATGCACAAACACTAGTAAAATGGTGGAATGAACAACCAAGAGCCATTTTAAATAATATGGCTTATCAAAAAGCGATGGCTAATTATCTAACTCAACTAGGCCAAGCTAACGAAGCTGAAAAGATATTAAAATCGATTAGTAAACTTGAACAAAAAGAAAGAACATAAAAAAGAATATAACAAGAAAAACAGGGCAATTGCCCTGTTTTTGTTTGAACTCAAAATAATGATTATTGCCCAAATAGCCATTGAAAATAATGGCTAAAAATTCAGCTATTGATTGACACAAATCAAATCATAAAATAGCGAATTAACGCCATAAAGCACATACCAGTAACAACAATACACATCAGATTCTTAGTCAAAAAGGCTACAATTGCGGTTGGAATTGTCGCTAAGCAATATTCCATATTAAAATCTGGAAAATGTCCCTCCTTTGCCACAAATAAATTTTGCACAAATAGCGCTGTTAAAATACATAAAGGTACATATGACAAGAATTGAGTCACCACATTCGGTAACTGAAACTTGCGAACTAATATAAATGGAATCACTCTTGGCAACCAAGTTACTAACCCGCAACCTAAAATAATCAATAAACTATAAGTTGTCATGCTTTTTCTCCATCGCCATACCCATAAAACAACCGCCAAATGTACTGATTAAAATAGCCATTTCAGGTGATACAAAACGCATTAATAATATTAGCAAAACAGCAACGGCTAACATAGCTAAAAGCCGATTTTTAAGACTTTTGCTATTATCGCTAATCAATTGCAAATAGAGCAAACCAATAAACATGGCGACTAAAGCATAATCTAGACCAAATTGTGTAGGATCAGGCAACCACTCTCCGATTAAAGCACCAATAAAACAAGACAAAATCCAATTAATATAAGCAGTTAAATTAAGGTCATGCATCCAAGCAGCATTAACTGGCACTTTATTTGTAATCGCATTTATTGCCACGGCAAAACTTTCGTCGGTCAATAAACTACCGATACCAATATTATTTAACAACGAGAATTTTCGAAAAGCGGGGGCTGTTGCCATACTCATTAGAAAATGACGTGAATTAACTAAAAAAACAGTAAAAATAATTGCCGAAATAGGCGTAGCTGCTATCATTAATCCAGCAATAATAAATTGCGCAGCGCCTGCATAAACAATAATAGCCAGTAATGTAATTTCAAGTACCGATAAATTTGCCGATTTGCCCACAATACCAGCAGCAATACCAATACCGATATACCCTAATAGTGTTGGGATACAAGCATAAGCTCCATCTTTAAATGATAATGGCATAGATATTCCTTAATAATAACAATACCCTATAGATTAATATTGCCTATATTGCAAATACATATTAAAACTGACTATTTAAATCTATTTTGACTAAAAAACAATTTAAGTAACTTAATTTACAATAAGCCATAATATATTGCCGAATTTTGCTATAATATCGTTTAACTAATATTGATGACAATTAAAATAACTTAATAACAATTAACGTGACAAATATATCTATGTATACAGGAACTCTATTTATCATTTCTGCACCAAGTGGTGCTGGCAAATCAAGTCTAATTCAAGCTTATCTAGCTCAAAAAAAACAATATCAAGCTAAAGTATCAATTTCGCATACTACGCGCGATCCTCGCCCAGGAGAAGCGCATGGTGAACACTATTACTTTGTGGATCACAAACACTTTGAATCCTTAATTGATCAACAAGCATTTGTCGAATATGCCAACGTATTTGACCACTATTACGGCACATCTAAAGCCGAAATAGAACAAAGCCTATCACAAGGAATTAATGTTTTTTTGGATATTGATTGGCAAGGTGCAAGGCAAGTACGTGAAAAAATGCCACAAGCAAAAAGCATATTTATACTACCACCTTCGCTTAAAGAGCTTGAAAACCGCCTAGTTAAACGAGGGCAAGATGACAACAATGTAATTGCCAAAAGAATGCAAAAAGCCCGAGCTGAAATTTCGCATTATAACGAATATGACTATGTCATTATTAACGATGATTTTGACACCTCACTAAATGCCTTAAATGCCATTATTACCACAGCCAGCCTTGAGCAATCCAAACAAGCTATCACCAATAGGCAATTATTAGTAGATTTGCTAGAGGAATAATTCGAAATAAGATGAAAAAATATCGCCAAAAAAGTGGCGATATTTTTATGGAATAAATTAATTACCTAACGCTTTATCAGCTTGATCGTTTTGGATCAACTCTAACTTATAACCATCAGGATCCTCAACAAAAGCAATAATGGTTGAGCCACCTTTTACAGGCCCTGCTTCGCGCGTTACCTTGCCTCCAGCTTGTTTGACGTCATTACTCATTTTAGCAACATCATCAACACCAATAGCTATATGACCAAATGCCGAACCGTGCTCGTATTTATCGGTACCCCAATTATAAGTTAACTCAATAACTGAGCTAGTTGTTTCATCACCATAACCAACAAATGCAAGTGAATATTTATATTCAGTATTTTCACTGGTTCTTAACACCCGCATTCCCATTACACGAGTATAAAAATCGATTGAGCGCTGTAGATCGCCAACTCGAATCATAGTATGTAATATACGCATTACTTTATTATCCCTTTATAACAATTAATAATTTGTTTGAGTTTATACGTTAGTATTCAGACAGGCAAATTTTTGTTAAAAACTGAGTGATTATAGGTAAAAGACAAACAACAAGAATTATCTTAATCAAATTATTAGCCAAAGCACTTCGCTCATCATCAAGATGAGCGAAAATTAGTTGTTATTTAAAGGCAATATGTCTAAAACTAATAAAATTAGGCATTATTTTTTTGCACTACTACCATAACGTGGTGATGCGCTAATTTGTTTACCATTAGTGACTAAACGAACAGCCTGACCAGCATAAAAATCGTTAGCCGAACCTTTTTGTACAAGAACAATATTAGATCCGTTTTCTTGCTTGATTTCTAACTCAACAGCACTAGCTTGGCTAGATTTATTTTGAATAGCATCCCCCAAAATTGCACCACCAATAGCTCCTGTTGCAGTAGCTAACACACGACCAGTACCATTACCAATAGTATTACCTAAAACGCCACCTATAACAGCGCCACCAAGACTACCTACTATACTTTCACTTTTACCATCTGATGCATTGGCTTGAATTTTAACAGGTCGTACTGAAACAACTGTACCATAACTTACTTGCTGAACCTGTTTTGCTTGATCCGCTGTATAAACATCGCCAGAATAAACATCACTATTGCTACATCCAGATAAAATTGCAGCTAAAATAGTTAATGTGACGATTTTTTTCATAATTCATTCCTCATATAATAATAGTATAAGCTTGTTATACACGGTTTAGAATAATATTTTTTTTTTTAAACAACAATACTATTTTCATTATTTTATCAATAGCCAATACAATTTATGCTTAAGTTAAGTTATACTCAGCACAAAAATTTATCAACTATGCAATGAATATATGAAACGGTTATTTTTTCTATTAACATTATCAGTTATGATAATTGCCTGTCATGATGCAAATCAAGCACCTACAACAACCGATAATGCTGCCATTAAACAGCCATCGAATGATTGTTTAGATAACAAATCAGCCCATGATTCGCATTTAGGCAAAATTCCTGCTTTAGGATGTCCCGTGAAATAATAAAATAGGCACAAGTAACATAATGAAAACTATCGAAATCGACGAAGAATTATACCAATTTATTGCTGGTCAAACTAAACACATTGGCGAAGATGCATCAAGTATATTACGACGTTTATTAAACATAAACCAATCTACATCGGCAAAAAAACAGACTATTGTACAAAAAGAGAATCATTATTCCCTTTTTAATAATTTATTAACTAGCGACACTTTCACGAACGAGAAATCCATTATTAGTCGCTTTATATTATTGCTTGGTGCGCTATATAACTATAATCCGGCCCTATTTGCCATTGCCGCAACATCCTTACATGGAAGCAAGCGACAATATTTAGCCAAAGATAAACAATTACTAGAAACATCAGGCAAAAATACCAAACCCCGAGAAATCATTGGCACACCTTATTGGGTTATCAGCAACACTAATACTGCCAGAAAATTATATATTATTGAATCAATAATGAGTGACATGGGTATATCTGAAACCATGATAAACCAAGTCACCAACGCATTTTTACCTTAATAGGTTAAATAAAAATAAAAAAGCTAAAAACGTGATATAAACTCAACAGATTCACGTTTTTAGCATATAAAATATTATTTTATGAAAGAGGAGTAAAAAATGGCCAAGCAAAGCCGCGCAGGAATGTTAGCTCAACCATCAGATCTTATCAACGTTGAAACATTACGCAATAACTATTACCAAATCCAACCTGATACGGATAATGCTAGCCAATTAGTCATTTTTGGTACATCAGGTCATCGCGGAAGCTCAAACAAAGGCACATTTAATGAAGCACATATATTAGCCGTTGCTCAAGCGATTGCCGAATACCGCAAAGCGAACAACATTACAGGCCCTTGCTTTATTGGTCAAGACACACATGCCTTATCAGAACTTGCCTTAAAATCAGTGCTTGAAGTTTTTGTTGCTAACGAGCAAACAGTGGTTATGGCTCGTGATTGGGGCTATACGCCAACGCCAGTCATTTCCCATGCTATTTTAACTTACAATCAAAACAAACAATCACAGCTATCAGACGGCATTGTCATCACTCCATCACATAATCCACCAGAAGATGGCGGAATAAAATACAACCCAACCAATGGCGGACCTGCAGATACTGACATCACCAAACAAATTGAAAACCGCGCTAACGAATTATTGAAAAACAAACTCAATGGTGTAAAACGTGTTAACTTAGGCAAGGCTCTAAATTCAAATTACATCCACACCAAAGAATACGAAACCGACTATATCAACGATCTTGAAAATATCTTAGATCTATCTCTTATCAAATCATCATCGCTCAAAATCGGTGTTGACCCATTGGGTGGTGCTGGTATTACCTATTGGCCACGCATTGCCGAAAAGTATGGTATCAACCTTAATATTGTGAATAACAAAGTCGATCCAACTTTCAGCTTTATGCATCTAGATCATGACGAAGTTATTCGTATGGACTGCTCAAGCCGTTGGGCTATGGCTGGGTTATTAAAATTAAAAGACCAATTTGATTTAGCCTTTGGTAATGATACCGACTTTGATCGTCATGGCATTGTGACACCAAAAGGGCTAATGAACCCAAATGCCTACCTTTCAACCTGTGTTAATTACTTGTTCCAAAACCGTCCACAATGGCACAAAGATATTGCTATTGGTAAAACATTAGTCACAAGCTCAATGATCGACCGAGTTGCAAATAGCTTAAACAAACAGTACTTAGAATATCCAGTTGGTTTTAAATGGTATGCCGATGGGCTTTACAATGGTAAACTTGGATTTGCTGGCGAAGAAAGTGCAGGCGCATCGTTTTTAAGAACAAACGGCAAAGTATGGGCAACCGACAAAGACGGCATTATTTTATGTCTGCTTGCTGCCGAAATGACGGCTAAACTAGGCAAAAACCCACAAGAACAGTACCAAGAACTCGAAGCTAAATTTGGTGTTTCTTATTATGGACGAATCCAAGCGCCAGCCTCGTTTAGTGAAAAACAAAAACTAGCCAAACTAGATGCCAACCAACTAACCACAGACAACTTAGCAGGTGAAAAAATTACTCAATGTTTAACCACTGCACCAGCTAACAACGCTGCAATTGGTGGGCTTAAAGTGATAACCAAAAACGGCTGGTTTGCTGCTCGCCCTTCAGGAACAGAAGATGCTTACAAAATTTATGCAGAAAGCTTTATAAGTAACGAGCATTTAAATACACTCCAACAAGAAGCCCAAGAAATTGTGGCAAAAGCGATTAAATAACCGAAAAAACAAACGCAATAAAAAACAGCAGCCAAGCAAATAGCTGCTGTTTTTTTACATAAGTCTTTTATTAGAAAGCTCCTAGATTACACCATGTAGTGCAATTCGTCTTAACTCCTTAGAATAAAAGGCGGCAGGGCTTTTAAACCAATGCACTTTTTAAATTTTACTTTAAATTTAGTTTAAATCTTCATCACCTTCCTGCACCATAAACCAACGTTGCCAGCCGGTAGTCTGATCCTCGCCAAAAAATGGACAAAAGTCGCCGCTATGATATAAACAAAAATCATAGGAGACAAATATCATGGTCAGAAAATTTAGCACCGAATAAAACCAGCCGTCTATAGCCCCACTCCGCGAAAAAGCTTGCACCTATGTGTCGCCGAAAAAACACATGACCTGACGACGGCGTGCCGCTATCTATGCCATTTATACAGGGGAAATAACGATCTACACCACACTTCGCATTGGTTAAATCCCTTACCTTCGGTATGCGATAACCCAAACTATTACACCATGCTAACGCTTCACTATAACGTCCCCTATTGATCCCATGAACAATATCCCCGATGGACGAACCACTGCCTCAAAACAAATCCATATTTTACTACCTCATCACCGGTATTAATATCTCTACCCACTAACTCAAACGTCTGCGGTAACTTTGGTACAGTAATTCGACTAGGATTCGGATTGTACCATTGATTTCTTGACTCTGAACCTGTTAGCTTAACGCGGGCTACAACTTTTCCCTTATCCCAAACAGGAATCCATCCATTAGCTACAACATTTGTCACTGTTGCAGTAATTCCCTCATGCGTAACCGGTTCCCATGTCAACTCTTCTGGTTCTATTCCTGTTATGGGTAAATCAAAATATAAATTATGCATACCTGTGGTCGGGAAATTTAGGTTGTATGATTCAGGATTGATTGAACTAAAAAGCCCTTATCATGATTCCATATGTCAGCTGGGCCTGCAAACATGCCGAGAGACAAACGTAAAGTCGGCCTTGCATAATTGATAACTGGCGACTGTGGTAGCATTATTGCATCACTACGATTACCCGCTCGAGCTTTTCTGTCATTCGCCTGTACATTCCATGAAAATGACAATAATAACAGCCCCAACACCAATAAGCTTTTTTGGAAAAATTTCGATAATAATTCGAGAGATAATTTCGACGATATAAATGATTTTCGTGTAAAAACTCGTCGAATAGGATTATTTGATAAATTTAAGACATAGGTTTGCTTGTGCCTAATCGGCACATTTTGGTACCGTGATAAGGCAAACTTATTAATATTGTGGTGCTATAAGCGTGTTTTTTGCTCTAAAATCACTCAGGTAGAGTATTGATTTTATTGGAGTTTTTATTTAAACACCTGAGTGAAATCAAACACTTATAGGCTAGTGCTTTTGTTATTATGACTACTTAATTCCACTTTATAAGGTGCATTACATGTCGCTAATACATTACTACGGCCTACTGATTGGTTATTTTTATCTATAATACTCAACATCAAATTCCCGGATGTCGTTACTCAACTTTGTCCGTCTCCATCATCTCCCAATAGTCATAACATGTCACTAAGTCACTTATACTCATTAAGTTACTTGATCTTAATGTAGGAACCATCATGCCTATATCAGCAAAACTTTGATCAACCACTGGTAGCTCAATCGGGTTTGTCGCACTTGAAGTGTTGCTTGATGGTGTGATTTTTTGTTACAGTTATTTATTTTGTATTTTAACTTAGTATACGTTTTAGACTTAACTGTCAAGACTTACTATTTAACTATATCAACTTATTGATGAGAATAATCTGGCATTTAATTATTTTGTATCGAACTACTTGGATTATATAATCTTAACTTTATTATATAAAGGATTATGAGATGTGCTTACCTATGTTTAAATATCACCCAAATGCATATCAACTCGATATTTTTGTTAATGAAAAGGGAATTTGTTCCGTTTGTAATCAAAAACGAACAATAAAATATAATTTGGTACCTTATTGTGTTGAAGATCCTGATTATATCTGCCCATGGTGTATTGCCGATGGTTCGGCTGCAGAAAAATATCAAGGTCAATTCAACGATAATTATGGTATAGAAGATGTGCCATCCGAAATATTAGACGAAATAGTATTAAAAACCCCGAGTTATTCATCATGGCAACAGGAAGTTTGGTTATCGCATTGTAACGAACCTTGCGCTTTTATTGGTTATGTTGGAGCCAAAGAAATTGAACCCTATTTTGATGAACTCTTAGATGATATCCAAGACTATCCCGAAGAATTGATAAAATCGTCTTTATCGAAAGACGGGGCGTTCGTCGGCTATTTGTTTGAGTGTGTGCAATGTGCTAAAAAAAGGTTGCATATTGATTGCGATTGATTTTAATAACTCTATACAGAGTATCGATTTAATATGCAAAATTAAAATAAGAAATAATAGTGTGCAATATCCCACTGATAAAAGGAAATAACTAGGAAAACTGCAACCATGAAAAAAATACCATTGTTATTAACTATATTGTTGTTTAGTTGGTTTAATACTAATTATACATTCGCCAATACTCAAACTGCATCATCTCAATATAAACATAGGGAGCATTTTGCCACTTTTGATGATTTTTACCAAAGTTTACCCGTACTATCTATGCCGTTTGATACTCATACTCTGGCTAAAGGTAAATTTGTGGATAGCAAGTTTTTTCATTTTGATGACGATGATTATCAATATTATGATAATCCCGCCGATAAAAAACAACGTTATTTTACATTAAAAAATCTTACCGTTATTGGTCGTTTTGAAATCGATAATATTCGATTTGTGCTTTATAGCCTGACCTTTGATAGTGAAGGCGAAGGAATTTTAGAGGATTTAAATGTATTAAATGCTTTTGATGAAAATGGAAAATATTTAGATGAGCTTATTTTGTCAGCCAAAACTGGGCATGAAGATCATTTGTTCTTTTATTCGTCTTTAGTGCTTAATAATTTATTTCATGTGCATATCAATGCCGTTTATGAGCTAGGCTATTTTATTGATGTCAAAGGTAATCATTATGACTATAAAACGAATGTTAATTTAACTTATCAATTTAAAAATAATCAATTTTGGCGAGAAGAGCATAAGCCTAATTGCCAATCTCTTGACCTTAAAGGCTATTTAAACAGCCTCGATAAAAAGCAGTTTGCTGACGTTGCTGATGTTGCCGCTTTTAATGATTATATTGCTTGCTATCCCGTATCTGAACATCTTAATACATATAAAAAAATCGCCAGCCATATCAGAGATACTCATTACCATTTTTTAAGTGATGCTAACTATAATCAACTTGAAAATCAACTTAAAATCATCTTAGAAGATTAGCAGTTATATTTCAAAACTATTTCTTTTTCTTCCATGATCGTTATAAAAACCTTGTTCGTGGCGTATTGTGTATGCAATGACGCCACAAATAGATAACGCTAGGTTAGCGCGCTATTCAAGCAATAGCGAAAATAATTTGTGCTACGGTAATTTGATATGATCAATATACCCTTTTACAATATTGACACTTTTTTCAAAGAGTTGTTTTTCATTTTCGGTAAAGTCAAGCTTAATCACTTTTTTAATGCCATGTTGGTCTAAAATAGCAGGAACACCAATTGCAACATTTTTATAGCCATATTCGCCGTCTAAAATACAACTAAGCGCTAATGCTCGGTGGCTATTAGTGAATATATGTTGGCAGATTTCGGTGATAGTACTGGCAATACCGTATTCGGTGCAGTGCTTACGGTTAGCTATTTCAAAGCCCATTTTTCGAGCTTGGGTGCCAATTTGTTCAAAATCGATTTTGTTTTTTTCTAAATCATTAAGATTAATGCCATAAACCGATGAATGCGACCAAACTGGAAACTGTGAATCACCATGTTCGCCAACAATAAAGGCGTCGATGCTTTGTGGTCCAATATCCATTTTTTCGCCCAGTAATCGACGTAATCGTACCGTATCAAGCCATACCCCTGTACCAATTACGCGGTGCCGTGGTAGCCCTGATAGTTTCCAAACTTGATAAGTAATCGCATCACAAGGGTTGGTGGCAATTAAAAATATACCTTTAAAACCATTTTTCATCATATCAGGTACTATGCTGGCAATGATTCTAGAGGTTCCTGCAAGCTCTTCTTCACGGCTTTTTTGAGCTATGCCTGAAGTTACAGTGATAATCGCAATATCAATATCGGCGCAATCGGTCGATTCGCGTAAACTGACTTTAACCATGTTTTGCCGATAAGCCGCCGCATCTAATAAATCTTGCGCATGTCCATAGGCTAATTCTTTATTAAGATCAACAAGTGCGATTTCTTCACAAATACCTCGATTTACTAATGTATAAGCCGTTGTTGATCCCACATTACCCACGCCAATAATCATCACTTTTCTCAGTTTCATACTTATCCTCCCCTATTTTATTTGGATTAAAAAGGAACCACTTGTTTACCCTTATACTCTCGTTAATTAAAGATTCAAGTCAAAATGACTAATTAATGCTATTGTTAAAAATCTATAAGGTAACAATTCTATTAAGGTTGATTATTGAACAATAATTGTTTTATTGTTAAACTAAAATCAATTATAGACGAAAGGAAATTATTAGATGAAAAATAAAATAATTCTAGGATTAACTCTAGCCACACCATTAGCAGTAAATGCACTTGAATTACAAGGAACTCAAACCTACACTGATGAAATTAATGTCCCCGTTACTCACGATTTAAATAAAGTTAATGGAGAAATCACATCAGGTATCCGTATATTAGATAATAGTAATACTATTTTTGAAAAAAATGTCACTATCAATATCCAAAGAGAAGCGAATCGCACAGAAGATGGAGTATCTATTTCTGGAATGGATAATGCTTTTTTACCTAACTCTGTATCATCTAGCACCATTTTTAATGGTGATCTTACAATTCATATGCAAGGACATGATTCTGATGCAATTTCTTTACTTGGAAATTCAACTATCATCGTTAATGGAAAAACGACCTTAAGCGTTAGCGATCGTGAAGGTTCAGATGCAATTTCCGTAACTGATGGAAATTTAACGCTAAATGGTGAATCAGTTATTGATGGTGCTATTGTTGCTCATGATGCCGGGGTGATAAAAATCAATAATAAATCAATAATTAATGGCGATATTGAAACGTATTATGGCGGAACAATTATATTAGATTTAGCTTCTGGTTCCAAAATTGTAGGTCGAGTGTCAGGATTTGGTGATCCAGATGATCCTAATAGTGGTAATCCTGATACCACTGGAGTTATAAAAATGAATCTTGCCAAAGGCGCTTCTTGGGAAATAACCGATGAAGATTCTTATCTTACCGAACTATCAGGGCAAGGTTCGATAAAATTTGTTAATGATAATTCTAATGGTAATTATGGAGAGTTAACCATTGAGAATTTAAAAGGTGAATCAAGTTTTGATTTACGTACCGACATTGCTGCTGCAAAAAGCGATAAAATTATTATTTCAAAATCAGCTGACACAAATCGCCCTATATCAGCAGAAGGAACTCATACCCTAAATTTAACAAATAATGGAGCGTCTAATACCACAGGTAAAGAAAAATTGACGTTAGTTAAAATTGATGACAATGCAACAAGTACTGCTGAGTTTAAAATCAATCATGATGTTGAACTTGGTGGTTATCAATATTCTTTAAAAAAAGATGGGAAAGATTATGTATTAACTGCTAATCCTATTACTTCGTCGGCAATGGCTAGCGCCGGATTTCTTAACAGTAATTACTTAATGAGTTATATTGAAACCCAAACACTGCTAAAACGTCTTGGCGACATGCGAACAAGTGGGCAGTTTGGTGATGTTTGGTTACGCGGTTTTTCGGGAAAGTTAGATTCGTTTTCGGGTGGTAAATTAAGTAAATTTGATATGAGCTATCATGGTTTCCAATTTGGTGCAGATAAACAGCTATCTGAAGATTCACCTTTTGTAGTCGGTGCTTTTGTTGGGCAGACTTATGGTGATCCAAATTATCATAAAGGTGATGGCTCTTTAAAATCATTTAATACCGGCCTTTACGCAACATATTTAAGCAATGATGGATTTTATGTTGATGGCGTTGCTAAATATGCTCGCCAAAAAAATCACTTCAAGGTTAAAGATACTGCCAGTAATCACGTTCAAGGAACAGGCCATACCAATGGACTGGGCTTATCTTTAGAGTTAGGTCAAAAATACAAATTAAATGATTTTTATATTGAACCACAATCTCAATTATCTTATAGCCATCAAAACGCTACATCAATTAATGCGACTAACGGGCTTAAAGTAAAATTAGGTAATTATAATTCGTTAATTGGTCGAGCATCTGCATTATTTGGATATGAAATCAATTCTGATAGCAATAATATTAATATTTATGCTAAAACAGGAATTGTTAGAGAGTTTAATGGTGATACTTACTATAACTTAAATACTAGTAAAGAAAAGCATTCATTCAAAGGTAATTGGTGGAATAATGGCGTTGGTATAAGTGCACAACTTAATCAACGGCATAATATTTATTTAGATCTAGAAAGTTCGCCAGGTAACCGATTTGATTTATTACAAGTCAACGGAGGTTATCGTTTTTCTTTCTAGTTAGCCATAAAAATTACTACCGTTACACTATAAAAAAACATAAACCGCATATTTAAATATATGTGGTTTATGGAATCCATTAAATCATTTTTCTACTTTAACTATTATTTAAATAGATGGAATTAGCTACTATTTAATTTAGTTTTATATACAATGAATTAACGATATAACTGTGTCGTAAGTTAATAGAAGTTATAAATTAATTGAAACCGCGAACTTTAAAAATTGACTTTTACTTTTAAGTGATAATAATTCTCATTAACACTTGAATTTGTTACTATAAATAATTGGTAATGCAGTTTCACTACTATAAGTAATTAAATAGAAAGATATTTGTTTGATTTGTTAGAAATAATCACTGGATTTTACTATTTGTTTATCAGTTAAACGCTAGGAGTCGCTAATGAAGTTCAATTTTTTGAAAAATCCCAAAATATTATTAAAGGTTATTTTAACTTCGTTAATTATTTTGACTGGTCTGTCCAAATGCGCCTACGCAGCAGAAAAAAAATTCAAAGTGGTTACCACTTTCACTATAATTCAAGATATTGCGCAAAATGTCGCTGGCGATGCCGCTGTGGTTGAGTCAATTACCAAAGTTGGCTCAGAAATTCATGAATACGACCCCACCCCGCAAGATATTACCAAAGTGCTTTCAGCAGATTTAGTGTTATGGAATGGCCTTAATTTAGAGCTTTGGTTTAAACGCTTTTTTGAAGATGTAAAAGATGTCCCATCTGTTGTTGTGACTGAAGGTATTGAGCCAATGCCAATCCGAGAAGGAAGCTATAAAGGTAACCCTAATCCACATGCTTGGATGTCGCCAACTTTGGCGTTAGTTTATGTCGAAAATATCCGTGCAGCATTGGTTAAATATGATCCCCAAAATACCGAGATTTATAATAAAAATGCGGCTGATTATATTGCCAAAATTAAAGCACTTGATACCCCATTACGTGAGCGGTTAGCCAAAATTCCTGATGAAAAGCGTTGGCTTGTAACTAGTGAGGGGGCTTTTAGTTATTTGGCACGTGACTATAATTTGAAAGAAGCTTACCTATGGCCTATTAATGCCGAGCAGCAAGGTACACCTCAGCAAGTTAGACGTTTAATTGATTTAGTTAATAAAAATCACATCTCTGTCGTTTTTAGTGAAAGCACCATTTCAAGCAAACCCGCTAAACAAGTAAGCAATGAAACGGGCGCAAAATATGGTGGCGTTTTATATGTTGATTCGCTTTCAACAAAAGATGGGCCTGTACCAACGTATATTGATATATTAAAAGTAACGGTTGAAACCATAGCTAAAGGATTCGAAGAATAATGACTCAAATTTGCTTAAATGTTGATGACATCACCGTGACTTATAATAATGGTCACACCGCAATTCATGATGCTAGCTTCCACTTAAGTGGTGGCACTATTTGTGCTTTAGTTGGAGTAAATGGTAGCGGTAAATCGACTTTATTTAAAAGCATTATGGGGATGGTTAAACCAACTCGTGGTCGGGTGACGTTTAATGATATGTCTGTTAATCAAGCTTTAAAGCAAAATATTATTGCTTATGTGCCACAGACGGAAGATGTCGATTGGGATTTTCCTGTTCTTGTGTCAGACGTTGTGATGATGGGGCGATATGGGCATATGTCTTTTTTACGTATTGCAAGTAAAGAAGATAAAAAGCAAGTTGATATTGCGCTTGAACGTGTCAATATGCTTGATTTTAAGCATCGCCAAATTGGCGAGCTTTCTGGTGGGCAAAAAAAACGTGTATTTTTAGCCCGTGCTTTAGCTCAGCAAGGTCGTGTTCTATTGTTAGACGAACCTTTTACTGGCGTAGATGTTAAAACCGAAAATGCCATTATTGATCTTTTGAAAACTCTGCGTGCTGAAGGTCATTTGATTTTGGTGTCAACCCATAACTTAGGTAGTGTGCCTGAATTTTGCGATCAGGTGGTGTTAATTAACCAAACGGTGTTGGCATTTGGCCCAACTGAAACCACCTTTACACCGCAAAATTTAATGACTACCTTTGGTGGTGCACTGCGTTACCTTAGCCTATCGGGCGATAAATTGCACGAAGACGAAGATCCCCGTAAAGTATCGATCTTAACCGACGATGAACGTGCTGCCATTTTTTATGGTGAAGGTAAACATGATTCTCCTCATCAAGATTTGTTGGTTAACCATGTCGAAAACGAGCAAAAAAGGCCAAAATAAATGGAACTATTACTTGAACCATTCACCTATGATTTTATGTTCAAAGCTATTTGGGTAAGTAGTCTTGTTGGTGCGGCTTGTGCTTTTTTGTCAGCTTTTTTGATGTTAAAAGGCTGGTCGTTAATGGGCGATGCGCTTTCGCATTCAGTGGTGCCGGGGGTTGCAGGCGCTTATGCCTTGGGGCTGCCTTATTCAGTTGGTGCTTTTTTTACTGGATTGCTCGCTGCTCTTGCCATTACCTTAGTACGCGCTTTTACACGGTTAAAAGCCGATGCGATTATTGGTTTTATTTTTTCAACTTTTTTTGCTATCGGTTTGTTGATCATTTCGCTCAATCCGACCTCGGTCAATGTGCAAACAATTATTTTTGGTAATATTCTTGGCATTGACGATAGCGATATGTGGCAAGTACAAATCATTATTTTGGTATCTTTTATACTACTTTTCTTTTTTTGGAAGGATTTGTTAGTTGTCTTTTTTGATGAAACTCATGCCAGATCGATTGGATTAAAACCATTAAAACTAAAAATCCTATTTTTTACTATTTTAAGCGCATGTACCGTTGCAGCATTACAAACAGTTGGGGCTATTTTAGTAATAGCTATGGTTGTTACCCCTGGGGCAACAGCTTACTTACTGACTAATCGATTTTCTCGGCTATTGATTATCTCGGTTCTTATTGGCACTATAACTAGTGCTATTGGTGCTTGGGTTAGCTACTTTTTAAATGGCGAAACTGGTGGCATTATTGTAACGCTACAAACGCTGATTTTTATTGCCGCATTTTTATTTGCACCAAAGCAAGGACTTATTGCCAATCATCTTCAGATCCGTAAAAGCCGCTTAAATAAAGGGAAAAAGATATGACAGAGTTTTGGGAATTTATCTACTATCCTCTGACACTTCCTCTTATTCAGCGTGCAATTTTAGCTGCACTAGCAACTGGTATAGTTTGTGCCTTGCTTTCTTGCTTTTTAGTTTTAAAAGGCTGGTCATTAATGGGGGATGCAATTTCGCATGCGGTTTTACCTGGAATTGTGCTAGCCTATTTAGCAGGTATTCCCATTATAATTGGTGCTTTTGCTTCAGGTCTATTTTGCTCAGTCGCAACAGGTTACATCAAAGAAAACAGCCGATTAAAAGAAGATACCGTAATGGGAATTGTATTTTCGGGTATGTTTGCTTTTGGTTTAGTATTATTTTCAAAAGTAGACACTTCACAGCATTTAAACCATATCCTATTTGGTAGTGTACTTGGCACTAGTTATGACGAGCTTAAAAATATCATATTTATTGCTACAATTGTATCAATCTTAGTTATTATCAAACGCCGCGATCTTATGCTTTACTGCTTTGATCCTGTACAAGCCAAGGTTGTTGGACTACAAGTTAAACTATTACATTATGGTTTATTGAGTGTGTTAGCTTTAACCATTGTAGGTTCGTTAAAAATAGCGGGGATGATTTTAGTTATTGCTATGCTGATAGCTCCAGGTATAACTGCTTTTTCGTTAACTAAACGTTTTGAATGGATGTTAGTAATTGCTGTGTTGGTTTCCACATTTTCAACAGTGATGGGCACCTTGATAAGTTATTATGCAGATGCATCAACCAGTGCTTGTATTGTTATTTTGCAGGCAACCATATTTTTATTTGCTCAGGTTTATCAGTTTATTGCTAGCAAGAAATTACGCCACTAAAATTATTCTTGTAACTATTGCAAAGAAGCCGTTTTTAGAAATATTTTTTTACAGCTATAAAAAACAGCGTAATGATCTCTTTAAGCCATTTTACGCTGTTATTATTAATTTAATTGTTATTCATCATCCAAATATTTACTATTATCAGCATAATTATCAAAACGTGAAAATTGACCTTGGAATTTTAATCGAACTTTACCAATTGGCCCGTTTCGCTGTTTTCCTAGAATAATTTCTGCAATGCCTTTATGTTCTGAGGCTTCGTTATAAACCTCATCACGATAGATAAACATAATCACATCAGCATCTTGTTCGATAGAGCCTGATTCACGTAAATCAGAGTTAACTGGTCTTTTATCGGCTCGTTGCTCCAAACTACGATTAAGCTGAGATAGCGCAACAACAGGAACTTGTAATTCTTTAGCCAAGGCTTTTAGTGAACGCGATATTTCAGCAATTTCTAAAGTACGATTTTCAGAGATATTCGGTACACGCATAAGCTGTAAGTAATCAACCATTATCATACTTAAGCCTTTATGTTCCCGATAAATACGTCTTGCTCTTGAGCGTAATTCCATTGGCGTTAAGCCTGATGAATCATCGATATATATGTTTTTCTTTTCGAGTAATAGTCCCATTGTGCTTGAGATCCTTGCCCAATCATCGTCTTGCAGTTGTCCTGTTCGAATTTTCGTTTGGTCAACACGTGAAAGCGAAGCTAGCATACGCATCATGATCTGCTCTGATGGCATTTCTAAGCTGAATATTAATACTGGTTTTTCTTGTTCTAGCGCGGCATTTTCGCACAAATTCATAGCAAAAGTGGTTTTACCCATTGATGGTCTTGCCGCAATAATAATTAAATCGGAACGCTGTAAACCAGCCGTTTTTTTATCTAAATCGATATAACCTGTTGAAACCCCTGTCACACCATCATGTGGGCGTTGGAACAATTCTTCGATTTTAGCTACTGTTGCTTCTAGCACTTCGGTAATGCTTTTTGGACCCTCACCTTGTTTAGTTCGGCTTTCAGCAATTTGAAATATTTTGCTTTCCGCCAAATCTAAAATTTCAGTACTATCCCGCCCTTCTGTTGCATAACAGTTATCGGCAATATCATTTGAAGCACTAATTAATTCACGCAAAATTGCTTGTTGGCGAATAATATCACTATAAGCAACAACATTAATCGCACTTGGTGTGTTTTTAGAAAGTTCAGCCAAATAAGCAAAACCACCAACATCAGCTAAAACATCTTTACTTTCAAGACTTTCAGAAAGGGTAATTAAATCAATTGGTGTCCCTTTACTAACCAATGTATGCATTTCAGAAAAAATCAGTTGATGATGACGCGAATAAAAATCGCGATCAGTGATCATTTCAGATACAGCATCCCAACGCTGATTATCAAGCATCAAGCTACCAAGTACTGCTTGTTCAGCTTCAATTGAGTGTGGTGGAAGCTTGATATTATGCAAGTTTGATTTTTTCGCTTCTTGATTTCTAGAATCTTTATTTGCGCTTGTTCGATCAGTCTTCATTACATTCATCTTTTTAATTTAATTAACTTTTTATTGTTTACTTATTATCCAACTTATTTAAAAATAATGGACCTAATGCTTGGGTTGGTATTTGATATTCTGATGGATAATCCACCTGAACTAAATATAATCCTTCAGGTTTTGCTGTTGCAGCGGCTCTTGTTCTGTCTTTAGCCTCCAAAAGTTCGCTGATCCATTCTGGATGTCGATTACCCGCACCAACTTCAAGTAAACTACCCACTATGTTACGTACCATATGGTGAACAAATGCGTTGGCTTTAATATCAACAATAATAAATTCACCTTGTCGCCAAACTTCGATATGATGAATATTACGCCAAGGTGTTCTTGATTGGCACTGCGCAGCTCTAAAAGATGAAAAATCATTCTCACCTAATAAATACTGTGCAGCTTGATGCATTAAGGTTGCATCCAAAGGTAAATAATAATGCGATACTCCTTTAGCTAAAATTGCTGGCCGATAACGATGATTATAAATCACATAACGATAACGCCGAGCAGTCGCACTAAACCGGGCATGAAAACTATCATCAACTATTTGTGACCAACGCACCGCAATATTATCAGGTAAATGAGAATTCACTCCCATTGTCCAAGCTCTAACTGATCGTACAGCTTGGGTTTCAAAATGGATAACTTGCCCAGTTGCGTGTACACCTGCATCTGTTCGGCCAGCACAAAATACGTTTATTGGTGAATTAGCAATTGTCGATAGTGCGGATTCTAATCTTTCTTGAACAGAATCAAAAGATTGCTGACGTTGCCAGCCAAAGTAATTACTGCCATCATATTCAATACCAAGGGCAATTTTATATATAGTCATTAATAAGGATCTCAAGTGTCTCAATTAACATTGATGCGCCTAAATAACGAATATTATCAGCAACTGACCAAAATTGAATTTGCTCATAATGACCGTAACTGTGTCTCAAATTAGCCAATTTAATGGTTAGCTGACCTTCAGATTCTATGCTAACTTCGGTCACTGGAGTTGGCAAATTATCGCTTTGCATTTCAACCCCAAACTCGCTAAAACGTGCCATATCTAATTCAATCGGTAAGCTACTTGATACATTAATAGCTTGTGACACCCCATAAAAAACAGGCACAATCACTGACTCGATAGAGACAGGAAGTTCATAATTACTTAATATTTTACGAATCTGATTAACTTGTGACTTTTCACCTAATATTGAATCATCATGTTCGTGCGATACGGGTAATAAGTTAAATGCTAATTGCTTGTCAAATAACTGATTATCAACTGGCATACCATTTAATAAGCGAGCGCTTTGCCCAGCCAGTTCATCCACTCCTGGCTTACCATACAATGAGGCTGGAATAAAACTGGTGACATGTAAATTAGCTAATAACTCAATATCGGTTAACGACGCAACGCAACGCAACAATTGGCAGACGGTGGCACTAGCTACAGCTATAATGTTTTCATTACGGTATTCAGTTAATACACTGTTATTAACTTTAGGTACCACTAATGGAATATGATCCTGCTGAGCAAAATAGCCACTTGCATCAATCACTAAACAACCTGATTCTGCAGCAATTTGTGCATATTTTTCACTTATTTCAGAACCTGCAACAAAAAAGGCAAAATGACACTTGCTCCAGTCCATTTGTGCACTATCGGTAACAGTTAAATTTTTACCAGCAAAACGAACAACTTCACCAGCACTATTGTCACTACCGACCAAATAGAGATTTTCAATTTTTAGACTATTGTCTTGTAAACTACGTTGTTGTAATAATTCAACTAGCGCAGAACCCACTTGCCCTGTCGCCCCCACAATAGCAATATTCCATGCAGACATATTTATAAACCCAAATAAAAAATTTAACGGTAATTATATCACTATATTGTCGAATATAGCGGAAAAAGATATTTTTCAATTTTGGAACACAGATCGACAAAACAAAATCTGATCCCTTACAAATTAACTTAATATCCGTAAAGTAATAAGCCACTTTAATCAAAATTTATTCATTAATATGACAAAAATCACTCTATCGGATATTGCTACAAAAGCTAATATTTCAGTTGCTTCGGTTTCAAGAGTATTAAAAAAACCACATTTAACTTCCCCTCAAGCTCAACTACGCGTTTATCAAGCTATTGAGGAATTAAATATAGATACATCAAAAAATTTAAAACCCTTTCAATCAATACATAACAGTAGAAAGATATTAATTATTGATAATCAACTTTTTTCAAAAAGTTTAATCAATCTTGGTTTAGAACAAGCTTTGAAAAAAGAGCAGTATCAACTGTTTTATTTGCAGTTTCCTTATAATAATAGAAACGATATCCATCATATTATTCGTTATGTAGCCCAAAATGCATTTGACGGTATTATCATTATCAATGATGCTCCATATTTAAAAACACTGGTTTCTTATAAAGATACATTACCACCCATTGTGTTAGTTAATCACTTTTCGCTTGATTTTATTTGCGTTCACTTTGATCATTTATTGATCGGATATCAAATGACGAAATATTTAACTGAAAATTCTCATACCAAAGTTGCTATTTTGCTTA
This sequence comes from Gilliamella sp. Bif1-4, assembly GCF_001690535.1. NCBI lineage: Bacteria > Pseudomonadati > Pseudomonadota > Gammaproteobacteria > Orbales > Orbaceae > Gilliamella > Gilliamella sp. Bif1-4. The sequence goes on along the minus strand of NZ_LZHC01000024.1, from coordinate 400,333 downwards.
ATAATGACCAATTGATAAATTCAGCACTTCTGCTACAAGGTTATAAACAAGCATTGCTACGTGCCAATATTGTTATTGAGCCTCGATATATTATTCAAGGTTGTTTTACTTATCAACATGCCAGATCAGCAATAGAAAAATTAATAAACGGCAGTAAATCGCCATCAGCCGTCATTTGTGCCGATAATTTTAGCTTAACCTATTTAGATGAAATTTATTATAAAGACCTACACAATCAATCTCCTGATAGCATGGTTTTAGGAGCGTTACATCAAGCCAATGAAAATAAATCAAAACTGATTCAACCACTCACTATCTCTTATTTTAGCTCTTCTAAAGAACTTAAATATAATGAATTAGATAATTTATGTAGAATTAATAAACCACTATTTAAAATGGGACAACAGTCTGCAACTTTACTATGTGATATTATTAAAGACACAACAAAGTCTATTAAACACAATAAAATTATCAATGTTGAATCGATGTTTTACTAATACGTGTACTATCTTTAAAAGATATTCCCTATTTTGTTTTTGCTCGCTTTCATTGCAAATAATTATCTTACCTTCTGATATTGCAGAGAGTAAAAATAATTCAGGAGTCTAGAGCGTTTAATTTTATTGAGATCTGATATCACATTAGCGCTTGGCAAATTGAAATAAGGAGGGTTATAAACAAGGCAAAGTATAGCCGTAATCTTTTTCCCAGATAGTAAGCTTTTAAGTTGAATAGCCGTTTATTAAATTTCATCCATTATCATTTACAGAACTTTACCCAATGTGAATAAATTAATATGAAATTTCAATATTCGAGTATTTTTAATATAAAATTATATAAAATTCGGTGATTAAATTGCCTTTCACCTTTAATTAGCAAATACACAAAATTTAGAATTAACTCTAAAAACAAGATAATTTTTCCAAATAACCTTTATTTATTCCATTTAAGATATTAGATAGCAATTATTATGTTTGTTTAAATGTTCGCTTTATAGGTAAGCTGCGTTTAATCAGTACATAAAAAGAGGGAAGCATCCCTCTTTTTTTACGCTCCAGCTCTATAATTTGGCGGTTCTTTGGTGATAAGTACATCGTGCACATGGCTTTCTTTCATTCCAGCACCAGTAATGCGATAAAATTTAGATTTAGTTCTTAACTCATCAATTGTTGCGCAACCAGTCAATCCCATACAAGATCTTAATCCCCCCATTTGTTGGTGAACTATTTCTTTTAGCAAACCTTTGTAGGCAATACGCCCTTCTATACCTTCCGGCACAAGTTTATCAGCAGCATTGTCAGTTTGAAAATAACGGTCAGAAGATCCTTTTGTCATTGCGCCAAGTGAACCCATTCCGCGATATGATTTATATGCTCTTCCTTGGAACAGTTCTATCTCACCTGGAGCTTCTTCAGTACCTGCAAACATTGATCCAACCATCACACAAGATGCACCTGCAGCAATAGCTTTAGCAATATCACCTGAATATCGAATTCCACCATCAGCAATAACAGGAATGTTGTGTTTTTGTGCAATTTCGACAGCATCCATTATGGCGCTAATTTGAGGTACGCCAACACCTGTTACAATGCGTGTTGTACAAATTGAACCGGGGCCTATTCCTACTTTAACGGCGTTAACACCTGCGTCAATTAAGGCTTTAGCGCCTTCGGCTGTGGCGACGTTACCGCCAATAATTTGTAAATCTGGATAGGACTTTCTTGCTTGACGAATACGCTCAAGCACGCCTTCTGAATGGCCGTGCGATGAGTCAATCAATAATACATCTACACCAGCTTCTACTAATGCTGCAATACGTTCTTCATTACCAGCTGCTGCGCCAACAGCTGCTCCAACACGCAGACGACCTTGCTCATCTTTACAAGCATTAGGTTTTTGTTCAGCTTTGTTATAATCTTTGACGGTGATCATACCTTTTAGGTGGAATCGACCATCAACAACAAGGACTTTTTCAACCCGGTATTCGTGCATTTTTTGCAGTACGATTTCACGTTGTTCACCTTCATTTACAGTCACTAAGCGTTCTTTGGGTGTCATCACCGCAGTAACAGGTAAAGAGAGATCCGTTGCAAATCGTACATCGCGTGCTGTGATAATGCCAACTAGTTCTTGAGTTTCAGTCACAACTGGGAAACCTGCAAAACCATACTCTTTAGCTAGTTCGATAACTTGCTTTATAGTTGCAGTTGGTAGGACTGATACAGGATCTTGTACTATGCCACTTTCATGTTTTTTAACACGTTTTACATGATTGGCTTGATTTCCAATTGACATATTTTTATGAATAAACCCAATACCACCTTCTTGAGCAAGTGCAATAGCTAAATCAGATTCAGTTACAGTATCCATTGCGGCAGAAAGCATTGGAATATTGAGCTTGATGGTTTGTGTTAATTGAGTACTAATATCAGCAGTGTTTGGTAATACAGTTGAGTGGGCAGGAACTAATAACACGTCGTCAAACGTGAGAGCTTCTTTGACTATACGGGACATGACAATATTCACCATTGAGTTAAATTGTTGATAAAATATTGCCGAGACATTCTACTTACTTTTAACTTAAAAGGCTAGGAAAATTTTATTCTATATTGAAATAAAAAAGTAAATAAAAACACAACAGAATTAAATATAAGTGAAGATATATTGAAAACACCTCACCAATTAAATAAAACTAGTGAGGCAAAAAATCGGCTCTTAATGTTTTATTAAATAAACATATTAATAGCTAAGCATCCTACTAATCCGCAAACGGAAATTATAGTTTCTAATAGTGACCAAGATTTCATAGTTTCAGCAATACTTAAATTGAAATATTCTTTGAATAACCAAAATCCAGGATCATTAACGTGCGAAAATACAACACTTCCTGCTCCTGTTGCAATAACCATCAGTTCAGGACTTACCCCAGTTGAAGCAATGAGAGGAAACACAATGCCTCCAGCTGTCAACGCGGCAACAGTCGCAGAACCAAGCGCTAATCGAAGCAATGCCGCAATTAACCAAGCCATTACAATAGGTGAAATATTCGATGAATGCATCATTTGTTCAATGTAAACTTTTACACCACTATCAACAAGCACTTGTTTAAATGCTCCGCCACCACCAATAATTAATAACATCATGGCAATAATTTTGATTGAATTAACTAGAGTAGCATTAACTTCAGCCATGGATCGTCCACGTAAAAGACCAAATGTAAATACCGCAACTAATACAGAAAGCAAAGTCGCAATGACTGGATCACCTAGAAATTCTACATAAGGTAACACTACATGTCCTTTATCTAAAGTCATATCGCAAACCGCACGAATTGACATTAAAATAACTGGAATTAAAGCGGTAAAAACACTGACTGCAAAGCTTGGCATTTGCTCATCAGTAAATTTTTTAGAATTATATAAGCCTTCTTCAATTGGATGATTAATTACGCGAATAAATGGTAATTTTGCTAATACAGGTCCAGATAAAATTACCGTTGGGATACCGATGATAGTACCATAGAGTAAAGTACGTCCCATATCTGCTTTAAAAATTTCAGCAATAGCTGTAGGGCCAGGATGAGGAGGTAAAAAGCCATGGGTCACAGATAAAGCCGCCGCCATAGGAATACCAATATATAGTGGCGATATACGTAACGTGGCAGCAATAGTTAATACTAATGGTAATAACAGAACAAAGCCAACTTCATAGAAAAGTGCAAAACCAACAATAAAACCGGTAAGTGTAACCGCCCATTGGATTTTCTTGTCGCCAAATGTTTCAATTAGCGTTGTTGCGATACGTTGAGCCCCACCACAATCGGCCAATAGTTTTCCCAACATTGCTCCAAAGCCCATAATTAAGGCTAAACTACCAAGCGTACCACCTACTCCATTTTTTATGGATTTCACCACATCCATAACTGGCATGCCTTCCATTACACCAACACTCAGCGCAACTAGAATTAGAGCAATGAAACCATTGACTCGAAGTGGTAACATTAAAATAAGTAGCAGTGCTACACCAACAGCAATTATTATTAACGGCATAAATAGATCCTCTAAAATAAAATATCCCTTGTTATCGGTAACATGCTAAATTATAGAGGATTTAAAAAAAAATACAGGGGGGAAATATCTAAAATGAGAATTTGATCACATTTTTAAAATGATTCTGATTTTTGTGCCATTAATATATAATTTATATCCACATTTGGACTTAATTTGAATTGATTTTTAAATAAAAGATATTCCATACCAATAATACCCTCTACATCTAATTTTGCTTGCTCAACAAGCGCCATTAACTCTGATGGGCGAATAAAGCGATTAAAGTCGTGCGTACCTTTAGGCACTAGCCGAGCAATATATTCTGCTCCATAAATTAATAATAATTTGGCTTTACGATTACGGTTAATAGTCGATAAAAATAGTTTACCTTCTGGTTTAAGCAATTTTGCACAAGATTGTATGACAGAAAAAGGATCAGGCACATGTTCTAATAACTCCATACAAGTAATGACATCATACTTGGCAGGGTATTGTTGTGCATGTTCTTCAACTGTTTGCTTTTGATAATCGATCGTAAGATCATTTTGCGTGGCATGTATTTTGGCTACAGCAAGCGATTCTTCAGCAAGATCAATAGCAGTAACTTTAGCTCCTAATTTTGCTAAACTTTCAGACAATATTCCACCTCCACAACCGACATCAAGCACCAGTTTGTTAGTTAGTGATCCACATTTTTGTTTTATATAATCCATACGCAGTGGATTGATGATGTGTAACGGTTTGCATTTGCCATTTGGGTTCCACCAATCGGCAGCAAGTTGTGAAAATTTGTTGATTTCGTTTTGGTAGATGTTTTGTGACATAGTGGCTCTTTGATATCAGTAAAATCTAAAATTAACTATATGCTATGTTCTTGCGATTATCAATAAATCAGCCTGATTAATCTTGTTTATCAAAAAAATAACATATTAAACACTGCTGTTTACTATATAATTTATCCTACAAAAAGGTTATTACGTCAATTAATGAGACAGCGAGAGGGAATCGTTCTTAAATATATTTATTCAGTTCAAAATATATCATAACTTTTAACAATTATAATTGACTTTCCCTTTAATTGGCAATTTTGTTATTTTTTATTGCAGATTTCTCCTTTTTGAGTGTTTTAAATATGTTTAATGTGGTATATCGATTAGTATAATCGCTTTAAAAATAAATATTATACATTCTTATCGCTACTCGCTAAAATTTTATACAGATATAACCAATAACTTGTATAATATCTTGTTTATAGAAGTATTCCATGGCATGATTAAAATTTCGTTTATAAAAGACACACTTTTTTCACAACGCAAATTAAACTAATTGAGATTAAAGGAAACAATATTAATGAGTACTAGTACTATGAAAAAAAGTCACTCTCAGTGGAGCTCACGCATGGGATTTATGCTAGCTGCGGCGGGTTCTGCTGTTGGGTTAGGTAACATTTGGAAATTCCCCTATATGGCAGGTCAAATGGGGGGGGCTGCATTTGTACTAACCTATTTGCTATTTATGTTTGTTATTGGCTTGCCAATTTTAGTTTTAGAATGGTTAATTGGTCGTCGTGGACAAAAAAATCCAATTCATACAATGGAAGATGTCGCTGTTTCAGAAGGTCGTTCTAGATCATGGCATTGGGTGGGCATTATTGGTGTAGTAGGTTCATTTTTAATTTTATCGTTTTATAGTGTTATTGGTGGTTGGGCGACCGATTACATTGTTTTAGCTGCACAAGGTTCTTTCGAAGGTGCAAATGGTGACGTTACAGGAAAAATTTTTGAAAGTTTCCTTGGTAACGTAAACCACCTATTAACCTGGCATACCGTATTTATGGCTGTTACTGCATTTATTGTTGCAATGGGGGTTGGTGCAGGTTTGGAACGTGCTTGTAAGATTATGATGCCAGGTTTAGGGATCTTACTACTAGTGTTAGTTGGATATGCCGCTTATGTGAGTGGGCCATCTTTTGGTGAAGCTTTTAAATTTTTATTTACACCAAACTTTTCTGCTATTAATGGTACTGCTATGTTAGCAGCATTAGGGCATGCGTTCTTTAGTCTATCTTTAGGTATGGGGATTATGATGGCTTATGGTTCATACCTTGGAAAGGATGTTAACTTGCTATCTACTGCTCGTACCGTCGTAATTTTAGACGTTATTGTAGCCATGTTATCTGGTATGGCTATATTTCCACTCGTTTTTGCTAATGGCTTACAACCTAGCGAAGGTCCTGGCCTTATTTTTGTTACTTTACCTATTGCATTTGGTAATATGGCTGGTGGTACTATTTTAGGTGTAGTATTCTTTATTTTCCTAACTTTTGCTGCATTAACATCTTCTATTTCATTACTTGAACCTACAGTTGAGTTATTGGAAGAAAAAACACCACTAGGAAGAAAATCAGCCACAATAGCAAGTAGTATTGTCATTTGGGCTTTGGGTATTGCTTGTTTGTTAGCATTTAATAAGTGGGCTGAAGTAAAATTATTTGGTGAAAATATTTTTGATTTACTTGATTATCTAACTAGTAAAATCATGTTACCTCTCACAGGATTAGGTACTGTGGTATTTGGTGCTTGGATGATGAATCAAAAACGCATCCGTGAAGAATTAAATCTAAGTGATTTTTGGTTTAGTGTTTGGACAGTATTAACTCGTTATATTGTTCCTGTTGCGGTAATCATCATTTTGGTTTATGGATTTTTATAAAAACTTAAGTTAATTTTAATTCAGATAAAAGCCTTGAGTTATCAGGGCTTTTTTTTTGCCTACCATTTCATTTTTAATAAAAAACAACCAAACAATGAATAAATTTGTCTATTTGTATTGAAATTCCATTTTTCATTCCCATATAGCAATAAATCAAACCATTATGTTAATTTTATTCGATTAATCTAACTGGCAATGCGCTATTAGAATGAGCAAAATGATAAAAGTTAGTTAATAACAAATCATTTTCGTCATTAGAATTAATTGAAATGACTAAATATAATAGAGGAACTAGTCAATGAGTAAGCAAGGCACTGAAACTCGTGGATTTCAATCCGAAGTTAAACAAATTCTACATTTAATGATTCACTCTTTATACTCAAATAAAGAGATTTTTTTAAGGGAACTTATTTCAAACGCATCTGACGCCGCTGACAAACTTCGCTTTAAAGCGTTAGAAAACCCAGATTTATACGCGGGTGATGGCGAACTTGGTGTGCGCATTTCAACTAATAAAGAAGCTGGTACCCTAACCATTGCTGATAATGGCATTGGTATGACGCGTGATGAAGTCATTGAAAACTTAGGTACTATTGCTAAATCAGGTACCAAAGCATTTTTAGAATCCATTGGTAGCGATCAAGCCAAAGATAGTCAACTAATTGGTCAATTTGGTGTTGGTTTTTATTCTGCTTTTATTGTTGCTGATAAAGTCACAGTAAGAACCCGTGCAGCAACTGCAAAAGCTGATGAAGCGGTTATGTGGGAGTCAGCCGGTGAAGGTGAATATACAATATCTGACGATAATAAAGAAACTCGTGGTACCGAAATCACTTTACACTTAAAAGAAGACGAAAAAGAGTTTTTAGATGATTGGCGTTTGCGTTCTATCATTAGCAAATATTCTGATCATATTTCACTTCCTGTTGAAGTACAAACCACTGACGAAGAAAGCAAAGAAGTTAAGTGGGAAAAAGTTAACAAAGCCCAAGCACTTTGGACACGTAGCAAATCAGAAGTCACTGATGAAGAATACAAAGAATTTTATAAACACCTGTCACACGATTTTGCTGACCCATTAAGCTGGAGCCATAATCGTGTAGAAGGTAAGCAAGAATATACTAGTCTACTTTATATCCCAGCAAAAGCGCCTTGGGATATGTGGAATCGTGATAATAAACACGGCTTAAAACTGTATGTACAACGTGTATTTATTATGGATGATGCTGAACAATTTATGCCTAACTATTTACGTTTTGTAAAAGGCTTAATTGATTCAAATGATTTGCCATTAAATGTATCGCGCGAAATTTTGCAAGATAACAAAATCACTCAAAACTTACGTAATGCGTGTACTAAACGTGTGTTACAGATGCTTGAAAAACTTGCTAAAGACGATAAAGAACAGTATCAACAGTTCTGGAATGAGTTTGGTTTAGTGTTAAAAGAAGGTACTGGTGAAGACTTTACAAACCGTGAAGCAATTGCAAAATTACTTCGTTTTGCGTCAACTCACACTGATAGCGATGCGCAAACTGTTTCGTTAGATGATTACATTAGCCGTATGCAAGAAGGTCAAGAAAAGATCTACTATATTACCGCTGATAGCTATGGTGCGGCAAAAAATAGTCCTCATCTTGAGCTATTCCGTAAAAAAGGTATTGAAGTATTGTTATTGTCCGATCGAATTGATGAATGGATGATGAGCAATTTAACTGAATTTGATGGTAAACCGTTCCAATCTATTAGTAAATCAGACGAATCTATCGAAAAACTTGCCGATCAAGATAGTGAAGAGCAAAAACAAGTTGAAAAAGAACTTGAGCCATTTATTGAACGAGTTAAAACTGCATTAGGCGATAAAGTGAAAGAAGTAAAATTAACGCATCGCTTAACTGATACACCTGCAATTGTTACCACTGCCGCCGACGAAATGAGCACACAAATGGCTAAATTGTTTGCAGCAGCAGGTCAAAAAGCACCAGAAATAAAATATACCTTTGAAATCAATCCAGATCATAAGCTGGTTAAACGTATTGCCGATACGCAAGATGAAAGCGCATTTAACGATTGGGTAGAACTACTACTAGATCAGGCTTTACTTGCTGAAAAAGGTTCACTTAGCGATCCAAGTAAATTTATTCAAACCATGAATAAATTATTAACACAATAATAAAATAATAGACTAAGCAGCCTCGATACATTAACCCTATCGGGGCTTTTTTATAGTAAAAGAAAAGCAATATTTTTTTAAAATATGATATTTATCACATTTCTTTATATTTTTGCTTCCGATTTTTTTATGGCTATTCATAATAAATAAACATATATAATTAATCATACCCAATGAAAGTTTATAAAATATTAAACAACAATGTTATTGTTACACTTGATACTAAAGGTAATGAATTAATTGTTACTGGTCGTGGAATTGGATTTAAAAAACGTGAAGGTGACTTAATTGATACAAGTCTCATAGAAAAGCAGTTTTCACTCGATAATAAAGAAACATACCCTAAATTTGAAGAATTGCTTTCAAAGATTCCTTTTGAAGTGTTAGCCACATCTGAAATTATTATTAATCATGCAAAACAATGCATAGATGGCATATTACAAGACAGCATTTATATTTCGCTGACCGACCATATCCATTTTGCTATTGAGCGCCACCAGCAAGGGTTTGATATTCCTAATGGATTTCTATGGGAAATCAAAAAGTTTTACCCTAAAGAGTTTCAAATCGGTTTGTATGCCTTATCAATAATAAAAGAACGATTATCTGTTGAATTACCTGAAGACGAAGCTGGTTTTATTACTTTTCATATTATCAATGCGCAATTAAATGACACAATGCCCAATATTGTTAATATGACTAAAATCATGCGCGAAATTCTTAATATAGTAAAATATCACTTTAACTTTGAATATGACGAAAATTGCCTATCTTATCAACGTTTTGTTACTCATTTAAAATTTTTTGCTCACCGTATTTTAAGCCACAGCAAGCAAACACAACAAGATAATTCTTTGTATGAATTAGTACAACAAAAATACGAACTAGCCTATATTTGTACTAAACAAATAGATTTACATTTAATACAACAATATCAACATCCACTTTCTGATGACGAAAGTCTCTATTTAACTATTCATATTGAACGATTACGAACTGAAAAATCAATAATGTGATATAAATCACACTTTAATCATTATATTTAAACAAACTATATTCATTATTCTTAAATCATGCTAACTTTATTAAATCATTTTTGGATTGTTATTGCATAGTAAAGCAGTTAGCTATGCAAGCAAAACCTAAATTCCTTAAATTAAAGGGATTTAGGTTTTTTTTTGCATTAAAAAGGATAAGGTATGAAAAACAAACAGCTTGCCGAATCAATTATCCAACATGTTGGGGGTAAGGACAATATTATCAGTTTAGTACATTGTGCTACTCGTTTAAGATTTGTATTGAAGAATGATAACAAAGCCAATGCAGAAACATTAAAAAAGCTAGTCGGTGTGATTACAGTTGTACAAAGTGGAGGACAATTTCAAGTTGTTATTGGTAATAATGTTGCCGATGTATATAGTGACATTATGCAACTGACAAATCTTAATGAAAATAACCAACCAGCCTCGCAATCAAGCAAAAAATCGGGGATTTTCTCTAAATTGATTGATCTAGTCTCGGGAATTTTTATTCCAGCACTTGCTATACTTGTTGCTGGCGGGATTTTAAAAGGTCTAATCTCGTTGTTACAAGTAATCAATGTCATTGTTCCTGAAACACCTACTTATAATTTCCTATTTGCCATTGCTGATGCACCTTTTTATTACCTACCTATTATTTTAGGATTTTCTGCTGTTAAAAAATTTGGTGGTAACCCCTATGTGGGTATGGCAATTGGTGGTGCACTAGTTCATCCTAATATTGTCGGTATGATGGGAGGCGCATTAGAATTACAAACCGAATTTTTTTCAATTCCAATTAGCCTGATCCCTTATGCATCATCGGTATTTCCAATTATTTTAGCAAGTTGGAGCTATTCAATATTTGAAAAAAATTTTAATAAAATATTGCATGATTCATTTAAAAAATTTATCTCGCCATTACTCAGCATATTAGTTACGGTGCCGTTAACTTTTGCGGTTATTGGTCCCGTTGTGTCAATGTTAAGTGACATTATTGCTTCTGGAATTATCTTCATCTATCAATTAAATTCTGTTATTGCTTCAATGATTTTAGCTGCTGCTTGGCAAATCATGGTAATCTTTGGAGTTCATTGGGGATTAGTACCATTTTCAATGAATAACTTAGCACTTTATCAAGAAGATTTCATGTTACCAATCCTATTTCCTGCTGTCTTTGCCCAAACAGGTGCGGCATTAGCGGTAATGTTACGTTCTAAAGATAAACAACTTAAAGGATTAGCAAGTTCATCTGTACTATCTGGAATTTTCGGCGTGACTGAACCCGCAATCTATGGTGTGAACTTACCTTTAAAAAGACCATTTATAATTGGTTGTTTATCCGCCTCTATTGGGGGTGCTATTATTGGTTATTATCATACTGTCACTTATTCATTTGGTTTTATTAGTATATTTGCATTCTTACAATTAATCCCACCAGAAGGAATAGATTCAAGGTTTTATGCAGTGGTAATTGCTTCAATTCTCTCATTTACCATTGCTACACTAGTAACTTATTTTTTTGGTATGCCTAAAGATAAATCTCAAATAGATGAAATTGATAATTCATCTTCTAATAACAATATGGAAACTGAAAATAAAACCACGATCTACAGCCCAATGTCAGGTAAGGTCATTCCATTAAGTGAGGTAAAAGATACTACATTTGCCAGTGAATTAATGGGTAAAGGTATTGCAATCATTCCAACTGTTGGTAAAGCTGTTGCACCTGATAATGGTGAAGTTGTGTCATTATTTCGAACCAAACACGCAATTGGCTTTCAAACCGAATCTGGAGCTGAAATATTAATTCATATCGGTATTGATACCGTTAAATTAGATGGTCAACATTTTGAGGCCCACGTAGAAGCTGGTAACAAAGTAAAAAAAGGTGATTTGCTAATCAGTTTTGATATAGAGGCAATTAAACAAGCTGGTTTTGAAGTTACCACGCCAATTATCATCACTAATAGTGATAGTTATCAAGATATACAATGTATCTTTGAACAAGATAATATTCAAAGCGGAGAGGCTTTATTAGCGTTATCCCAAAATAAGGAGTAAAACATGTCAACAAAATTTCCTAATGATTTTCTTTGGGGCGGTGCCATTGCCGCTAACCAAGTTGAAGGGGCTTACCGTGAAGGTGGTAAAGGTTTATCTACATCAGATTGTACGCCAAATGGTTTATTTGGTGACATAATCAATCGCAATGAAACTGATATTGCTAGTATTAAAGACAACGCTATCGATTTTTATCATCGCTATCCTGAAGATATTGCTCTATTTGCTGAAATGGGTTTCACTTGTCTACGCACATCAATTGCTTGGACACGCATATTTCCTAATGGCGACGAAGAACAACCAAATGAAGCCGGTTTGGCCTTTTATGACAAATTATTTGATGAAATGGCAAAACACAACATAAAACCGCTAGTCACTTTATCACATTATGAAATGCCCTATTATCTTGTTACTCAATATGGTGGATGGGGAAATCGTAAAGTCATTGAATTTTTCACTCGTTACGCTAAAACTGTGTTTGAACGCTATAAAAATAAGGTTAAATATTGGCTTACCTTCAATGAAATCAACATGTCATTACATGAACCTTTCACTGGTGTTGGTTTGGACAGAAACAGCACCAAACAGCAAATCTACCAAGCAATCCATCATCAATTAGTTGCCAGTGGTCGAGCAGTTAAACTCTGTCATCAAATCATTCCAGATGCAAAAATTGGTAACATGTTATTAGGCGCTGTGGCTTACCCTCTTACGCCAAAACCTGAAGATGTTTGGGAAACTCATCAAGAAAATCATGGTTGGTTATTTTTTGGGGATGTTCAGGTGCGTGGTTATTACCCTACCTATATGAATCGCTTCTTTAAAGAACATCATATTAAGCTTGATATTACTGAACAAGATAAACAAGATCTAAAAGAAACAGTCGATTTTGTTTCATTTAGTTATTACATGAGTTGCTGTGCAACAGATGATGAGTCACAAAAAACCAAAGGTAATATTTTAGATATGGTACCTAACCCTTATCTTAAAGCATCCGAATGGGGATGGCAGATCGATCCAATTGGAATTCGTTATCTTCTTAATTTACTTTATGAGCGTTATCAAAAACCGTTATTTATTGTCGAAAATGGCTTAGGTGCTAAAGATAAATTAGAAGCAGACAATACAATCAACGATGATTATCGGATTAATTATATGAATGATCATTTAGTACAAATCCGAGAAGCCATTAATGATGGTGTTGAAGTCATTGGATACACCTGTTGGGGACCAATAGATCTTATCAGCGCATCTAAAGCCGAGGTCACTAAACGCTATGGATTTATTTATGTAGATCTAAATCAAGATGGCACAGGCACATTAAATCGTTATAAAAAGAAAAGCTTTTATTGGTATCAATCAGTGATCTCATCTAGAGGTGAAAGTTTAAAATAGTCAGATAATTTATGGGATTATTGTAACTAATCCCCTATTATTCAAAAAATAATTTACAAAATAAATATATCTAAAAGTAACCGTTATCCATTCAAAGGGGAATAGCATGAAAAAAATACTAAGAAAAACATTATTAACTAGTACGTTAATTATTACTACAACCCTACTAGCCAGTTGCACCCAACATTCATCTAAAACAACAAATAATAATACTGACGGTGATATCACAATCTATTTTGCTCGTCATGGTAAAACCTTATTTAATACCTATGATTTAGTTCAAGGGTGGGCTGATTCACCGCTCACAGAACAGGGAATTGAACTTGCGCACTATCTTGGTGAAGGATTTAAGGATATTCAGTTTGATGCTTATTATACCAGCGATGCTGGACGACAACGAGAAACAATGCAAGAGCTCCTTAAGCAAAAAGGGGTTAAAGATTATAAAATTTGCGAACTTAAAGGGTTACGTGAAGTATTTTTTGGTGGTTTTGAAGGTGGACCAAATACCAAAATGGTATATGCCAGTATGAAACTAGCTGGATATAACTCTATTGATGCTTTTTATAAAAATTATCAAGCCGGTAATTTGCCTATAGATATAATGATAAATTCAATTGCTAAAACAGATCCAAAACATCAAGCCGAAAATTACCAACAAGTAAAAGCAAGAACACAAACCGCTTTAAAAACCATAGTCCAAAATGCTCAAAATAGTCATGAAAAAAATATCCTTGCTATTTCTTCAGGAATGTCAATGCAGGCGATGATTTCTGATTTAACTGACAATAAAGATAAAAACAAACCGTTATCAAATGCAGCTGTTGTCAAAATTATTTATAAAAATGGCCAATATACCATAAGCGAAATTGGTAATATGGAATATGTAAATAAAGGTAGAGCAGCACTAAAAGAATAAAAATGAAACTAATGGAGTAATTATTAATTTACTCATAATTGTATTAACTAATTAAAAATTTAATTTTAGTACTATTGGATTGTTACTGCTTTGGGCAGGCAAAACCTAAATACGAGTTAGAGAATTGTTCTCTAATTTGGTATTTAGGTTTTTTTTTAATAAAAATAAAGTTTAGGAGAAACAACAATGGAAATTAAATATCTCACAATGATATTACTAGGGATATCGAGTTCTTCGACACTGGCAAATGAAATGACAAATAATTCAGTTCTAGATAATCTATTCTCTAAAGACTCTAAGTTTGAATTTTCTACCCGTAATTATTGGAAATATTTAAAAGAAAGTGCATCCCAACCTAAAGAGGTACACAGCGCTTGGGGGCAAGCATTTAGCTTTGATTATAAATCAGGTTATTTATTTGATACGATTGGTTTTGATGTCACCTATGATAACATAATAAGATTAGGTGCTAGTGATTACTTTGCGACCCGTAACCTACTTTATAACGATGGAAAAGGCTATAAAAAACATAACGCTCACGGATTTAATAAATTTACCCAACGTTATGCCAAAATAAAATTAGGTAATGATGGTATTAATTTTAATGGTAAAGCTGGATGGCATAGCTTGAAAGATTTAGGCGTCATAAGTTCAACCAAACATCTTACTCGCAATAGTTATCTTGGTTATAGCGGAATTCTAAAATATGATAACGTTTATTTTTCATTAGCTTATATTGATAGCACCCTACCCCGCGAATCCGCTAAAAAATTGCGTTTTTTAACGGCAGATCGTAAAAAAGTCATTAATAGTATTTCAACAGCTGAAATCGCTTATAAAGATAAAGATCTCACTGTAGATTATTCTTATGGTATTGCTAAAAATTATTTAAGACGCCATGTAATTGAATTGTCTTATAAACCAATACAAAAATTAATCTTAGGTGGACAATTCTACGGAAGTTATGCTCTTGACAATTATGATGCCATGAAACAAAACAAAAAGGAGTTTGAAGATCACGCATGGCACTATGCAACCGATGTTGAATGGAAAGAAGAAGACTGGAGTATTAAAGTCGGTTTAGCTTATACAGATGCTAATAAACATAACGCTATCGGATATTATAATCGACATTTAGGTAAAAATACTCGTGCTCGTTTTAATGGTCTTGCCGCTGCTGGCTCTGATTATTTACGCGATGGTGAACTGGTACTAACAACAGTAATGAGTTATGATTTTGTTAAAGATAATAGCACTGGTCTATACATGAATTATGGACAATTTAACTACAAACATAATACATTAAAAAATGGTGAAATTAACATTTTTGATATATGGAAACCAACTAGTGGCGCTTTTAAAAATTTTTCTATTTTATCGAAGGTTGGATATGGTTGGTCTTATAAAACAGTCAGTGCTTCAGACCTTACACCTAAACTTAGACATGGAAAATACCAACGTTCACCTTCACTTTCGGCGGAAACGGTAATTGATTACCGATTTAATTTATTATAAAGAGGATAAAACAATGAAAAAATTTATTATATTAATTAGTACATTAATTATTTCAATAACAACCTTATCACAAGCTTTTGCTGATGATGTTTATCTCTATGTCACTCGCCATGGTAAAACTATGTTTAATAACGTACACCGTGCCCAAGGATGGTCTGATACACCGCTGACAAAACCAGGTGTCGAGGTGGCAGAACAACTAGGACGAGGATTGAAAGGTGTCAAATTTATTTCAGTCTATTCAAGTGATTTAGGTAGAGCACGACAAACTGCTCGCATTGTTTTAGAAACTAAAGGCGATAAAATTCAAATTAATGAAATGGAAGGCTTGCGTGAACAGTGTTTTGGCGATTATGAAGGAGATTTTGATCCAAACATGTGGACACCAGCTGCACAGCATTTAGGTTATGCGTCAGATAAAGAGCTAATGGCAGATATGGCTCAAGGCAAGGTTACCCTAAAAACAATGATGGATGCAATCGCCGCAGTTGAGAAATCAGGCGAAGCCGAAGACTACAATAAAGTAAAAAATCGTATGCAAGCATCATTAAAAGCCATTGCTGAATCAGCCAAAGCACAAGGCGGTGGCAACGTGCTTGTGGTATCTCACGGTTTAGCAATTATGTCTATGGTTCAAGAGTGGCAAGATAAACCAATTACAGCTGGATTAGGTAACGCAAGTGTCACTAAAATTCGTTACACCGAAGATGGTAAATTTATTGTTGAAAGCCTTGGAGATATGAGCTACGTCGAAAAAGGTAAAAATCAAGCAAAATAACTTCAAAATGTATGGCTCACCAGTGGGCCATATTCCACATTTACTATTAGCTCATTATATTACTCGATAAATTTGTAGTATTTATCGCCATAAACAAGCATAATTTAATAGTGTATTTATTAAATATTACTAAAAGGCCAATATGTTTTATTTATGCAATTATTCATCACCAGTGGGACTAATAACCCTAGCCAGTCAACAAAATAAATTAGTTGGGGTTTGGATTGAAGGTGAAAAATATTTTGGTCATATACTCAACACACAAACAGAAGAAAAATCTAATTTACCCATTTTTAACTCAACAAAAAAATGGCTTGACGATTATTTTTCAGGAAAAAGACCGAATCCATACCAATTAGAACTTGCCCCAATCGGCACGCCTTTTCGGCATTTAGTATGGGAAATTTTATGTAAAATCCCCTATGGCCAGGTTATTACTTATGGCGATATCGCAAAACAGATCGCCCTTAAAGCAAACAAAGCAAGCATGTCTAGCCAAGCCGTAGGCGGGGCTGTTGGTCATAATCCCATATCAATCATTATTCCTTGCCACCGAGTTATCGGCGCAAACGGTAATTTAACTGGTTATGCTGGTGGAATAGATAAAAAAATAAAATTATTAACTTTAGAAGGTATTAACACAGATCAATTCTTTATTCCAACCAAAGGGACTGCACTTTAATTTACAAATAGAAAAACTGTTGCCAATATTTTAAGAACACAATCAAATTTTTATTAAGGTATATTGGCATTATGATTTTTGTTACAGATTTATAATCCACTATGCAACAGATCCTCTTTATTTAATAGTTTTCTTTTGATAACAAAAGACTAAAATCAATTAACGCTATTACTAAATCAGATTTTTCGAAGAATGTATTATTGCAGACTTAAAAAAGCATTAAATCAATTATCATAATCATGCTGTAACTATCCCCTAAAATAGTACAGCAAAAAAGTAGAAAATTCTCTATGATAAAAGAAAAGGGGATTTAATTATGAAAAAAATGACTGAACATCAAATCGTAGTTATTTAAAAAGAAGCTGAAGCTGGTATTCCTGTCAAGGAACTGTGCCGTAAATATGGCATGGGTAATTCAACTTTCTATAAATGGCGGGAAAAATACGGTGGTATGGAAATTTCGGATATCAAACGCTTAAAAGAGCTGGAGGCTGAAAATCGCAAGCTTAAGCAGATGTTTGCCGAACTGAGCTTAAAATCCCAGCTTCAGGAAGAAATCATAAAAAAGCTTTAGTGCCCACAAAGGCACGTAAAACGTGGCACAGCAACTACAACAAAATCATTCTGTTACTATTGCTATGAGCTGCGCTATCGTTGGCTTAAGCCGTTGTGCTTACGATTATCAACCTAAGTAACAGGATGATTCGGTGATTATTTGGTGTTGAATGCTATCACAGACCGGCATTTACGCTGGGGCTTTCCTAAATGCTTTAATCGTATCAAAAAACTCGGCTATCAATGGAACCATAAGCGTGTTTATCGGGTGTATTGTGAATTAAAGCTTAATCTCAGAGTAAAGCGTAAAAAACGCATTCCTCCACGATGCCCAGAAAAGTCATTGGTGCCTAATAAACAAGGTGAATGTTGGTCAATGGATTTTATGAGTGACAGTAGCCGTAATCAAAGGACATTCAATGTCATCGATGACTTTAATTGTGAGGCGTTAGGTATTGATATTGCAGTAAGCTTACCGGCAGAGAGAATTACCCGTTACTTAGATAAACTGGCCGAATATCATGGGTATCCATTAAAAATACGGGTCGATAATGGGTCAGAATTTACAGGAAAAACCTTTATAAACTGGGCTAAATCCCATGATATAGCCATTGATTATTGATCCTCGCCAAAAAAGTGGACAAAAGTCGCCTCTATAATATAAACAAAAATCATAGGAGACAAATATCATGGTCAAAAAATTTAGTATCGAATTCAAATAACAATCAGTGGATTATGCGTTATCTAATGCACACTTTTCTATCAGCGAACTTGCCAACCATCTAGGCGTGAGTAAATCAACCCTAGATAAATGGATTAGGCAACTTTCCCCGAATAAAACCAGCCGTCGAGAGTTAACAGCTGAGCAACAACGGATTATGGCGTTAGAAAAAGAGATTAAAGAACTGAAAATGGCCAATGATATACTAAAAAAGGCGCATGTGTACTTCATCAACAATCCAAGTCGGTGAAGTACGCTTATATGAAAAATCATTTAACCTGCTATCCCGTTACTAGGATATGCTCATTACTTGGTGTCAGTTCATCGGGTTATTATGCTTGGTTAAAAAGAGCAAACAAGGTGGGCACTGTCTAATATTTTGGCGATGATCAGAAAGATAAATCGGCCACAGGTAAAAAAAATTGTTATGATTATAATGAAAAACAGCAAAGAGTCTTGATAACAATACAAAGTATTTATCATTATCAAAAATACAAATATATCAATATAAAAAATAGCTGTCAGTTTAAAAACATTGATACTCAAAAGCACAGAAAATGTAATGAAGATGAATATAACGCTTGTTTGTTAAACCGAAATAATATTAATCGAGAAAATCCGCATGTGATTGGTGAAGATAATATATTGTATAAAAATATGGTATGGTACAAAGATAAATTCATTGATGCCATTGTAGATGATGAATGATTATGATGTGGCTTTAGCTAGCAATAGTCTTATATAATCGTTATTTAGTATCATAATTTAGTTAAATTATTTACAATATAAAAGCTTTTTACTAACTATTTTGCCAAATTTTTACCGCATTGGATTAATACTGCTATTTATTCACGCCATAAAAACACAACTCTTCTCGATATAATTCATAGTTTGATGCTGATCATTATCAGCATCAAACTATGAATTATCCTTTACAAATTGCATATCCTAAATCAGGATCTTCAGCTAAAAAGAAACCAATAAACCCATCATGGTTATGCACAATATAATATATCCCATGTTCACGGACATTTATAGTCCAATATCTAGACATAAAATAATCAGGATTAAATTCTTGCCATTCTGAATCAGGGTAAGAAGATTTAGTGGTCCACCCCCATTCACCCAAAATAGAGTCTCCTATGGCACGAGTGTAACTATTAGAAATTGTCAGCTTATCTCTACCTAATTCTGCTGTTTGACCTTCATATCGTGGTGAGTTTGTTAATTGAGCTAGACTTATCATATTTTGTAAACCGCCACAGCGTTGTTGTACAGCATTAAACGTTCCCCTAAAATTTTGAGGTATTCCCCAAATTGCGGTTGGATTAAAGGTATAATCGTGAACAATTGAGGGATCTCTTTTTAAAGTAGCTCTCACTGTAACATTTCCTGATGGTTTGCTATTAAGTTTTACTAATCCATTTTGATCAACCGACACTCCTCCCCCAGGATTGTTAATTAATTGATATCGGTAATCTGTTTGCGCACCAGTCATCACCAATTGAAATTTAGCCCCAGGAAATCCCGTTGCTGGAAATGTTTTTGACGACACCACCGGTTTAACCTTAAAGCCATAGTCTGGTATATAATCTTGAGTATAACCGCCACCAACAAGAGGATGGCGATTAGCATATTCAGGTCGATTAGAATAATATGCCTCCGTTTTTAAATCAACTCCAATCCATTGGTGTTCTGGATGAACAATAGTAGAATTGGGTTTGGCATAACATAGTTCTGATTTTGGTGCTATTTGATATGTTTTAGATAAAGTTAATTGCTCGCTTTCTTTTGGAAAGCCATACTCAGAATAGGCTTTTACTTTTGTTTCAAGTATCAATTTTAATGGCATCGAAAAACCACTTCCGCAACCTATAATTTTTTTCTTATCATTACCTATTATTCTTACACCATTATTGTCATACCACCAATAATTAGTCGATTCAACTTTAAACGGCTCCTGTGGATCGGCACTATCACCATCTATATCACTGTAATTTTCAACTTTATCTAAGTTTGTTAAAGTATAAATCACCACTTTAAAATCATTGAGCGTTAAATTACCATCAAATTCTTTCACTTCACTAGATTTTATACTGCCACTCGCCTCACTATAAAAAACACCGTTGACAGTAAAACCATGTTTATCTGCACTCGATAACGCCACCACTTGCGGTGCATTCCCTGTAATAACCTGACTCGAAGTTGCTGTTAGTATTGCATTAGCCGAGCCAGCGAGTGTCCATTGTGATAATAAGATCAAACCCATTATTTGAGTAAGTTTCGGTTTTGAGTGAGCTATAAGTTTTGTTATTTTGACAACAAAGTGAGATTTGCAATGGAAGTGTTTAAAACAGGAAGATAACAGTAAAAATAAAACGTTTTGCCGTAATATTAAAGGTGAAATAAAACGATTAACAAAATGCCCGATGCCCGATGCCCGATGCCCGATGCCCGATGCCCGATGCCCGATGCCCGATGCCCGATGCCCGATGCCCGATGCCCGATGCCCGATGCCCGATGCCCGATGCCCGATTAAGTCCATATTTTATCATAATTTTATTATTCCTCATACTTATTTTCTTAAATTTATTGTTATAAAATAAACAGTTAATGTTGTTTTTAGTAATTTTAACATAAAATAGTATATAACTATGCTACTCTATTTTAGAATAAAAACTTCATTTTTCATCTACTTTTTTGTAAAGTTTTGTTAAGCGTATAAAAACTCATAACTGTAGGAATTACTCACATTGTTTATAGTAATTTGAGAAAATACTGTAATCAATAGACATAAAAACAAAACTAACACCTTATCAACAACAAGCAATATTGCGCATATATCATAGAAAATAACATCACTGATTTGACTAAATATTTTATAGTTAGCCATCCAACCATATATAATACTAAATGATCTCATGAGTCTAAATAACATGGCTACCATTGTATATAAAACATGAAATAAACAGCATAATTTTTTGTAAGTTGAGTGCTCAATATGGGCATTTACCTAAATTAGATTATATTTTTGTAAAAATATTCAGGATTCTATACCGTTTGGTGATTAAGAATTCTTCAAGCGTGTATGCACACCATTATATGAATTAAAATTTCACTAGACCTGCAGCCAGCAAATGAATGGGTGATCCGGATACAAGACTAGTGCTTTAATGGAGATAGAGTATAATCAGCAAATAGTAACAATTTAAAAGATCGAAACAAAAATTTGAGCGATTTACAACAAATCGCCTTATAAGTTTTTTAGAAGATTATTTTAATTATAAAGTGTAAACAACCCGATGCTTTCCTATACCTTCTATTTTTATAACCTTCCCCTTGGTAAGGATTATCCATTGATATTGCATACATATTATGCCTTAGGGGTTTAGTTTATCAAATTTATAAATTATGATTCATCCATAATATTTACCCAACTTGGTATAATAGGTGTTCGGCAGTAATAATTAGCTGAAGGCTGTATATCTTTATTTCTAATTTTTTGAAATTCTGGCGTTTGAGGATCATCAAATAGCTCAGGATCCCGACGACGATTCATTTTGAAAAACAAGAATTCTTCATACCAACTGTTGTGTAACCATGGTTTTGGATAACCTAAAGTGGCATAAATACGGTTACAAATAAAAGTTAACCTCCCACCAAAAACGAAGAAGAAAAAGGACACAAAAGCAACAAAGCCAATACAGCTTGTTTTGGTAATTTCTATCACTTCTGGAGAATCCCACTCATGATTGAATAATATGCTAATGAAAATAAAAACATCGGTACATAATATTATCGATCCAACACCAAACATACAATACTTCAGCAATTGCAACGTCGAAAGACCAACTCCTTTAGGGAAAAATAAAGCATGGTATTTAGGAAAGCGGACGGCATAAGCTTGATATTTGTTCTTATCAATTTGTTTGACAACCATTTCGACGTAATCACCATTTTTAAAAGCGACATTTTCTAGCTTACCTTTGACTTTGACATTACCGATATAACAAACAAATGGTGTGCCTTTCAATAGCTTGGTTTGTAGTAACCCAAAAGTAAATAAACTAAGCATGAATTCATAAACAAACTTACATATAGCTGCAGTTATTAGAATAAATCCACCGATCATCTCGATAATAAATAGCCCCAAAATTGACTCAATAAAACCACAGTCTTCTGTTTTTTTATTGTGATCCTTTTCTTGATCTACTTTCAATATTTTTAAACGTCTTACTTTACCTTTTAATAAACTATACTTTCCCATTACCTTTTTACTCCGTTTAAGTAGGCTTTGCTTTTTTTAAGCTAAAACCCAAACCCTCCATAGTTAAATAACGTAATAAATATCGGCATTATAAGTGTCAATAAAAAACCTTGCGCAATAGCCGCAGGCACTATGGCTATCCCACCACCTTTTTGTAGCATTGGTAGTGTGAAGTCCATTGATGTTGCACCACATAGTCCTAATGTTGTTAATTGATGACGTTTAATTAAGCTAGGAATTAAAATAATCGCACATAATTCACGCAGAATATCATTTAAAAACGTCGCACTACCAATAATTGGGCCATGAGCTTCGGTCATTAAAATACCCGATAACGAATACCAACCAAACCCCGACGACATTGCAAGACCAACACGCGCAGGTAAATTTAGAATAAATGAGGCAATAACTCCACCTAAAAAAGCGCTTAACGTAACTAATAGCGTTGTTGTTATGCCTATTTTGTTAAGTAGAATATGTTTGATTGAAATATTATTACTGCGTAATTGTATTCCGACTAAAAACAACAAAAAAACCAACACAACTTGGGTGGTAATTTCGGCGTATTGCCAGATAAATAAAGGAAATAATCCGCAAATAAACCCCAATATTAATGCAATACAAACACGCAATGACTCAAAAATCATTTTAAAACGTGATTCATAAGTTTGATTTGCTTTAACAGCTTTAACAGGAGAACAGTAATCAAAAATAAGCAAAACCAGAAAATTGCCACCAAATGTACAAACAAACAAAACACTGGCGTAGCATAAAATAGTTCGCAAATTAGTGGTTAAATTATCTAAATGAGCCAGTTCCGATCCCATAATGAATAAAATAAGGTAAATCATCCAACTTAACGCTTGGTTAATTTTGGTCATCAAATTATCATTTTTAATCTTAATTAAGTAACCAATAAACAATGGCACTAACGCAATAAGAATACCAAAATACATATTTTATTCCTTAACTATTCCTGACTTTTATTTTTAAATAATTGGATCAAACCTATGTTTTAAACATGTTACTGCTAATCACTAAGTCAATGATGCTAAATTTTGCTCAATATTAAGTTGAAGTTGATCCAATAAAGCGTAACGATTTCGATATTCTGAACGTTTTTTACTGGCGATTTCTTCAATGGATTTTCGATTAATTTGACTTGGTAATATAAATAAACCATTGGCATCTTGTTTGCTATCAAGTGTTAACCAAAAATCATCATAATCAGACAAAATACGTTCCTGACGGCTGTTATAACGCCAATTATTATAAATATGGGTTTTATTACCCACAGCAACAATTTGCGTTAACTGATAATAACGTGCAACCGTCAACGCAGCCTCAACAGCAATACGTTTAGGAAACAATCCATAGCACGCTTTAGTTGCTTTTTGCACACGCGTGCGCGCATCATCATGTCCTGTACCTTGTAAGCCAGCAATAAACAGTGTTGGTTTGGCTTGATATTCAACAATTGAAAACGTCAAAGTGGCTAAGTCGATGCCATCACTATCATAAAAATAAAAGCTAATTTCGCCCTCTCTTGCAAATTTATTACGGGCTTGCACTGCTATTTGAATGTTTTGTTCATTTTTAACTGTTACATCCGCCAATACAAAAGGAAATTGTGGATTATAAAAAGCCTTGCTTATGCTGTCAGGTTGTTTAGCTAAAAAATCATAATGATATGCCAAAGCGTCATAACGGGCTTTTTGACTTAAGCAAGATGCTAAATAAGGACGCTGTAATTTACACGGCAAATTTGTTTGGCACGAAAAATAATAGCCAAGTAGTGGATACTGCCTTAATTTATCAAGCCATTTCAAAGTGATTGGACTTAAAAATAAGGTTCTGAAAAAAAACTTATAACGATAAGTCGGATTAAGCCATAATTCGTTTAATGGTAATTTACCAGTATAAAGCCAGTTAAAAAGTTGCCATTTACTTTTTGGCCTAGACATATTCGTAATATTATTCATAAGTAGAAATTAAAATCGTGTTAGTTATTCTGTCAATTACTGGCGATTAAATCAATACGCATTGATATTTATAATCAGCCATAAAAAAATCAAACGATAAGAGTACAACACAACCTGAGTTGGTGCAACTGTTCCAATGGTTATGTAAGATTAAATAAAAATAAAAAACGGTGAACTAGTCACCGTTTTTTAAGCAATAACGTCTTTTATAAAAAAGAATTATTGACCTTTAACTTCTTTTAAACCGTTGAATGGTGCTTTTGAACCTAATGCTTCTTCAATACGGATTAATTGGTTGTATTTAGCAACACGGTCTGAACGGCTCATTGAACCAGTTTTAATTTGACCCGCAGCTAAACCTACGGCTAAATCAGCAATTGTTGAATCTTCGGTTTCACCACTACGGTGAGAAATAACCGCAGTATAGCCTGCGTCTTTTGCCATTTTAACCGCAGCGATAGACTCAGTTAATGTACCGATTTGGTTTACTTTAACTAAGATAGAGTTAGCGATACCTTTTTCAATACCTTGTTTAAAGATTTTAGTATTAGTTACAAATAGATCATCACCCACTAATTGGATTTTGTGACCTAATGCTTTAGTTTGGTAAGCCCAACCTTCCCAATCGCTTTCATCTAAACCGTCTTCGATAGATACGATTGGATATTCATTAGTTAAACCTTCTAAGTAATGAGTAAATTCTTGAGCAGTGAATTCTTTGTTACCTTCACCTTTCAATACATATTTACCAGTTTCTTTGTTATAGAATTCAGAAGCTGCACAGTCCATCGCTAAGGTTATGTCTTTACCTAAAACATAACCTGCTTTTTCTACTGCTTCTTTAATGCATGCTAATGCTTCAGCATTTGAACCTAAATTAGGTGCAAAACCGCCTTCATCACCAACTGCAGTATTCATACCTTTAGCGTGTAATACTTTTGCTAAGTTGTGGAATACTTCAGAACCCATGCGAATTGCTTCACGAACTGTTTTAGCACCAACTGGTTGGATCATGAATTCTTGTAAATCAATGTTGTTATCAGCGTGCTCACCACCGTTGATGATGTTCATCATTGGTAATGGCATTGAATATTGACCTGGAGTGCCGTTAAGATCAGCTATGTGCTGATAAAGAGGAACACCTTTAGCAGCTGCAGCAGCTTTAGCTGTAGCTAAAGATACAGCAAGAATTGAGTTAGCACCTAAATTAGATTTAAAATCAGTTCCATCTAAGTCAAGCATGATTTGGTCGATAGCTGCTTGATCTAAAGCATCTTTACCAACAACGGCTTTAGCGATTGGTCCATTTACGTTTTCAACCGCTTTTAATACGCCTTTACCTAAAAAGCGAGATTTGTCACCATCACGAAGTTCTAACGCTTCACGTGAGCCTGTTGACGCACCAGATGGCACGATTGCAAGACCAACAAAACCACCTTCTAAATGAACTTCGGCTTCAACTGTTGGATTACCACGAGAGTCGATCACTTCACGACCATGTACTTTAACGATTTTTGCCATGTTATTTTCCTCTATATGACAGATATATTACAAATGTTAATTTAAAACTATTTTTGTTGCTGCTCTTGATAAGCTTTGGCAGCTTTTATAAAACTACTAAATAGTGGATGTCCATCTCGTGGTGTTGATGTGAATTCTGGATGGAACTGACACGCAACAAACCATGGATGATCTGGGATTTCAATAATCTCAACCAACTTTCTATCCGTTGAAAGACCGGTGACTTTTAACCCAGCTTTAACCACTTCAGGTAATAAATTGTTATTTACTTCATAACGATGTCGATGACGCTCGGTAATCGATTCATTTTTATACATATCGTATACTAATGAATTTGACTCTAAATGGCAAATTTGCGAACCTAAACGCATTGTGCCACCTAAATCACTGTTTTCATTACGTTGTACTACATTACCCGATTCATCACTCCATTCTGTAATTAAAGCAATGATTGGGTTTGCACAATCTTTGACAAATTCAGTTGAGTTAGCATCTTTAATGCCTGCAACATTACGTGCATATTCGATCATAGCCACTTGTAAACCAAGGCAGATACCTAAGTACGGGATCTTGTTTTCACGTGCATAGCGAGCCGCCATAATTTTGCCTTCAACACCACGATAACCAAATCCACCAGGAATTAAGATAGCATCTAAACCTTCTAGCAAATCAGTACCGCGTGACTCAAGATCTTCTGAATCAATATAACGAATATTCACCGTTAAACGATTTTTTAATCCACCGTGTTTTAATGCTTCGTTCACTGATTTATAAGCATCCGGTAGAGCAATATATTTACCCACCATACCAATAGTCACTTCACCAACTGGGTTAGCTTCTTCATAAATGACTTGTTCCCATTGAGAAAGATCGGCTTCTTTACAATCAAGATTGAAACGTTTGCAAACAAAAGTATCTAAGTTTTGTGATTTTAATAATGCCGGGATTTTATAAATAGAATCGACATCTTTAAGTGAAATCACTGCACGCTCAGGCACGTTACAAAATAGTGCAATTTTAGCTCGTTCATGAGCAGGAATAATGCGATCGGAACGGCAAATTAACACGTCGGGTTGAATACCAATTGACAGCAACTCTTTTACTGAATGTTGCGTAGGTTTGGTTTTGACTTCACCAGCAGAGGCCAAATAAGGTACTAAGGTTAAGTGCATAAATAATGTGTGTTCACGTCCAACATCTACCGCTAATTGACGAATCGCTTCTAAAAACGGAAGTGATTCAATATCACCAACAGTACCACCAATTTCAACAATTGCGACGTCAAAACCTTTTGCTCCATCAATTACACGTGATTTAATTGCATTAGTGATATGAGGAATAACTTGAACCGTAGCCCCTAAATAATCACCACGGCGCTCTTTTCGTAACACATCAGAATAAATACGCCCTGTAGTGAAGTTATTTTTTCGCGTCATTTTAGTGCGAATAAAACGCTCATAATGACCTAAATCAAGATCGGTTTCTGCACCATCTTCAGTCACAAACACTTCACCATGTTGAATAGGACTCATTGTGCCCGGATCGACATTAATATAGGGATCAAGTTTGAGCATGGTAACATTTAAATTGCGGGCTTCTAAGATTGCAGCAAGTGATGCTGCGGCAATGCCTTTACCAAGGGAAGAAACGACACCGCCTGTAACAAAAATATAATTCGTGACCATTAATACCAGACCATTATTAATTTATAAGAACAATGTTGCATCAATTTTTAAAGCATAAAAACCAATATAACAAATAAGAATCAGACGGGAATGCAGTATAACAGAATCTGCCTTGTCCCACAATTGAATAATTAATTTTAACTGATAAGTTGCAGGAAAATACCGAGTTGTTTACAACTCATGATTAAAATAATCTTATTGTAAATCTGCAGTAACAAATTCTAAATGTCTAAGATGAGTATAATGATCCTCGTCAACAAATGGGATAAAACATTATCTAGGTATAGCAATCATCACGATAAATTGGCAAGAAATTATATTAGTATGGCCATATTGGCAGTTGTATGATGTAACTAAAAATGTATAAGGAAGCTTATAATTAATACAAAAAATCAATAGCCCGTAACTAAACTAAAATAAAAACCTCATTTTTAAAAGAGGCTTTTATTTTATATTTTAATTAAGATTCAGGAGTATCATCATCAGGTTTAGTATCAATTGGATCTGATATACCTTGTTTATTCATTTCTTCTAATGATTTAGAACCTGCTAGCTCTGAAGTTTTAATATCCTTTACAATACCCATTTCATCAAAATAGACAACATAAGTTCTTTGGCTAACAGCGCCATGCTGCGGTTGTTGACGGAAAACATAATACCAAACACGATCCCCAAAGACAGAAGTTAGCATTGGTGAACCCATAATAAATACAACCTGTTCTTTATTTTGACCAACTTGTAATAGGTCAATAGCATCCGGTGTTACATAATTACCTTGGTTAATATCGGGTCGATATACCCAACGATCAACAACCGAACAACCAGTTAATAAAACACTCGCTACAATTGTAAAAGAGGTAAACTTACGAAACAGCATCTAACTTTATCCATAAAAAAATAATGATATATATTAT
This sequence comes from Gilliamella sp. Bif1-4, assembly GCF_001690535.1. Classification (NCBI taxonomy): domain Bacteria; kingdom Pseudomonadati; phylum Pseudomonadota; class Gammaproteobacteria; order Orbales; family Orbaceae; genus Gilliamella; species Gilliamella sp. Bif1-4. Next base: position 371,382 of record NZ_LZHC01000024.1, on the reverse strand, counting down.
CGCTGATATTTTTCATAAGTGCTAGCCAAATTAATAAATTCTTCCACAGGTAGATAATGATTCTGTTATCAGCAAATCTTAACACGAATTATCACTTGACTTTTATTCTTATATCAACCAACTTAATACTGTCATAATAGACACTATTTTTAAACATCAAAGGTACAAAATGAAACTAGAAACAATAGATCAAAAAGCAAGTTATGCTATCGGTTTGCAAATAGGACAACAACTAAAAGAATCTAGCTTAAATAATTTAGAACTTAACGCATTAAAATTAGCAATGGAAGATGTTTTAGCTGGTAATCAACCAGTACTACCTTTGCAAGAGTTACATGAAGCATTACGTCATGTGCATGAACAAGCGACCAAAGAAAAGGCCAAACAAGCAGAAAAAATTGCTCAAGCAGGTAAAGATTTTCTAGCAGAAAACATCAAAAAAGATGGCATTAAATCAACTGAATCTGGTTTACAGTATGAAATCATTAAACAAGGTGATGGCGCTTTACCGAAAGCAACCGATCATGTGCAAGTTCATTATACGGGGCAACTAATTGATGGAACCGTATTTGATAGTTCTTTTGAACGTGGACAGCCGGCTGAATTTCCAGTCAATGGAGTGATTAAAGGCTGGGTTGAAGCGTTACAACTTATGCCTGAAGGTTCAAAATGGCGTTTATATATTCCTCAAGAATTAGCCTATGGCCCTCAAGGTGCTGGCGCATCAATTCCACCTTATAGCTCACTGATTTTTGATGTTGAATTATTAAAAGTTTTATAAGCAAGATGGACGCTACTTGGCGTCCATTTGTTTTCAACTATTATCGTTTAGGAAGATAATAGGCGCTAAATGCCGCCAGTAACAATAAAATACTCGCCGAACCAAACGCAACTAAATGAGTGTGTAAATGATCGTAAGCCCATCCACCTAACCATGAACCAATCATCGCACCAATTTGATGTCCTAAATAGGTTAATCCAGAAAGTAGTCCCACAATTTTTACACCATAAATATCTGCTGTAATAGCTCCAGACATTGACAAAGCGCCAGCCCAAACCAAACCACCCACTGCTGCAATAGTAAAAAGCTGCCATTTAGTTGATGCTAAAACAAGATCTATAAAACCTAAGCCTCGTATTAAATAGACCATCATCAAAATGTTTTTTTCGTTGTACTATATCAGATAGATAACCCAAAACTAAGGTACTAAAAATAGCGACTAAACCAATTAAACCAATACCATTAGAACTGGTGATAGGGTCAAATCCATGATCGATAAGCATTGGGACTCCATGTGTTCCTAATAAATTCATAGTGAAACCACAGGTAAAAAGCCCAAAACTCAGTTGCCAAAATGGACGTGTTTTTAACACATCTATAAGTTTGATATTAGGCTCTATTTTTTGATTGATAACAGGCTCTATACTAGAATTTTCTATCTCAGATTGATTATCTTTCATAATAAACAAAGCAATAGGCAAGGCGATAATCATAAAAATTACAGCAAACAAAATTAGCGTTGTTTGCCATCCATAAATAGGAATGAAGAAGGCAAAAACTGGTAACATCACTACAATACCTGCCATACTTCCTGTTGATAAAATAAATAAAGCCAATCCTCTACGCTTGATAAACCAACGTGCCACAATGAGCGTAAAACTGACAGAACCAACAAAGGAAGTACCAAAAGATAACGCAACACCAAAAGATAGAAAAAAGTTCCAATAATCAGTTGAGTTAGCAGCCCAAACAGTAGAAATAATAATAATGATGGAACCAAATATTAGGACAAAACGAGTACCATATTTACCGACTAAATATCCCGCTATTGGCATAGCAATTCCAGAGAAAAGCATACCTATAGCAATGATTCCAGAAGTACGCTACGACTAAAATTCAGATCATTTGCAATGGGCAGAAAAAAAACCATACTCATTCTTAATCCACTAGAAAGTAAAGTTAGAAAAGAGGCCGCAATAACAATATTCAAACCAAAATACCACGGAGATCGCATAATAAACTCCTGATTATTTTTTATAGAAAACGGTTCAAAAATTCTAGCATTTAAGTTTAGTCGATGTGTATAAGTTATTTATTTTCCGCTATAATATTTATTTATCTATATTCACAAAAAGTTAAGGAAAGTTATATGTCAACAAACATGATTCGTATTGCGATCACTGGTGCTGGTGGCAAAATGGGACGGCAACTTATCCAAGCTGTTTCGCAAATCGAAGGGGTTACCTTAGGCGCAGCATTTGAACGAGCAGGTTCATCACTAATTGGTAGTGATGCTGGTGAACTGGCTGGAATTGGTATTTGTGGCATTAAAGTCACCGATAATCTAGAACAAGCTAAAGATCAATTTGACGTATTGATCGATTTTACGCGACCTGAAGGTACCCTTAAACACTTAACCTTTTGTGTTGAAAATAAAAAAATGATAATCATTGGCACAACTGGTTTTGATGATGCAGGTAAACAAGCTATTGCTGATGCAGCTAAAAACATTGCCATTGTCTTTGCTGCAAACTTCAGTGTCGGTGTTAACTTAGTGCTAAAATTATTGGAAAAAGCTACCAAAATTATGGGCGGTTATACTGATATCGAAATTATTGAAGCTCATCACCGCCACAAGGTTGATGCGCCGTCTGGTACAGCATTAGCCATGGGTGAAGCCATTGCAGATGCACTTGATTGCAACTTAAAAGATCGTGCAGTTTACTGTCGTGAAGGTCATACAGGGGAAAGACCACATGGCGCTATCGGCTTTGCCACTATCCGAGCTGGTGACATAGTAGGAGAACATACTGCTATCTTTGCCGATATTGGCGAGCGCGTTGAAATTAGTCATAAAGCATCTAGTCGCATGACATTTGCTAATGGTGCTGTTCGAGCCTCGCTCTGGCTTGCCAAACAACCCGTTGGTTTATACGACATGCGCGATGTCCTGAATCTCAATAATTTGTAATTTGAAAATGTCAGATGAAATCTGGATGCGCCATGCACTCATGCTTGCTAAACACGCCGAATCGCTTGGAGAAATCCCTGTCGGTGCAGTGATTGTTGATGAAAATAATCAAATTATTGGAGTAGGCTTTAATCAGCCCATCAGCAAGCATAATCCCACTGCACATGCCGAAATGATAGCTATTGAACAAGCTGGTAAATATTTGAATAATTATCGCTTGATTAATACGACTTTATATACCACTCTTGAACCTTGCATTATGTGTGCTGGCGCCATTATTCATAGCCGTATTAAACGTGTAGTATATGGTGCAAGTGATTATAAAACTGGCGCAGCAGGTTCTTTTATCGATATTCTTGCTCAGCAAGGCATCAACCATTATGCAGAAATTAAAGACGGAGTGTTAGCTAACGAATGTAGCGCTATTTTAAGTGAGTTTTTTAAAAAACGGCGTTTACAAAAAAAAATGATTAAAAATAGTTGTCAAAAAGTTTCAGGTAACTAGGTGTTTGAGTATAAAATACGAAAATCTGTCCCCATGTTAGTTTAATAAAAAATGGGGGCGCTTATTCTTTTTATATAGGAAAATTGTTAGAATCTAATTTAATTTTTAAAAGTTAATTTGAGCACTATTAATGAAAAAACACACATTAGAAATGATGATATCAGCGGATAATATCCAAAAACGTGTAATTGAGCTAGGCCAACAAATAAGTCAAGACTATAAAAATAGCCAAAATGAACTTATTTTAGTTGGACTTTTACGTGGCTCTTTTATTTTTATGGCCGATTTGAGCCGAGTAATTACTGTCGGGCACGAAGTTGATTTTATGACTGCATCAAGCTATGGTAATGCTGTTATTAGTAACCGTGACGTTAAAATCTTAAAGGACTTAGATGAAGATATCCGTGATAAAGATGTATTAATTATCGAAGATATTATAGATACAGGTAATACCCTTAGCAAAGTCATGGCTATTTTAGAATTGCGCCATCCACGCAGTATTGAAATTTGTACGCTATTAGACAAACCCTCTCGCCGTGAAGTAAACGTTCCAGTTAAATATATCGGATTTTCAATTCCTGATGAATTTGTTGTGGGTTATGGTATTGACTATGCTCAGCACTACCGTCACTTACCTTTTATCGGTCATGTAACTTTACTTGAATCTTAATATTATACGAGGTATATGTGTCTCGATTCTCCTGTTCATTAGGTTTACTTTTAGTTATGACAGCTACGACAAGTTATGCTGATATGAAGTTAGCCATTAAGGGATTAAAAGGCGATCTTGCAGAAAATGTTGAGGCACGAACTTCATTAATTACACCTGACAAAGTTAGTGACACACCAAATTTTAAGCGTTATTTTGAAAGCGAAACAAAAAAAGCATTACGCGCATTAGGTTACTACTCTCCTAGCTTTGAATATAACGCACAAAACCCGAAGGTTCTTGTTGTTAATATATCACCTGGCGAACCCGTATTAGTTGAACAGCTTAATGTTAATATTACTGGTGAGGGGCAACAAGATCCAGATTTTCAATATTTACTTAAAAACAACTTACCAAAAATTGGCGATGTGTTAAATCATGGTATTTATGAATCATTTAAGAAAAGCCTGCAAAATTTATCACTAAAAAAAGGTTACTTTGATGCCAATATGCCTAAACATCAATTAGCTGTATCTATGTCTGATCATCAAGCCTTTTGGAATATTGATTATACAACAGGTAGGCGATATCGATTTGGTAAAGTTACTTTTCATAATGCCAAAATTCGTGATGACTATTTAGCTAATATTGTGCCATTTAAAGACGGTGAGGAATACACAGCAGAACAATTGTCATTATTAAATAGACGCCTTACTTCTACAAACTGGTTTAATTCAGTGGTTGTTGTCCCAGATTTTCCTCATCTAACCAAAGATAGAGTTCTTCCCATTGATGTAGAAACCTCACCTCGAAAAAAAAATAATATGGACTTAGGGTTGGGCTTTTCAACAGATAACGGCGTGCATGGTAAGGTTGGTTGGAATAAACCCTGGATCAATAGTCGAGGGCAAAGTTTTCAAAGTAACTTATCACTATCTTCGCCAGAACAATTGGTGACCATGAGTTACAAAATCCCTTTAAAAAAATCACCTTTAGAGCAATATTACACTATCCAAGGTGGTTATAAAAAGATAGATAATAATGATACTTACTCACGTTCTTATACGTTCGGGGCTTTACGTAATTGGGATAATTTTTATAGATGGCAAACGGCATTAGGGTTAAATGTGTTAAATGATGACTTTACCCAAGGTGATTCAAGTTTTAAAACATTTTTGTATTACCCGTCACTTAGCATATCAAGAATCCGTTCTGATGGTAATTTATTGGCAATGTGGGGAGATTCGCAACGTTATTCCGTTGAATCAGCTGGAGAGGTATTAGGTTCAGATATTAATCTAGTGCGATTTCAAGCACAACAAACTTGGATTCGATCCTTAAAAAAATCTCATCGATTTATAGCTCGTGGCAATTTTGGCATTATACAAGCGAGCAATTTTGACCGTGTTCCACCTTCATTTAGATTTTTTGCTGGTGGTGAACGCAGTATTCGAGGTTACAGTTATCAGTCTATTTCACCTAAGGATAAAAAAGGTAAATTAAAAGGCGCCTCTAAGCTCATCACTGGTTCACTTGAATATCAATATAATTTATCTGGCTCATGGTGGGGAGCCGCATTTGTAGATACAGGTGAAGCAATAGATAAAGTTGATAAAACTAAATTTTATACAGGAACTGGTTTTGGTATTCGTTGGGCTTCTCCGGTTGGACCAATAAAGGTCGATTTAGCAACACCACTTAACAAAGATACAGGATCTATTCACCTATACATTGGCTTAGGAAGCGAATTATAATATGACTAAAAATTCAGCTAGAATTAAAAAAGTAAAAAAATTAAATCTGATACGTAAATGGAAAAAACGAAGCATAGCCATTTTGTCTGTTATCGCCTTTCTAATTGTTTTTGTTATTTTGTTTATATACACCAGTCTTGGTGTAAAAATAACCACTTATGTTTTAAATAAATTTCTACCTGAGTTAAAAATAGCTCAAGTTGAAGGGACCTTTCATGATTTGCATGTACAAGGACTTTCACTTGAATTACCGGGTGTTAATGTTCAAGTTAATGATGCTTCATTTTCACTCGCAGGACTTTGTTTATTAAAAACTGAAGTCTGCGCCAATCAATTCAATGCTAATGGTGTAAATGTTTCAATTAATACTAAAGAAATCGAAAGTTCACCAAGTGAACCTACTACTGCTACTACCACAGAACAATATTTTGTGCTCACAACCCCATTACCTATAGCTCTTAGCAGCACGCACCTTACTAATATAAAAGTCACTGTTGATGATATGCAATTTGAAATGTCTGACTTCACCGGTAAAGCTACATGGGTTAATAATCAGATTCATGTTTATCCTGCTGTTGCCACAGGGTTAAGTGCTATTTTTACAGATAATCAAAGAGCAGATGTACCAGTAAAAACGTCCGATAAAGATATCGCACTTAATGAAAAAATCTCCCAACTTTTTAATCAACCGTTGATTGAATCATTGCCTCAAGTTAATATTCCATTAGATATTAATGTAACTAGTTTAAGAGGGACAAACTGGCTATTACATATGGGGGGACAAGATTACCTATTTGATAACGTTGCAATTCAAACCAATATTGTTAATAGCCGTATTATTATAAAACAATTAGATACAGATGCTATAACTCCCTATGCTAGCGGACATGCCTCACTTTCAGGTGAAATCACATTACACGATGACTGGCCTATATTAGCTTTAATAAAAGCAAATACCGAACAAAATCGACTTGATGCACAGTTTTCAGGCAAATTGCTTGGTGAGTTGTTAACTAACATAAACCTTGATGGTTTGAATCAAATGGTGATGAGTGGACACATCAATTTTATTGAAAAATACTTACCTATAATTACTCAAATTGAAGGTAAGCATATTCAATGGCCAATTGAAGGCAAAGCTCAATATCAATTAAATGATTTTTCCGCATCAATAAACGGTAATGTAAAACAGTTTCAAATGTCAGCCAAAGGTATTATTGAAGGAAAAGAATTAACTAATACCTCATTTGATATTGTTGGTAAAGGAACTAATCAAGATGCAAGCATTGATCATGGAATCATTAAATTACCTCAAGGTGAGGTTAATATAGATGGAAATATAAGTTGGCCACAAGCATTACAATGGAATATCAACATAAAACTGAATAATGTTAATATGAACAAAGAACTACCTAACTATCCGATTCGATTAAATGGTCAATTTACAACTACAGGCGTACTAAACAAGGATAAATGGGCATTTGATTTATCCGATCTACAACTGAAAGGTAATATTAATCGTGCTAATTTTTTAGCATCTGGTAACGTATATGTTGATTCTGAAAATTTAGCCACTGCAAATAATTTTGCAATTAAATGGGGAAAAAATCAGATTGATTTAAATGGTTCAGCTGAAAAAGGCAACTTACTGGCGAAGTTAAATCTCGAATCATTATCGTTATTAGTTGATGATATGCAAGGTTCAATTGTGGGTAATATAAAACTTAATCACACACCTAATAATGCAATCATAGATACTAGTTTAGCCATTAACTCGCTATCTTTTGACTCCATCAAAATAGCTAAAGCTAATCTTACAGGTAAAGTTGAGTATAAAGAACAGATCAGTGGCAACATTAAACTCACAGGACAATCAATAGAACTTTCAAACCAAACCATAAAAAAACTAAATGTTGATCTATCTGGTAGTGAAAGCCAACATATATTAACCGTTAATATTGATGGTGAACCTGCATCACTAAAAACATCGTTAACAGGAAAACTTGATAAGGAACGCACAAAGTGGAACGGAACCATTCCTAGTGCGCTACTCAATTTAAACAAAAATAACAATTGGCAATTAGCTAAATCTGTTGACTTATTTTATGATGTTAATAATCAAATCCCAGCAATTAATGCTCATTGTTGGATTAATGGGAAATCAAGCATTTGCCTTGATAAACAATTTTTGTTAGCTAAAAATACCGATACAAGTATCACCTTAAAAAACATTAATCTATCTAGGCTACCAATACCAAATGACGGTGAAACCAAACTTACTGGTAATGCAAATGGAAAAATAACTATACAATTTAATAATAACAATACAATACCATTAATAAAAGCAAATTTGACTAGTTATGATGTTTATATTCAACAAATGGTTACCTCCCAATCGTTGCTATTGCCTTTTGATCTTTTCAAAATAGATGCTGAATTTAATGAACAACAAGCTAAATTGGATTGGAAATTTGGTCTAAATAAATTAGGAAAAATAAACGGTAATCTTGTTATTAATGATCCAATTGAACAAAAAAAATTAAGTGGCCAATTGAGTATCGATCATTTAGCATTAGCCATTATTAATCCGTTATTAGATAGCAAAAATTATGCCAAAGGTGCTATTAACGGTAACGTTAAATTTTCTGGTTCATTAAATGAACCATTGCTAACAGGTAGCATTAACTTACAAAATAGCGAAATAAAATCAAGTCAATTACCAATTGATATTAAATCGGCTAAATTTGACCTCAATTTCAATGGTAAATCATCCACATTAAAAGGTATTTTAACAACTCAAGCTGGCAATGTTAATATTAATGGTAATGCCAGCTGGAATACTATAGATAAATGGCAAGCCTCGTTAGCTGTTAATGGCGCTGCCATGGAAGTTACTGTGCCACCAATGATTGTTATGTCAATTGTTCCAGATATTAAAATCAATGCAACACAAGATGAATTAACTTTGTTAGGTAAAGTTAGCATTCCAAAAGGAAAAATAACAGTTGAATCACTTCCCGCATCAAGTGTTGATGTCTCACCAGATGAAGTAATGCTCGATATAAATCGGAAACCTATTAGGCCTCAGGAATTTGGCATTAAAATCAATAGTCATCTTGAAATTGATATTGGTGATAACGTTACTGTCGATGCTTTTGGACTAAAGTCTTCGCTTAAAGGTAGTTTAATTGCGGCACAAACCAATAAAGGACTTGATTTGCATGGTGAAGTTTTGATTCCAACAGGTCGATTCCATGCTTATGGGCAAGATTTAATTATTCATAAAGGCATCATTACTTTTTCAGGATCGGCTGATCAAGCTACACTCGATATTGAAGCAATCCGTAATCCAGAAGCAATGGAAAATAGCAATATCATGGCTGGAATTCGAGTTACAGGATCTTCTGAATCGCCCAAAATTGAAGTATTTTCAGATCCCGCCATGTCACAGCAAGAAGCTCTCTCCTACTTAATCCGAGGACAAGGACTCGATAGTACAGAACAAAGTGATAGCGATATGATGACAGCGTTGCTGGTTGGTATTGGCACAGCGAAAACAGGTAAATATATTGGTGATATTGGTAATGTCTTTGGTATTAAAAATCTAACACTTGATACTCAAGGTGCCGGTAATAACTCTAAAGTTGTGGTTAGTGGCTACATATTACCTAATTTACAGCTTAAATATGGTGTAGGCATATTTGATTCGCTGGCAACCTTTACTTTACGTTATCGCCTAATGCCTAGTCTCTATTTAGATGCTACATCAAGCTTAGCGCAAACACTGGATCTTATTTATCAATTTGATTTTTAAGAAAAATTAAATTTAATGGAATGTTTGACCTTGCCAATTATTCTGGCAAGGCTACTCATTTTTATAACCAATTAACATTTCACGCTTTATCCCAAAACCTTTACGTTTAACTACTTTGAATCCAGCATTTAGTAAATTTCGTCGCACAAACCCTGCCGCAGTAAAGGTGGCAAAAGAACCATTTAAAGCCGTTAATGTATAGAAATCTTCAAATAATGATTTTACCCACATGTCAGGATTTTTCGCTGGTGAAAACCCATCAAAAAACCAAGCATCAATCATAACATTTTGCTTTGTTAAAAAATCTGAAAAATTACTAATATCATCATTACATATCTTTAAACTAACATCGTCAAACTGGAAAGTAGAATCAATTAAAAAAGCCTGAAGTCGTTTTGATAACGAAAGTAATGTTTTATTTTTAAAAAGTACACTATTATGAATCTTTATTAATTCATTTAACGATAACGGGTACTTTTCAACACTAAAAAATGTAAGATGTTTAAGTATATGATTCGGGTATTGACTTCTAAAATGTAAAAATGTTTCCCATAAAATCAAAAAACTTAGCCCTGAACCAAAACCTGTTTCTCCAACTATAAATGTATCTTGCTTGTGATTCAAAAAACGCTGACGTAAATCATTACCTTCAACAAATACATATCTGGTTTCCTCAATTGCGCCTTCAGTATTAAAATAAACATCATCGAAATAGGTAGAGACAGGAGTTTGGTTTTCGTCCCAAGTAATAGCTGATTTATGCATAATCATCCTTTAAACAGAAGCCGTTAACGAACTATATATTAGTCTTGATTATGTATATAATACGCTAAGTTAACTTATGAGGTAAATTATGGTATTTCTTTTTCGCTTAATTATTATTGCTATAGTTGGTATTATCGTTTGTGTTTTAGGCGTTATTTTTTGCCTATTTAACCCAAGAAATCCCAAAAATGTAGCAAGATTTGCTCATTTATTTAGCTTTTTCTTTAAACCTATATTGGGCGTAAAAGTTGATACTCGTACGACCTCTAATATCAATAAAATAGGTAGCTGTATCTATATTGCGAATCATCAAGATAACTATGATATAGTTGTAGCTGGTGATGTTGTGCAACCTAAAACGGTAACAGTAGGTAAAAAAAGTCTGGCTTGGATTCCTTTTTTTGGGCAACTTTATTATCTTACAGGTAACATTCTTATTGACCGTAATAATAAATCAAAAGCTCACGACACAATCGGACAAGTTGTTAATGAAATAAAAAAGCGCAGCATATCTATTTGGATGTTTCCTGAAGGTACTCGTAGCCGTGGACGGGGATTATTACCGTTCAAAACAGGTGCCTTTAAAGCTGCCATTGCTGCTGGAGTACCAATTGTGCCGATTTGTGTATCGCAAACTAATGATATTAAATTAAACCGCCTAAATAATGGGCATATCATTGTTGAAATGTTAGAACCTATCGAAACCAAAAATCTAGGCAAAGCGGATACTAGAGCCTTAATGGAACAGTGCTATAGCCTAATGGCAACTAAAATAGCGCAAATAAATGCTGAAGCAAAACAACTAAACAATCAAAAATAAGTCATGAATAAACAAGATCGTAATTTTGATGATATCAGCAATAAATTTGCACAAAATATTTATGGCACAACCAAAGGTCAAATTCGCGAAGCGGTAATATGGCAAGAACTAGAAAAAGTTTTAGCTACCTATCCACACAATAAATCATTAAATATTCTAGATGCAGGTGGAGGGCAAGGTCAGATCGCCTGTCGGCTGGCCAAACTTGGGCATCAAATAACGCTTTGCGATATCTCTGAACAAATGCTAGAACTGGCAAAACAAAAAGCTCAATCCGAAAAGATAAATATAGATTGTCTTTGTTGCCCTATTCAGCAGCTTGATAACTTAATAAACAAACAGTTTGATTTAGTCATTTGTCATGCTGTATTAGAGTGGGTTGCTGAACCAATTGAATTAATAAAATCATTAAAACAACACCTTAAATCTGATGGTTTTTTATCGTTAATGTTTTATAACTATCATGCGCTTTTGTTTAAAACGGTCACATTAGGCAATTTTGGTTACACAAAATCAGGGTTAGCTAAGCGTAAGAAAAAGACACTTTCTCCCGATTATCCAAGAGTTCCAACAGACGTATATCACTGGCTTACACAACTTGATTTTGATATTTTGCAAAAAACAGGGATTCGTATTTTTCATGACTATCTAATCAACAAATCCAAAGCAGAAACTCATTTTGAACAACTATTAGAACTTGAACAAAAATACTGCCAAACTGAACCTTATCTTAATTTAGCAAGATATATTTTAATTACTGCAAAAAATAAAATGAATTCATAAAAAACTCGTCTTGCCCATGCTTTTTTAAATGAGCACTCGAAAAATTTATCATAAATCGCTATTATAAGCAGATTAGTTTTATTGATTAAGGAAAATGATCATGATTGTTGTAACAGGCGGCGCTGGGTTTATTGGTAGTAATATTGTTAAAGGTTTGAATGACCTGGGGCACAAAGATATTTTGGTGGTTGATGATCTAACTGACGGCACCAAGTTTTCTAATCTAGCTGATCTAGATATTGCCGATTATATGGACAAAGATGAGTTTATCGCAGCTATTATTAGTCATGACGATCTTAATATTGATGTTGTTTTTCATCAAGGTGCCTGTTCGTCAACCACAGAATGGGATGGCAAATTTATGATGGAAAATAACTATGACTATTCTAAAGACTTGTTGCATTACTGCCTCGATTTCAATATTCCATTTTTATATGCTTCATCAGCCGCTACTTATGGTGGGCGCAGTGATAACTTTATTGAAGATCGCACTTACGAAAAGCCATTAAACGTATATGGATATTCTAAATTCTTATTTGACCAATATGTGAGACAATTACTACCCCAAGCTAATTCGCCAATTTGTGGATTCCGTTATTTTAATGTCTATGGACCACGTGAATCACACAAAGGTAGCATGGCTAGCGTTGCATTTCACTTAAATGAACAAATTAATAAAGGTGAAAAACCAAAACTCTTTGCAGGTAGTAAAAACTTTAAACGTGACTTTATTTATGTTGGTGATGTCGTTGCTGTCAATTTATGGTTCTGGAAAAATAAAATATCAGGAATTTATAACTGTGGAACAGGTCGAGCAGAGTCGTTCCAAGCTGTCGCTGATGCGGTTCTTACTTACCATAAAAAAGATGAAATTGATTATATCCCCTTTCCTGAACATCTAAAAGGACGGTATCAAAGCTATACCCAAGCAGATCTGACTAAATTTAGACAAACTAAATGCCCAATTGAATTTAAAAATGTTGCAGAAGGAACTGCTGAATATATGAAATGGCTTAATGAACAATAAGATGGAATTGATTAAATGAAAACACTCATTATTGGTCCTTCATGGGTTGGCGATATGATGATGTCGCAAAGCCTGTATCGTACATTAAAACAACTTGATTCTAATAACGAAATTGATGTTTTAGCTCCGGCTTGGTGTCGAGCACTATTAAATAAAATGCCAGAAGTGAATCAAGCAATTGCAATGCCATTAGGCCATGGTGAGTTTGCTTTTAAAAAACGTCGAGAAATAGGTAAATCACTACGTAATAACCATTATGATCAGGCTATTATATTACCTAATTCATTCAAATCAGCATTGATTCCATTTTTTGCCCAAATTCCTAAACGTACAGGTTGGAAAGGCGAGATGCGCTATGGTTTATTAAATGATCTTCGTAAACTTGATAAGCAAGCATTTCCGTTAATGGTTGAACGCTATATTGCTCTTGCTTATCCTAATAGTCAGATCCATTCGGCTTCCGATTTGCCACAACCACTACTGTGGCCAAAAATCAATGTCGAACAAGATGAAATAACCCAAGCTCTTTCAACTTTTACTATAACACAAGATGAACCATTAATTGGCTTTTGTCCTGGTGCTGAATTTGGCCCTGCAAAACGCTGGCCCGATTATCATTACGCGGCACTTGCTGATATGCTAGTTAAACAGCACGCTAAAATTATTATTTTTGGTTCCCAAAATGATCGCAAAGTAGGGGAACAAATTATTGCTAAAATGATACATCGCGAGAAGTGTATCAATCTAGCAGGTCAAACACAGTTAGAGCAAGCTGTTAGCCTAATTGCTGCTTGTAAAGCCATTGTGACTAATGACTCTGGATTAATGCATATTGCAGCGGCTTTAGGCAGACCACTGCTTGCTCTTTATGGGCCAAGTAGTCCAGATTTTACCCCTCCACTATCAGATAAAGCCGAAGTTATCCGTTTAATTACTGGTTATCACCGCATCCGTAAAGGCGATGCCGAACAAGGTTACCATCAAAGTCTGATCGATATTAAACCCGATATTGTTTTCGAAACCTTGATGAAGCTCATCATGCGCTGTAAAAAGAGTAATGAATAATGAGAGTATTAGTGGTTAAAACATCATCCATGGGGGATGTACTTCATTCTTTACCAGCATTAACGGATGCTGCTAACAATTTACCAAATATAACTTTTGATTGGGTAGTAGAAGAAAATTTTGCCCAAATACCTAGTTGGCACTTTGCTGTAAACCAAGTGATACCGGTTGCAATAAGACGCTGGAGAAAAAATTGGTTCGCTAAAGCAATTCGTCATGAGCGCCATGATTTCATTAATACCTTAAGACGACAACATTATGATGTGATTATTGATGCACAAGGGCTCATTAAAAGTGCGTTTCTTATTACTCGTAAAGCACGGGGTATTAAACACGGTTTGGATCGCAAAAGTATCAAAGAACCAATTGCTAGTTGGTTTTATGATATAAAACACAATGTATCTAAACAAATGCATGCTATTGAGCGCATTAGATTACTGTTTGCAAAAAGCCTGCAATACAAATTACCTGATTCAATGGGTGATTATGCTATTGCGCGTCACTTTTTATCTTCATTACCTAACAATAATCAGCAATATCTAATTTTTTTACACGCAACAACACGAGATGACAAGCACTGGAGCGAAGATGCTTGGCGAAAATTAATTAAACTAGTTGAACCTACTGGGTTAAAAATAAAATTACCTTGGGGAGCACCACATGAGCAAGCACGAGCAATTCGTCTAGCACAAGGATACCAACACGTAGAGATACTCCCCAAACTTTCACTTTCAGATATAGCAACCATTATTGCGGGAGCAAAAGCCGTTGTTTCGGTAGATACAGGTTTAAGTCATCTAACCGCTGCATTAGATCGTCCAAATATTACTTTATTTGGCAAAACCAATCCAAAATTGATTGGTGGCTATGGAAAAAATCAATTTAGCATTATCTCAAATGAAAAATGTATGCAAACAATTCAAGCCGAGCAAGTTTACAAACAATTAGCTGGCTTTTTATAAATGGAATAAAAAAGACATGAATTTAATGAATAAATATAGCGATCTTATTTATGAAAAATACGCACAAATTGGCAGTAATGATCTAGGTTATATTGATAATGCCTTAGGCGCTGTTATGCAAGTGTTAGACGAAGTTATTCGTAACGAAAATGTCCCACAAGAACTAAAAGATAAAGCCGCTTATGCAGCAGCTAATTTACTGATCAGCGACTTTGATATTAGATAGCGGTTGGTAAATTAATAATAAAGCGAGTTGATTGCTCGTCAGATTCAGCATAAATTGAACCTTTGTGCGTTTCAATAATGGATTTGACAATAGCAAGCCCTATTCCAGTACCCGAACTATCACTACGATGACGTGATTCGTCAACTCGATAAAACCGGTCAAAAAGGTGTGGCAAATGTTTACTGTCAACTTTCTTGCCTGGATTCGAAATGATGATTCGAACTCGCCTTTCGCTTACTTGACTTAAAATTATAGTGATAGTTTGATTTTCGGGTGTATAACGAATTGCATTGGATAAAATATTACTGATTGCCCTTCTTAACATCATCTTATCACCTTGAATATGGGAGCAATTTCCTTCAAGATTAAAGGCAATATTCTTCTCGTCGGTAAGTGGTTCAAAATATTCACACATCATTGTGATCAAGCTATGTAAATCAATATCGATTAAATTAGGCACCAATTGACGATTATCTGCTTGTGCTAAAAATAGCATATCAGAAATCATCTGTGACATTTTTTCGTATTCTTCTAAATTTGAATATAAAATCTCGCGATATTCATTAGTTGTTCTGGCATTACTCAGCACAATTTGCGTTTGAGTGGCTAAATTAGTAATAGGTGTTCTCATCTCATGAGCAATATCCGCTGTAAAATCACGTTGCCGTTGAAATACATTCTCTATCCGATTAAGCATATCATTGAATGCTTTTACTAAACTAACATATTTAATTGGTACTAAAGAAGTAGGAATGCGGTAATTCAGGCTTTTAAAATTAATTTTTTCTATTTTTTTAATCAACCGATTAATTGGTTTTTGGGTAAAATAGACACTAACAAAAGAACCAATTAAAGCCAAAATACAAGCAATAAGAATAAGCAATCCTAAACCATCGTGTAATCGCCGAATGAATTCGAGATGTAAGTCACGAGCAACAGCAACTATGGTGGTATATTGTCTACCATTTTCAATCGAAACTCGTGAAGCTGCAACTCGATATGATGCTTTATCTTGATTCCAAATAGCAGTACTATGATTTGCAATAATAATATCAAAATCAATATGATTTTTAGCTACTGTTAGATTAGGACCACGTGTTCGATAAACAATTTTCCCTTTCTCATCAATAACATAAACAAACAGACGATGATGACCTGTCAAAATTAATAATAAATTTTGAATAAATTCGTCACGATTCTCATCTGGAGAATAATAAACAAGTTCACGTTCTATAGAATCAATAACCGAGTTAAGTTCAGACACATTTTGTTGGATTGAAATTTTTTCAAAAGAACGTTCAATAAAAAAACTAAAACAATAAAGTAAACCACAGGTTAATAAACAAACAATAAGAGGCAAGCGAAATGAAATTAACTTATTCTGTTTCATCCAAGACATCTAACTTATACCCCATTCCACGAACTGTATGAATCAATTTTGGTTCGAAATCAGCATCAATTTTATTACGCAATCTCCGAATTGCAACATCAATCACATTAGTATCACTATCAAAATTCATATCCCAAACTTGAGATGCAATTAATGATCGTGGTAAAACTTCTCCCGGATAACGTAAAAAATATTCTAATAACAAAAATTCTTTATTGGTTAAATCAATGCGTTTATCCCCACGTGTTACCATACGTTTAGGAAGATCCATGACCAGATCTGCAATACTTAATTGGGAATTATTGACTTGAGGGACATTACGTCGGAGCATAGATTTCACACGAGCTAATAACTCAGCAAACGAAAAAGGTTTTACTAGATAATCATCAGCACCTAAGTTTAGGCCTTTAACTTTATCATCCACACTTCCCATAGCGGTAAGTAACATGATAGGTGTCTCTTTGCCTGCTTCACGCAGTGACTGAACAATTTTCCAACCAACTATATCAGGCAACATAACATCTAAAATAATAAGATCATAATCTTCTGTCATAGCTCTATGATAACCATCAAGACCATTATTTGTTAAATCAACAACAAACCCAGATTCAACTAAACCTTGACGAAGATACTCACCTGTTTTTTGCTCATCTTCAACTACTAACAATTTCATACTTGAATATTTCCTTTGTTATTTGTCTGGTTGTCGTAATTGCATAACACAGCTATAGAATAAATGATAAACACCAAACCAATCATGATGGTTTAATGACTATTTTGTAATCATAATGTCATTAATTAGTTGGTTTATCTTTGTTATAGTAGCTACACAATGATTCATGAGGCTAGACATTATTGTTTCATTGTTTTATTTCCTTTCATCCATTCCTTGCAATTTAATGCAGCCCTAGTTTATCTAGGGTTTTTTTTGTTCTAGATCGATATAAGTTTACATACCCCCGAAACAACAATTAGTTAGGTATAAATTAAGTATATTTTAACAAAAATACTCTACATTGAATATTACTTCCTTTTACTTTTTACACAACACAATACCCGTCTCGACATGATCTGTATAAGGAAATTGATCAAACATAGCAAAATGTTGAATTGAATGTGTTTTAGTCAATAACTGTAAATTGTCACGCAATGTATTAGGATTACACGAAATATAAATAATTTTTTTATAGGTTTTTAATATATTAATGGTATTTAAATCCACTCCACCACGTGGAGGATCTACAAGTACCGTATCACACTGATATTCATCCAAATTGATTCCTTTTAAACGATTAAATTCTCGTTCTTTTTTAATTGCACTAGTAAACTCTTCGGCTGACAACCGTACAATATCAAGATTATCAATTTGATTAACTTCAATATTATGCTGAGCTGAATAAACAGACGCTTTGGCTATTTCGGTGGCCAATACTTTGCGAAAGTTTTGTGCTAGTGCAATTGAAAAGTTACCATTACCACAATAAAACTCGAGTAAATCACCAGTTGAATTTTTGGTAACCGATATAGCCCACTGTAGCATTTTAATATTTACCGCAGCATTTGGTTGAGTAAAACTATTTTCAATTTGTCGATAAATAAACGTTTTATCCATTACTGGCAACACTTCATCAACATAATCCACATCAATTGCTATTTTTTGATTACTCGCTCGCCCTACAATATTAGCAACTACTCCAAGTTCAGCTAGTTGAGCTTTTAATTTTTTTGCTTCTATGATCCATCCATCACTTAACTTTTTATGATATAAAAGCGTAATTAATAGCTGACCACTTAAAGTCGAAAAATAATCAATTTGAAACAGCATATAGCGAAGTAACAGATTATGTTGTAACAAAGGTAAAATGGTTCGCATAGCTTGATTAATTAGTTTTGTTGCAATAGGAAATTCATCAACCCGTATTCGTTTTTTTGTTTTTTTATCATACATAATATGATAAAGATCTTCACCGTCATGCCAGATTCTAAACTCAGCACGCATACGATAATGACTAATAGGTGAACAATATACCGATAATTCGGGCAGTGAAAAATCTGATAATAATGCTTTTAAATTATCTACTTTTTTTTTCAACTGTTGATTATAATTATCATTCGAGAAACATTCGGTCATATTCATTATCTGATAGTTATTAAAGAAGTTTATTTAATATGGAAATTTGAGTCAATCCGTGTTAAACCACAAAATAATTAAACATTAATTATTTAAACCAATTTAACCTCGGTAGTATAAATAATCATTATGCATGCTATCGCAAACGGACGCATATCTTATCACAAACAGCTAACAATGATAAGTTTTGCTTAAATAAAACATCTAGTTTTAGATATAAAACTATATTTTACACTGCAATAACTAGCTTACAATTAATTGCTCCATAAAGATAGAATAATATTCCATCATATTTTTATTGATTGTAGTTATAACGATTAACGTTATAATGTGCCTTATAATTTTAGATGAAAAGAACACTATGACTGCACACACTTTTTCTGGTTTAGAATTAGATGGTATTTTAATTCACAATCTCCAAACACAAAATATAAATACTCCAACCGTAATCCAAGCACAAACAATCCCTGTTGCTTTAGATGGCAAAGATATTTTAGGTTCTGCACCAACAGGCACAGGTAAAACGCTAGCTTTTTTAATTCCGGCCGTACAACATCTACTCGATTTTCCACGCCGTAAACCAGGCCCACCACGAATTTTGATTTTAACACCAACGCGTGAACTAGCCATGCAAATTGCTGAACAAGCCAGATTATTAACTGAATCAACAAATTTAAGCATTGCAACTATTACTGGTGGTGTTGCTTATATGAATCACGCTGAAGTGTTTAGTAAAAACCAAGATATCGTTATTTCTACAACAGGCCGATTATTACAGTATATAAAAGAAGAGAATTTTGATTGCCGAGCGGTTGAAATGCTTATTTTAGACGAAGCAGATCGGATGTTAGACATGGGTTTTTCACAAGATGTCGAAATGATATCTGCCGAAACCCGTTGGCGTAAACAAACATTATTATTTTCTGCCACACTGGAAGGTGAAGGACTGCATAACTTTGCTACCCGCATTTTGAATGATCCAATCGAAATCAATGCCGAGCCTTCACGCAAAGAGCGTAAAAAAATCCTGCAATTTTATTATCGTGCCGATGATTTAACTCATAAAATAGCACTTCTTATTCACTTATTAAAACAAGAAGAATTAAAAAAAACGATTATATTTGTTCGTAAACGCGAACGTGTGCATGAATTAGTTAGCTTACTGCACCAAGCTGGTATCCATAGCTGCTATTTAGAAGGTGAAATGGTACAAGCAAAACGCAACGAAGCAATAAAAAGGATCAGCAATAATACTGTCAATGTACTTGTTGCAACCGATGTTGCTGCACGAGGTATTGATATTGACAATATTACTCATGTTATTAATTTTGATGCCCCAAAAACTGCCGATGTATATTTACACAGAATTGGACGCACCGCTCGAGCGGGAAAAAAAGGAACAGCTATTATGCTAGTCGAAGCGCATGATAACGAATTACTGCAAAAAATTGAGCGCTATATTAAAGAACCAATCAAATTAAGAACGATTGATGAATTACGCCCTAAAACTAAAGCACCAAAACCAGTAACTAAGAAAAAACCTTCACAAAAAGCAAAACAAAAAAGTGCGAACAAAAAGCAAGAACAAGCAAAAAAGAAAAAGATAAAACAACGCTATCGAGACACAAAAAATAAAGGTAAACCCAAAATCAATAACTAATACCGAATAATAATTATAACTTAATAGTTTAAACTTATGATACCAATCGTTTATAACAACTTTGACAATGGATTTGAATTGCTATAATGCTACGCTACATGAGTTGCTGTTAATTATAAAGGAGAAACACTATGACACTAGTCACTCGCAAAGCACCAGATTTTACATCAGCTGCAGTTTTAGGTACTGGTGAAATTATCAATAATTTCAATTTATTACAATACATCAATGGTAAATATGCCGTTGTATTCTTTTGGCCAATGGACTTCACTTTTGTTTGCCCATCTGAAATCATTGCATTTGATCACCGCCTAGAAGAATTCAAAAAACGTGGTGTTGAAGTAATTGGTGTTTCAATGGACTCTGAATATGTACATAATGCATGGCGCAATACTCCACAAGATAAAGGCGGTATTGGTGAAGTTAGATTCCCAATTGTTGCAGATATCAAACACTCAATTATGCAATCTTATGGTATTGAACATCCTGAAGCTGGAGTTGCGCTGCGAGCCTCATTTTTTATTGACAAATCAGGAATTGTACGCCATGAAACAATTAACGATTTACCAATTGGACGTAACATTGACGAAATGATTCGTATTGTTGATGCCTTCCAATTCCATGAAGAACATGGCGAAGTTTGCCCTGCTCAATGGACAAAAGGAAAAAAAGGCATGCAAGCAAATCCAAATGGTGTTGCAAGTTTCTTAAAACACCATGCTGACGAAATTTAATTCAGTATAATTTTTTATTCATCCATATCTTATTTTACGCTTTGCGTTACCGGAGTTAATCTCCGGTTTTTTATATATAAACGCAATTAATTATAGAGTGGCATGTAATCCCACAACACCAACGATAATAATGGTGAGACCAAATATACGAGGAAAATTTTTAGGTTCATTAAATAACAGCATATTGGCCAACACCGCACCTGAAGTCCCAAGACCAACCCAAACTGGATACACAACACTCAATTCAAGATAATGAAGCGAAAAATAAAAAAGCACAAAAGAGACAAAAAAACCTCCCCAATACAAAACCAATCTAAACAGGCTTTTTTGCTCAGCATATAATTTAAGGCCTATAGCACCAATTACTTCAAAAACTGATGCAATTAATATTAACAGCCATCCCATGATTAAATTGTCCTTATTAAAATATTAACTGTCGGCACGTTTTAGTTGTACAACACCAATAATAATTATCGCCACAAAAAAAAGTTGAATTAGCTTAATCTCTTTATTAAAAAGTAAGATATCAATCAGCGTTGCACCGACAGCACCAACACCTGAAAATATGGCATAAACCGTACTTGTAGGTATTGTCTTGCAAGCATTGGTTAAAAACGTAAAATCAATAATAATGAGCGATACAATAATAACCCATTGCCAAAGCTCGGTTGCGATGCTAAATCCTAAAATCCAACATATTTCAAAAAAGCAGGTTAGCACCACAAATGCCCACTCTTTATTCATGCTAAACATATAGCTACCTCGTTTATGCTACTTTATTTTATGTCGTAATCAATTTTCTACTGCAATGTGTTTTAAGTATTGATTATGCTCTATTGCCTAAAAGCAACGACAAGACAAAAGATGGTTCGCAAATAGAATTTGCCGCCAAAAGATATCAATTGTTATATGGTCCTACCCATTAAACCAAAACGCCTAACGTTTACGAAACATCATCACAATTTTTATTATTATTTTTCAAATAAGTAAGTAATTCTATAATGAAGATATATAAATGGCAAGTACAAAATTACACAATTCAATGTTAGAGAACTTATACAAGCTAGCCAATTCGCCTTCATAGAGTATTTAATTTGCAAGATATAATAAAGATTTGTGATTTATTAGAAAAAATTTGAAAAAGTTATATCTTTTTCAATTTAATCTAAAATCGTTATAGAATACTAAAAAAACACTTTTGAGGCATTTTTTAACTAAACTGTATAATAAACATTTTGTACTTATTAAATATTGTTAATTGTAACAATATTTAATATTTTTTAAACATTAGGAAAAAGGAAGGTAGCATGTCAAAAAATACAGATAATGAATTTAAAGTTGGTATAAAAGCCTATATATCACTAATAATAGCAATTTTATTTTTTTCAGGCTTATTTTTTAATGTAGAAGGCAAAGAATGGCTAGGAGCGTTTGATTTTACCAGCTTAAGCGGTAAATTTGGCACTATGCTACATCCTGAAAAAAATACTTTTGTGGGTGAAGGAGGTAACAGTGCAAGAGCTGGATTTATTTTTGCCTTATCACTTATACCTACAGTTATGTTAGCACTAGGCGTGTTAGAAATATTTACCCATTACGGCACAATTCGTGCTGCACACAAATTATTAACACCATTATTAAAACCAATTTTAGGTGTACCAGGTAAAACTGGACTTGCATTAATTACCGACCTACAAAGCACTGATGCTGGTGCTGTATTAACTAAAGAGTTATATGACGAAAAGCAAATTACTAAAAAAGACCTTATCATTATTAGTGCTTGGCAATATTCTGGTGCGGGTTTAATTAATAACTACTTCTCAATTGGTTCGGCATTATTTGCCTCAATGACTGTAGCTATTTTTATTCCTCTTGTCATTATGTTAGTGCTTAAATTTGTAGGCGCAATAATGGTTCGCTTAGTATTAAATTCAATTTATAAAAAGGATTTTATCAATGAATAATTCGCAAAAACAAACTAATAACCCTTTAGATATTTTTGTAATTGGTGCTCGCAAAGGATTCAACATTGCTATTAACAATTTAATGCCCAATATTTTAATGGCATTTGTAATCACCGAAATTCTAAAACGTTTAGGCATAATGCAATTAATAGGAACTTATTGTGCACCTGTAATGGAGATTTTTGGCCTACCGGGCGAAGCAATTACCGTATTACTGACTGCATGGTTATCAGCATCAGCAGGTACAGGCGTTGCAATTAACTTATTTACCGCAGGAACAATCAATCCAACAGCAATAACCATATTAGCCCCAGCTATTTTCTTAATGGGTTCGCAATTACAATATATGGGACGATTATTAGGTGTTGCCGATGTACAGAAAAAATACTGGCCATTACTTATGTTAACCAGTATTTTTAATGCATTAATTTCAATGATTATTATGCGATTTTTTGTTTAATAAAGGAGATAAGCATGTCTAACGTATTAGAACATTATCAGTATTTACATCTAATTCCAGAGTTGGGATTTGAAGAACACAAAACATCGGCATATATCGCACAGCAACTGGAACAAGCAGGTTATAAAGTAACTCGCAACATCAGTAACACAACAGGAATTGTTGCGCAATACGATAGCGGAAAACCTGGACCTGTACTCGCTTTGAGGGCAGATATGGATGCTCTAGGGCACATCATTGATGGCGAACCTTGCGCAAGACATACCTGCGGTCATGATGGCCACTCATCAATATTATTAACCTCGGCACAAGAGTTAATAAAAGAAGGTAACATCAAAAAAGGTCGATTGAAACTCATCTTCCAACCTGCCGAAGAACTTGGAACAGGTGCTTTAGCTATGATTGAAGGTGGCGTTATTGACGATGTTGACATGATTATCGGCCTACATTTACGCCCTAAAGATGAATGTCCTAAAGGCTTTGCCTCAGCAGCCATGTACTATTCGGCATCCACTACCGTTGAAGCAAGTATTCACGGAATACCTGCGCATGGTGCGCGCCCACATTTAGGCATTAATGCGCTTGATGCAGCAACACTTGCCATTCAAGCGGTTAACACCATTCACCTTGCACCAAACTTAACCTATAGCGTTAAAGCAACACGTTGCATTTGCGATGCAGGAGTAACCAATGTTATTCCATCTGAAGCATATGTATGCTGGGATCTAAGAGCACCAACTAACCCTGCCATGGATGAACTAAAAACCAAAACGTTAAATGCGATAAAACTTAGTGTTGAATCTATCGGTGCGAAAGTGGATATCAATGTCACTAAAGAAATCCCTGCCGCTGAAATTGATAGTGATGTCACAAAAATTATTGCCGAAGCCATTGTGGATGTACTTGGCAAAGAGGGGCTAAAAGAACCTATTTTCACCCCTGGTGGAGAAGACTTTTTCAATTATCCTTGTGAACGTAATGTCAAAGCTGGTTTTTGGGGATTAGGAGCTGATCTAACACCAGGATTACATCATCCTGAAATGAAGTTTGATACTTTAGCATTAGAAAATGGAGTCAAAATAACCAAAGTTTGTGCATTAAAAGTACTTGGGTAATTTCCACCATTCCGCCGATACCTTACTTCGGCGGAAGATGATTTAAACCACAAACAACGGCTCTTTCCCTACCTTGTATAATACTGTTGATAAGCACTTAACATTTTTAAGTTAGGATTTTCACTTCAATGGCAAATGATTACGATATTCAACAATATCTTCAATAGTCACAACAGGCATATGATACTGTTTAGCAAATTTAACAACCTCTGGCACTCTTGCCATAGTGCCATCGTCGTTGGTTAATTCACACAGTACTGCGGCAGGCTTTAAACCCGCTAATGTTACTAAATCAATAGACGCTTCAGTATGGCCTCGGCGAACTAATACACCACCCTCTTTAGCAACTAAAGGAAACACATGACCAGGATGATTAAGATCACTTGGTTTGGCGTTATCATTCACTGCGGCCTTAATGGTCGTAACGCGATCAGAAGCTGATACACCTGTTGTAACTCCATTTGCTGCTTCGATTGAAATGGTAAACGCTGTATTATTTTTACTAGTATTATTTTCTACCATCATAGGTAAATTTAACTCATCGCAGCGTTTTTGAGGCAAACATAAACAAACAATACCACTGCCGTAACGAATGGTTAGAGCCATTTGTTCACAGGTAATGGACTCGGCAGCCCAAATAATATCGCCTTCGTTTTCACGGTCTTCATCGTCTAAAACCAGCACACCTTGACCGGTTTGAATTGATGCGATCGCTTTTTTGACACGTTCAATGGGCGTGCCAAATTCATTTAAATTAAACTGATTCATGGTAAATACCTATATTTTTTTAACTTGCTCATTTCATTATTTACCTAATTAATTTTAACTAATTATTTTACGATGTAACGACTTTACTATTTATCCATTAAATTAATTAAGTTACAAATAAAATACCAGAATCAGGGCAGTGCTCGACCAGCATGGCTTGGAAAGATAAGCAACTCTCTTTTATCCAGACTTTAACTGTCGGCTTTGGAATTTCACCAAATCTGCTTGACCTTAACCTTTTAAAACTAACCGAATAATAAAAAATCATCACAGTTAACAAAACAAATTAAGCGCTCGTGGGCTATACCACCGGAGGGGAATTACACCCCGCCCTGAGAATTTTGCCAAAAAGATTAGCAAGTCACACTATAATACAAAATGATAAAAAAAACACGGAGATTTTAAAGCGAAATATTGCCGCAAAAAGCGGCAATAATAAAAAATACGGAGTGTTAATGTATACGAGTTTCATTTATTTGACGTCGTTCAGCTTTACGCATCCATAACCATGAAATAAATCCAATTATACCAACAATCAATAAAATAATAGTTGCAAGTGCATTGATTTGCGGATCGACGCCTAATTTTACTTTTGAAAAGATCAACTTCGGTAATGTCATGGCTCCTGGCCCCGTTACGAAATTAGCAATCACCACATCATCTAGTGATAAAGTAAAGGCTAATAACCAACCAGAAACTAATGCTGGTACAATCATTGGTAATGTAATAATAAAAAATACTTTCAATGGATTAGCACCTAAATCTAAAGCGGCTTCTTCAATTGATTTATCAAGTTCACGAAGCCTTGCACTAATCACCACTGTAACATAAGCCATGCAAAAGGTCGTATGTGCCATCCAAATAGTAATGGCGCCACGATCTTTTGGCCATCCAAGAATTTGCCCCATACCAACAAATAAAAGCAATAATGCCAAACCTGTAATAATATCAGGCATAACAAGTGGTGCTGTTGTCATAAATGAA
Organism: Gilliamella sp. Bif1-4; assembly: GCF_001690535.1. NCBI lineage: Bacteria > Pseudomonadati > Pseudomonadota > Gammaproteobacteria > Orbales > Orbaceae > Gilliamella > Gilliamella sp. Bif1-4. Next base: position 344,834 of record NZ_LZHC01000024.1, on the reverse strand, counting down.
AACAGATTTGCGCCTTTAAATTGTTTAAAGCGAACAATAGCATAAGAAGCAAGTGTACCCAAAACTGTTGCAAACGTCGCTGCACATGCCGCAATTGCTAAACTCAAACCAACAGCTTTAAATAGCTCTTCATTATGCATTAGAACAAAGTACCATTTAGTTGAAAATTCAGCCCATACCGTAACTAAGCGAGAACTATTAAATGAGTAGACAATTAAAATAATCATTGGGATATATAAAAAAGAAAATACCACCAATAAAATAAGCCCTTTAAGACATCGAAAAATGAGAGCTAATGTCACAATCACTGTCACAATCAGGCTAAATATTATACTGTTAACATATAAACTTATATTAGTAAGTAGACCTAACCCAACCGAACTAATCAGTACTGATAGTAATAACGAGCCTAATAGCAATGAGATAAATACAATCACAGAAGAACGCAAGATAACAGGTAAATCATTCATTTATTTACCCTCCATTTGTCGGCTTTGAAATTTATTGAAATAGTAAATTGGCACTATCAAAATCAACAACATAACTGTCGCAACTGCAGATGCTGCAGGCCAATCGGTATCTCGAGAGAAAATAGTCCAAATTTGCGTACCAATCATAATGCTTTGAGATGGCCCTAATAACTCAGGTATCACATATTCACCAACAGCAGGAATAAACACTAGCATACCGCCAGCAATAATACCGTTTTTTGTGAGTGGTACAATAATCTTGAAAAAGGTTTTAATTGGCTTACAACCTAAATCTAACGCTGCTTCAATTAACGTCGAATCTACTTTACTTAACGAAGTATAAATTGGTAATACCACAAACGGTAAATAAGAATACACAATACCAATATAAACAGCCAAATAGGTTTTTATAATCACTAGTGGCTGATCAATAACCCCTAACCACATTAAAAAGTGATTTAATAAACCTTCTTGATTTAAAATGCCGATCCACGCATAAACTCGAATTAAAAATGACGTCCAAGACGGCAAAATAATTAATAGTAATAAAATATTACGTGTAGATTGCTTACATCTTGAAATTGCCCATGCTAAAGGGTAACCAATTAAAATACACAATATGGTTGAAATAGCCGCAATTTTTAATGATTCTAAATAAGACTCAAAATAAATATTATCATTAACTAAGTTAATATAATAACCAAAGTTCAAAGTAATATTTAGTAATCCATCATCATAACTAAATAAATCAGTATAAGGCGGAATCGAAAAGATTTTTTCAGAAAAACTAATTCTAAAGACAATTAAAAATGGTAATAAAAATAGCAATAGCATCCATAAATAAGGGATGGCAATAACAATTAAACGTCCATAAAGTGTCATCAGATCGGTATCTGAACATTGTTGTCGCATTTTTTTATAAGCAAAATAAATTGCCACAAGCCCAGCAGGAACAAATAATATACTGCCTGCAATAATCAGCCGATAGGCAAACTTAGATGGCTTATAATTTACTAAATATAGCCCCAAACATGACAATAAAAAGCTCAATGTCATTGCGGTAAATAGCGCATCTAAAAATAAGTTATCAAATGCCCCTATTGTCACAAAACGCCAATAAACATTGAGCAACACAAATGCATTTAACAACAATCCTAATACAATGGATCGCATTATGATATCCTCTTTTGTTTATTCAGTAAGCACAACACAACTATCTACTTCCCAACTTAAGTTAATTATATCCCCCCAAGTTGGCATGCCTTTACGATAACGATGCTCATTTTGAAGTTGTGCAATTATAATTTGCCCACTTGGTAATTTAACATGATAAATCGACAGATCCCCAAGATAAGCGATTTCGACGACTTCACCTGTTGCCACATTGTAGCCATCTTCTGGGATTTCATCGCATAGTTTAATTTTTTCTGGACGTAATGCGACTTGTGTTGGCACGCCTTCAACCGCTGGCGAATCATAATCGACTTTTAATGGACGCTTAATCATAGGACAGCTAATGATCAAACCATCTTCTTGTGTTTCTTGCAAAATACCGTCAAAGACATTTACCGAGCCAATAAATTCGGCACTATAACGGCAATTTGGATGTTCATAAATCTCTTCAGGTTCACCAATTTGTACAAATTGACCTTTATTCATAATAGCTATACGGCCTGCCATGGTCATGGCTTCTTCTTGATCATGCGTCACCATCACACACGTTGCACCCACTTGCTCTAAAATGCTAACCACTTCAAGTTGCATACGATCACGAAGTTGTTTATCTAATGCTCCCATTGGTTCATCAAGCAATAATAATTTTGGGCGTTTAGCCAAACTGCGGGCCAATGCAACACGTTGTCGTTGACCACCAGACAATTGATGTGGTTTACGTTTACCAAATTGCTCCATATGCACAAGGGCTAACATTTCTTCAACACGCTGTTTTATTTCAGCTGCATTTAATTTATCTTGTTTTAAACCAAAGGCAATATTCTGCTCAACCGTCATGTGAGGAAATAAAGCATACGATTGAAACATCATATTAATCGGACGATCATAAGGCGGAACTTGTGATAAATCCTTACCATCAAGAATAATTTGCCCCGACGTAGGTTGTTCAAAACCTGCAAGCATTCGTAGTAGTGTAGATTTACCGCTACCTGACGCACCTAATAAAGCAAAGATTTCGCCAGTGTAAATAGTTAAATTGACATCATCAACGGCATAATAATCATCATTAAAAACTTTGGTTAAATTTTTGATCTCCAACAGTGGAGTTATCATCTTTTTTTTAGGCTGTACCTGATTTGTTGTTTTATTGTTCACTCTTTTTTCCTCATAACAACAAGCCAAAAAAAACGAGACGGAAAGGCTAAATAACCCATCCGTCTAGAATTATTATTTAAATTCGATATACAAAATATCGACTATTTACCCGTTTTAAGTTTAGTCCACGTACGAGTAATTACGCGCTCAAGTTTAGGATCTTTAACTTGCAAAGTGAATAGTTTCTCCATCACCTCAGGTTTTGGGTAAACCGCTGGATCATTTTTCACTTCTGGTTTTATAAAATTGTCGTTTGCTTCTTTATTAGCACTAGCAAAGTTCACATCGTTAGTTACTTGTGCGGCAATTTCAGGGTTCATAACAAAATTTAAAAACTCATGAGCTTCGTCTGGGTTTTCTGAATCTTTTGGAATCGCAAAAGTATCAAAAAAGACTAATGCCCCTTCTTTTGGAATTTGATAACCAATATGCACACCGTTTTTCGCTTCGTTAGCTCTATCACGTGATTGCAAAATATCGCCAGACCAGCCTAAAATCACACAAATATCACCATTCGCTAAATCGGTAATATATTGTGAAGAATGAAAGTAACGAATATTTGGACGAACCTTTTCTAACAACTCATAAGCAGCGCCTGTGTAATCCTTCACATCAGTGCTGTTTGGATTTTTACCTAAATATTGAAGTGCGCTAGCAAAGATTTCGGTAGGTGCATCTAAAAACGCCACACCACAATCTTTTAGTTTTTCCATATTTTCAGGTTTAAAAACTAAATCCCAGCTATCAACTGGTGCGTTTTCGCCCAAACGTTCTTTAACTTTATCAATGTTATAACCGATACCTGTTGTCATCCATACATAAGGGATGGCATATTTATTGTCAGGATCATGCGTTGCCATTAACTTCATTAAATTTGGATCAAGATTTTTCCAATTTGGTAACTTGCTTTTATCTAACGGTAAATAAACATCTGATTTAATTTGTTTAGCTAAAAAACTATCAGAAGGTGAAACCACATCAAAACCAGAATGGCCTGCCATTAATTTACCTTCAAGGATTTCGTTTGAATCGTACACATCATAAACAAGTTTGATGCCTGTTGATTTTTCAAAATCAGAAATAGTATTAGAACCGATTTGACCTGCCCAATTGTAAAAATGCACAACGCGATCTTTAGCAATAGCAGATTGAGATAACGCTAGTGAAACACCAGCCACGATTGAAAGAATTGTTTTACGTTGAGTAAACATGCTCACCACTTCTCCTCTAGTTGTAGGGATATTACATGTTAGACACAAGCCCATTGCAAAGACACAACGGACCCCCAAATTTTACTATCGACATTGTTAACAATAATAAAAATTATCAAAGTAACAACCATCTAGCGAAACCGAGGTAATCAGGCAATCATAAGTCATTAATAAAATAAATGAACTAGTAGAGCTAACCTTGCATTACGAGGGATAAAATACCTTTTTTTTTAAAGATGTCTACTTAAAAAATCAAATATTGAAACTTTAAAGATTGAGTGGTTGTATTTTAACCACCCAAGGAATAAGGAACAACCAATTAACAATCAGATAACAAAATTATTCAGCATTTGCTTGCATAGTTTTAGCATTTGGTTGCCAAACACGATATTTAACTTGCAAATCGTTCGGAACATAAAAGACTAACGGTAATTGGCTGTTATAGCTAAACAAACCTAAATTATGGTTAATTGTCACAAATTGATTTTTATTAGTACCTTCAGGGCAAGCCATTAATGTTGAAATGTTACCAACAGTCTTTTCAACTACATAATAAGAGTATCCCCAACCTTTAAGCTCTTCTTGCTTAACAACACCACCTAAATTTTGCAAATTACAATCAACATTCATTTCTTTACCAATGATCACCTCAACTTTCGCATTGTTTTCATTAGCAATAGTAGGTAAATGAATAGCATAACGCGTATAGCCAACTTGAGCTGCAGGGAATGGCGCTATATCATTGACACTTTGTGCAACAGGTTGCGTTTTTTGTGAATTTGCGCATGCTGTTAATGCTACACCTAATAATGTTAATAACAATAATTTTTTCATTTTTATCTCCTTTAACTAATTAATCATAAACACCATCGTATTAATTTTCAGTGATAATGCGTATAATAACACCATCTAGATTAATAAATTTGGTGTAAAAATGCCAGCAGAAAAAAACACTACCGACTTACTTAAATTGATTTTAAACCTGTTAATTATTGGTTTACTAATCATTATTACCTATCGTGTTGTTGAAGTTTTTTTATTTGGTTTCTTCTGGGCGGTGATGGTGGTAATTGCTACTTGGCCTTTAATGATAAAAATACAACGAAAATTATTTAACAAACGCTGGTTATCACTACTGGTAATGGCTCTAATATTAGCCTTTGTTTGCATTATACCTTTCATATTAATTATTAGCTCGGTAGCACAAAATGGTCACCACCTTATTGAATGGGCAAAAACGCTATCTCATCAAAAACTACCAACACTTGACTGGCTTGAAAGCATACCTGCCTTTGGCCCTGAACTACACCAAAAATGGTTAAACTTAATACAAACTGATGGTTCTGATTTAGTTTCAAGCATACAACCTTATATTGGCACCATGATAGGTTGGCTACTTGAGCAAGCCACCAATATTGGACTATTTATCTTTCATGCTGGTGTAATGATTATTTTTAGTCTATTACTCTTTTTAAAAGGCGAAAGTATCACCAAATACGTTTACCTGCTAGCCAACCGATTATCAAAACAATATGGCGAAACCACTGTCACATTAGCAGGGCAATCCATTCGAGCTGTAGCTCTTGGTGTTGTTGTTACTGCCATTACCTTAGCCTTAATTGGTGGATTAAGTTTTATACTAACTGACATGCCGTTACCAGGTATACTCACTCTAATTTTATTTATTTGCTGTGTCGCACAAATTGGTCCCGTGATTGTAATGCTTGGGTGCATTTTTTGGCAATTTTGGGCTGGCAACACCATAGCTGGTATCGTATTAATTGTTGTTGCAATTATCTTAACCACCTTAGATAGCGTAATGCGAGCCTACTTAATAAAAAAAGGTGCCAATTTACCGTTTTTACTTATATTATTTGGTGTGATTGGCGGCTTACTTGGCTTTGGTATAATGGGATTATTTATTGGTCCTGTCGTACTAGCTTTAACTTACAAAATAATTCAAACTTGGATTGATGAACAATCTTAAACAATTTATTATCACCCAGTAAGAAGCATAAAAGCATAAACAAATTGCTAAATACGCTACATGACTTAAAGCAACTGAGCTAAAATGCATACAAATTAGAAGGAGTGTTATTTTTACTGGCTTAGCTTATATTAGAAAACAAGTTTCTAAAGTAACTTGACAGTTATAATGACAAAAAATCATGCGAATACCATTTATAAAATACAATCACCAAAAGCATCTTGACGAATTAGGTAAAATTCAGCAAGATGCCAAGCAATATCATATCTGCTATACCCCAAAAGCATATCGACTGGCTTTAATTGAAAGTATAAAAAGAGCTCAGCACCGAATTTATATAGTTGCGCTCTATCTAGAGCAAGATGAGGCAGGTCAAGAAATTCTTAATGAACTGTACCAAATCAAACGGCAACGCCCTAATTTAGATATCAAAATATTTGTTGACTGGCACCGTGCACAGCGCGGAAGAATTGGCGAAGACAAAGCCCATACCAACGCTAATTATTATTACCAACTAAAACAGCAACATCCTGATATTGACATTCCCATATATGGTGTACCAGTTAATCGCCGTGAAGTATTAGGCGTGCTGCATCTAAAAGGTTTTATTATTGATAACACTGTCATTTACAGTGGTGCTAGCATTAATAATGTCTACCTACACAAACGTGATAAATATCGTTACGACCGTTATCACTTTATTACCAATCCATTATTAGCTGACAGCATGGTGCAGTTTATTCACGACCACTTTTTACCATATCAAGCGTTGCAACTACTTAATACTGGCACCCATAAAACCCGCAAACAAATTAAGTCTGAAATTAAAGAGCTACGCCAACACTTAATGAATACCAGCTACCAATATAACAGCAATACCGACAACAACACCTTATCGGTTGCACCAATAATGGGGCTTGGTCGCAATAACTCGCTCAACAAAATCATCCATCATTTAATCAACGTAACCGAACAAAAAATCATATTTTGCACGCCGTACTTTAATTTGCCTAACATCCTAGTTCGCGATATCATTCGCTTGCTTCGTAAAGGTCGCCAAGTTGAACTGATTATTGGTGATAAAGAAGCCAATGATTTTTATATTCCACCAGACCAACCTTTTAACATATCAGGTGGATTACCCTACTTATACGAAATCAATTTAAGAAGCTTTATTGAGCGCCTACAATCTTTTATTGACAAAGAGCAACTTATCATACGTCTGTGGAAGGATGGAGAGCAAACCTATCATCTTAAAGGTATCTGGGTGGACAATACTTGGGTACTTATAACAGGCAACAACCTAAATCCACGCGCTTGGCGACTTGATCTGGAAAATGGCATATTAATACATGATCCAAAGCAAGAATTAAGCCATAAATTTAACCAAGAACTTGACACTATTCGTCAAAAAACCACATTGATCACACATTTTCAACAAATCCAAGCGAGTCAATTTTATCCAAGTCAAGTTCATAAGTTGATAAAGCGACTGAGCCGCATTAAAGTGGATAGGATTATTAAGCGGTTGTTGTAAAGGTAAGATGTTTTGAAAGAAAAGGTTTCTTAAAAAACATAATAAAAACAATATTTTTTCAGCTAATTTTGAAAAAAACAGATAATTTTGCTATGAAATAAAAAATAATCATTCAAAGGTTTTTCCTGTAAATTCGGGTCCATTATCGACCCGTATTTTTAATGGATACCCATGATATTCGGCCAGTTTATCTAAATAACGGGTAATCCTTCCTGCCGGTAAGCTTACTGCAATATCAATACCTAACGCCTCACGATTAAAGTCATCGATGACATTGAATGTCCTATAGTGACGTTGATTACGGCTACTGTCACTCATAAAATCCATTGACCAACATTCACCTTGTTTATTAGGCACCAATAGCTTTTCTGGGCATCGTGGAGGAATGCGTTTTTTACGCTTTACTCTGAGATGAAGCTTTAATTCACAATACACCCGATAAACACGCTTATGGTTCCATTGATAGCCGAGCTTTTGATACGATTAAAGCATTTAGGAAAGCCCCCAACGTAAATGCCGGTCTGTGATAGTATTCAACACCGAAATAATTACTGAATCATCCTGTAACTTAGGTTGATAATCGTAAGCACAACGGCTTAAGCCAACGATAGCGCAGCAGCTCATAGCAATAGTAACCGAATGATTTTGTTGTAGTTGCTGTGCCCACGTTTTACGTGCCTTTGTGGGCACTAAAGCTTTTTTATAATTTCTTCCTGAAGCTGGGATTTTAAGCTCAGTTCGGCAAACATCTGCCTAAGCTTGCGATTTTCAGCCTCCAGCTCTTTTAAACGTTTGATATCCGAAGTTCCATTCCGCCGTATTTTTCTCGCCATTTATAGAAAGTTGAATTACCCATGCCATATTTACGGCACAGTTCCTTGACAGAAATACCTGCTTCAGCTTCTTTTAAAATAGCTACGATTTGATGTTCAGTCATTTTTTTCATAATTAAATCCCCTTTTACTTTTATCATAGAGAATTTTCTACTTTTTTGCTGTACTATTTTAGGGGATAGTTACCAGCTCTTCGGGCAACTCAAACAACAGCAAACAAGTAGCCCTTATATTGCCACACAAAATTTACGCTTTGCGGGGCAATACTACGATAAAGAAACCGGTTTACATTACAACACATTTCGGTATTATGACCCTAACTGCGGTCGCTTTACCCAGCCTGACCCCATAGGCTTAGCTGGCGGTATCAATCTTTATCAGTATGCACCTAATGGGTTGACTTGGGTCGATCCTTGGGGGCTTATATGCCATAAACATCACTCAGATCCTAAATTTGCAGGAGGCAAATCGAAACAACCATTAACAATAATTGATGAAGATATTCATCGACAGTTACATAAGGAGATGAATGCGTTTTTAGTCAAAAAAACAAAAAAATTAAATGATGAAAGGATAGTTCATATGCGACCACAGCGCGGTAATTCAGGGGGCAAAATCTTGGAAAATTTTGGTAGAAAAAAAGTATTAAATGCCTTAGCTGAATTCTATAAAGGTCCTGGTGCTAAATATACTGAAGTAGCGGAAGATTTTTTTAAACAACATCCGGAGTTAAAGTAATGGCTGATAATTTTATTGTAATAGCTTATGATTTAAGTGCGTTTGGAAATCATGCTTATTTTTTTGATGGCGCACCTGATACTATTTTTTGCAGTCAATGTGGCTGTTGTATCGATGATAGCTATCTACCTAAAAACCTTAAAATAAGTAATAAAACCGATATAGGATATACTTATGATCGGAGACCAATTGTTTCGCAAAGATTTAAGGAGTTCATCGAAACCCTTCCCTTTCCTGTAGATTTTTATTCTGTGAATCAAAACAACACTTATTTTTTAATGAAACCGCGGGATATTATTAATTATACCGCGTCGGAAAAGAATGACTATTGTAACAAATGTCATCAATATGTCGAGCAAGTCGCGCCTGCTCCTAGTTTTTATAAAGAAACAGGCTCTATATTAGAAAATGGAATATTTTCTACCTCAACTTCATTTGGTAGTGGTCCCTCTAAATGTCCATCCATTATATTAGGAATTAAGACAGCCAAATTAATTATGGATGCAATAAAAATTAATAAATTTAGAGGTCCGGATATTCATCCTAGAAAATGCCATATTGATTACTTAATAAAATAATAAATACGGTGACCTGATTAGTGTCACCGACCCCAACAACCAGCCAACCCACTACGTTTACAATGAGCTGGGTGACCAAATAGAAGTGATTGATGCTCTGGGTAATCATTACCACTATCGTTATAACCAACAGGGCTTATTAACCACACAAATTGATTGCTCTGGTTATCGTAGCACCTTGTTTTATGATGAATGGGGCGTCCCTGAACTTAGCCAAAACGCCGTGGGTGATTCGGTGAATTATACGTTCTCCAACGCGGGGCGGTTACGAGCAATAATTTACCCACTATCAGTACGATGCATTAGGTCGAATAACCCGCCGTACAAATCACGAGACAGTCACTGTGCAACTATCCCCTAAAATAGTACAGCAAAAAGTAGTAAATTCGCTTTGGTAAAAATAACAGAGTGCCAAATCGTCTTTATATTAAAAAATAATTTAGCAAGAATTTTCTGAACCTAATTTAGAATCACAACTTCTGCTGTACTATTTGCTTGTTTTTTACAGTGGGGTTTAAACTAAGCAAGACTAGTTGATGAATGTTGATATTAAACGCTTTGACGATAATTTGTTATTTTGCATTATACCAGCGCCAATAAATTGCTTGCCTTGATAAATTCGCACTAAGGTTTCAACTTGCGTGGAGCTTTCAAGTTCAATGGTTCGTCCTAATAATATGTCTTTACCTTGCGTATCGCTAAGGGTAACTTTTGGGCGATCTTGCAATGGGCTGTCAACGGGCATTAGTAGATCATCTTTAAGTTCGATATTTTGTAGCTGTTCTAAGGTGACCATGTTTTCAATCGGGTAATTGGAAACTTGTAAACGCCTTAAATAAATAACGTGTGCTCCGCAACCCAATAATTCCCCTAAATCATCAATAATGGTTCGGATGTAGGTGCCTTTTGAGCAGTGTATTTCTAACGTTAATTCGTTTTTTATTGCATCAAATTGGATAAATTGATTTTCGTAAACGGTAATTGGTCTAGCTTCACGTTCAACCACAATACCTTGGCGAGCATATTGGTAAAGCGGTTTTCCTTGATATTTTAATGCCGAAAACATAGTTGGCACTTGTAAAATATTACCGCGAAAATGAGTTAAAGCTTGGTTGATTTGTGATTCAGTCGCTTTAACAGGTTTGGTACATATAATTTGACCATCAGCATCAGATGTATTGGTTCGTTCTCCTAGTTTGGCGATCACACGATAACGCTTATCTGAATCCAATAAATATTGTGAAAATTTGGTTGCTTCACCAAAACAGATAGGAAGCATCCCTGTCGCTAGTGGATCAAGAGCTCCCGTATGCCCTGCCTTTTTAGCATTAAATAACCATTTTACTTTTTGCAACGCATCATTTGATGTCATGCCTTGCGTTTTGTCTAGCAACAAAACGCCGTGAAGATCACGGCGAGTTTTTTTTATATTCATCATTTTTATACTGAAACACATAGTTACCTGAAACTTTTTGACAGAGTTCAGGACTATTTTTTAATATTAATCTTTATGACGCTCATTATCTTGTTTGATAACATCCGCCACCAAACTCGACATTTGCATACCTTTAACGAGCGACTCATCGTAAAAGAATTTTATCTCTGGAATGATTCGCAAACGCATCGCTTTGCCAATTAAGGTTCGAATGTAACCTTTAGCATCATTAAGTACCGTTAATCCTTGTTCAATAACTTGTGGATCATCGTCATTCAAAAAAGTCACAAAAACTTTAGCATACGAAAGATCACGCGAGATATCAACGCCTGAAACGGTTACCATACCAAGACGGGGGTCTTTGATTTCTCGTTGTAAGATAATTGCAATTTCTTTTTGTAATTCATGCCCAACTCGAGATGAACGATTAAATGCTTTTGCCATATCTATTTCCCTTATAAATGAATAAGCAAGGACTATACCTTGCTTATAACATCAAATACGTTGTAATTAGATCGTACGTTTAATTTCGATAGTTTCAAAAACTTCAATCGTGTCGCCAACACGAACATCGTTGTAGTTACGCACACCAATACCACATTCGGTTCCATTACGTACTTCGTTAACATCATCTTTAAAGCGACGTAATGATTCAAGTTCGCCTTCATAGATAACAACGTTATCACGCAATACACGAATTGGGTTGTGACGTTTAACAACACCTTCGGTTACCATACAACCTGCAATTGCACCAAATTTAGGTGATTTAAACACATCACGCACTTGAGCAAGACCAATAATTTCTTGTTTGTATTCTGGTGCAAGCATACCGCTCATAGCTTGTTTAACTTCGTCAATTAGATCATAAATAACAGAGTAATAACGTAGATCTAAATTTTCTGATTCAATCACTTTACGTGCTGAAGCATCGGCACGAACGTTAAAGCCTAAAATGATCGCATTTGATGCAGCAGCCAGTGATGCGTCAGTTTCGGTTATACCGCCCACACCTGATCCAATAATTTTAACTTTAACTTCATCTGTTGATAGTTTAAGTAATGAATCAGAAATCGCCTCAGCAGAACCTTGAACATCTGCTTTTAGAACAATATTGAGTTCAGAAACATCGCCTTCTGTCATGTTGGTAAACATGTTTTCAAGCTTCGCTTTTTGTTGACGAGCAAGTTTTACATCACGGAATTTACCTTGTCTATAAAGCGCAACTTCACGAGCTTTCTTTTCATCACGTACAACAGTAGCTTCGTCACCAGCTGATGGTACCCCAGACAAGCCAAGAATTTCAACTGGTATTGATGGACCAGCTTCAGTCACTTCTTTACCTAGTTCATTGCGCATCGCTCGGATACGACCGTATTCAAATCCACAAAGTACGATATCACCTTTACGCAACGTACCTGATTGAACAAGTACTGTTGCAACTGAACCACGACCTTTATCAAGGAATGATTCAATCACAACGCCGCTTGCCATACCTGTTTCGTACGCGGTTAATTCAAGCACTTCAGCTTGTAGTAAGATGGCTTCAAGTAGTTGATCAATACCAGTACCTGCTTTAGCAGACACATGAACAAACTGAGTATCCCCCCCCCAATCTTCTGACATTACGCCATATTGTGCTAGTTCGCCTTTTACACGCTCTGGATCAGCTTCAGGTTTATCAATTTTGTTAACAGCAACAACAATTGGTACATTTGCCGCTTTAGCATGTTGGATTGCTTCTATAGTTTGTGGCATTACACCATCATCAGCAGCAACAACAAGTACTACAATATCCGTTGCTTTAGCACCCCGCGCACGCATAGAGGTAAACGCCGCATGACCTGGAGTATCTAAGAAAGTTATTTCTCCATTTGGTGTTTTAACATGATAAGCACCGATATGTTGTGTAATTCCACCAGCTTCGCCTGAAGCCACTTTTGCTTTACGAATATAGTCAAGTAAAGAGGTTTTACCATGGTCAACGTGTCCCATAATGGTAACTACAGGTGCACGAGAAACTTTTTCTGCACCAGTATCACGATCGCTCATAAGAGATTCTTCGAGCTCATTTTCACGGCGAAGTACTACTTTATGTCCCATTTCTTCAGCCACTAATTGTGCTGTTTCTTGATCTATAACTTGATTAATAGTTGCCATTGCCCCCATTTTCATCATAGTTTTGATCACTTCGGAACCTTTTACTGCCATTTTATTCGCTAATTCAGCAACGGTAATGGTTTCACCAATAACAACATCACGATTAACCGCTTGGACAGGTTTATTAAAACTTTGTTGCAACGTACTTTTACCTTTCTTTTTATGGCCGCCACGAGTCACGGCTCGAGCTTCTTCGCGTTCCGCTTTGCCTTCTGATAGCTTGTTGCCTTTTTTCTGTTTAGTTTGTTTAGCATTTCGACCACGCCCACGAGCGCTTTCAACTTCACGATCAGTTTCATCTTCTGCTGCTCTAGCGTATTTAGAGGTTGTCACATGATAATCTTCATCTTCTGTATGATCACTATCATCAACTTCATTATATTGTTCTGCTAGCTTACGAGCTTCTTCAGCCATACGCTTGGCATCTTCCTCTAATTTTCGACGATTTTCTTCTTCCGCTTTACGTTTAATTTCATTCGCTTCAGCTTCTAATCGTGCTTTTTCTTCTTGCGCTTTTTTTACTTTTGGATCAACTGCTCGCTCTTGTGCCGCTTTCGCTTTTTCCTCTTGAGCACGCTTTTTCGCTTCTTCTTCAGCTTTCTTTTCTTTTTCTTCCGCTTCTTTACGCGCTTTTAATTCGGCTTCTTGTTTCGCTTTTAATTCTGCTTCTTGGCGAGCTTTTTGTTCAGCTTCTAAGCGTGCTTTTTCTTGCTCCGCCGCAATTTCAGCTGGATCGCGTTTAACAAAAGTTCGTTTTTTACGAACTTCTACTTTTATTTCTTTGCTTTTGCCACCACCGCTCGACACATTTAAGGTTGAGTGCGTCTTACGTTGCAATGTTAACTTTGTTGGACCTTGCTGAGGTTTTAAATGAGCAAGCAAAGCTTCTTTCTCCTTTTGTGTGACAGTGTCTGTTGCAGATTTCTTCATACCTGCATCAGCAAACTGTTGCAAAAGTGTTTGCACTGGTGTATTGATTTCTTGAGCCAGTGTTTCTATTGATACTTTGGTCATGTATTACTTTTCCTCAATTATTCATCTGCAAACCAACAAATATTACGAGCAGCCATAATAAAATCGCCAGCTTGTTCGTTTGTTATACCTTCAATTTCAGCTAAATCATCAGTACCTTGTTCTGCTAAATCTTCCAAAGTAATGATGTCATGTTGTACTAATTGATAAGCTAACTCTTGTGTCATACCAGGTAGATTTAGCAAATCTTGAGCTGGTTGTTTTTCGCCACTATTTGCTAGTGCAAGTGTTGTTAATGCATCTTTTGCTCGCGTTCTTAATGCTTCAACAAGATCTTCATCAAGTTCTTCAATTTCAAGCAATTCGTCAACTGGCACATAGGCAAGTTCCTCAAGTGAGGTAAAGCCTTCTTCAACTAAGAGCTGTGCAAGCCCTTCATCAATATCAAGATGTTTCATCAAATTATTGATTGCAGCAAAAGATTCTGCATGATGTTTTTCTTGTAAATCTTCGTTACTCATCACATTTAGTGTCCAGCCAGTAAGCTGTGAAGCTAAACGGATATTCTGACCATTTCGACCAATGGCTTGTGGTAAAGTTTCAGCATTGACGGCTACATCCATGGTGTGTTTGTCTTCATCTACAACAATTGAAACAACATCTGCCGGCGCCATAGCATTAATTACGTATTGTGCAGGATTATCGTCCCATAAAACAATGTCAATACGTTCTCCACCAAATTCATTAGATACTGCTTGTACGCGCGCACCACGCATACCAACACAAGCACCAACAGGGTCAATACGACGATCATTACTACTAACTGCGATTTTAGCACGTGAGCCAGGATCACGAGCCACGCCTTTGATGTCAATCATCTCTTCACCAATTTCAGGGACTTCAATACGGAATAACTCTTCCATCATTTCAGGGTTTGAACGGCTAATGCATAGTTGTGCAGGTTTATTATTTTGTTCTACAAGATATAAAATACCACGGACACGATCGCCTATACGGAAGTTTTCACGCGGTAACATATCATGGCGTGACATCATTGCGTCTGCATTGTTACCTAAATCAAGAATCACGCTATCGCGATTGGTTTTTTTGACAATTCCGGTCACAATATCACCAATACGATTTCTAAACATGTCAATGATCATTGCACGTTCAGCTTCGCGTACCTTTTGTACAATAACTTGTTTTGCCGTTTGTGTGGTTATACGATCAAAAGCAACGGATTCAATTTGCTCTTCAACGTAATCGCCAAGTTTAACAGCTGGATCTTCGTATTGTGCAGCGTCTAATGTCATTTCTTTAGTTGGTTGCGTAACTTCATCAACAACAAGCCAACGACGGAAAGTGTCGTAATCTCCTGTTTTATGATCTATTTTAACAACAACGTCAATATCAACATTATGCTTCTTTTTTGTGGCCGTCGCTAATGCGGTTTCTAAAGCTTCGAAAATTTTATCACGTGTAAGCGCTTTTTCGTTTGATACAGCTTCAACAACAGCTAAAATTTCTTTATTCATCCTTTACATCCGTACTCTATTTAAGGTTAAAATTAGGTACAATATTCGCTTTTTGAATATTACTAAAAGCAAATACTTCATCTTTATCATCTACAGTTAATGTAATCATTTGGCTATCGATAGACTTAATTCGTCCTTTCCACTTACGGCGATTAGCAACAGGTATACGTAGACTGACTGTAACTTCTTCACCAATAAACCGCTGATAATGCTCAAGCGTAAACAAAGGTCTGTCCATTCCTGGTGATGAAACTTCAAGATTGTAAGCATCTTTGATCGGGTCTTCTACATCAAGCACCGCACTGATTTGACGGCTTGCATCAGCACAATCATCAACCGTAATACCATTTTCACTATCAATATAGACTCGTAGTATAGGATAACGACCACGAATATATTCAACTCCGACTAATTCAAAACCAAGTGCATTAACTGGCTCTTGGATAATATCGGTTAATTGTTGTTCTATATTAGCCAAACAAACCTCCACAGCAGAAAATAAAAAAGGGCATAAAGCCCAACATTCTTTTTAAACTTACGCTTAAATCATTACACGAAAAAAAGCCTCGACATGCGAGGCTTACATTCAAAAACTAACTATAATGAAGCCACTTTATTCGAACTTTCAGACAATAACAGGATAGATTGGTTTATGAATGAAAATTTAAGTGGTTGCGGGGGCTGGATTTGAACCAACGACCTTCGGGTTATGAGCCCGACGAGCTACCAAACTGCTCCACCCCGCGATAGATGAATGAGAATTATACGGCATTTTAAATAAAATGCAACCACAAATCACACTGGTTTTATCAAAAAACTTAAAATTATTAAAAATATGCTACATGTCAATTTTAATATATATACCACTTAACTTAAGCATAACTGTTTAACTTATATTGGCACAATAATTCCGTTTTCAAGCCTATTATTGTGCCCACTACTTAGTACTATAAAGTAATATAAATTACTTGCTAGTTGCCTGTTTCATTGATTGAACAAACTTGGCTAATTGGTTAAGCATTTGTTCGGGATTGTCGAGGTTTTTCTCAATAATTTTTACTGTTGCTGATCCGCTAATTGCCCCAGCTGCACCGGATTTAATCGCTTCGCTAACTTGAGTTGGTTCTGAAATACCAAACCCTTGTAACGCTGGTGGAGCGCCAAACTCAACTAATTTTTTGATCAGATGGGTAAGCGGTTTGTTAGCTCGATTTTCAGCACCAGTAACACCTGCTCGTGATACTAAATAAGTATAACCTTTGCCTTGCTTAGCAATACTTTGAATGACTTTATCATCAGCATTTGGTGGACAAATAAAAATTGGTGCTATATTGTATTTTTCGGCGGCCACTGTAAATTCTTGGGCATATTGAGCTGGCAAATCAGCAATCAATACTGAATCAACTCCCGCTTTGGCACACTTGGCATAAAAGTCGTCGATACCATTTTTGAAAACTAAATTAGCATAAATAAGTAATCCTATTGGAATATTGGTGTATTGCGCTCTGACATTGGTTAAAATTTCAAAACATTTTTCAACTGTTATTCCTGCTTTAAATGCCCGAATATTGGCATTTTGAATAGTTGGACCATCGGCCATCGGATCTGAAAATGGGATCCCTAGCTCTAGTGCATCAGCACCAGATTCAATTAAAGTTTGAATGATTTTAAATGACAGTTCTGGCGTTGGGTCACCAACTGGAACAAAAGGAACAAAAGCACCTCGTTTTTCGGCTGTTAATGTTGCAAACAGTTTTTGATAACGGCTCATTCTATTTCTCCTTTTGCTTTTAAAATATCATAAACGGTAAAGATATCTTTATCGCCACGCCCTGACAGGTTAACTATTAGTAGCTGTTCTTTAGTTGGATTTTCTTTTATCATTTTCATAGCATAAGCTAATGCGTGTGATGATTCTAACGCAGGAATAATACCTTCATGTCGTGATAATGCTTTAAATGCATCAAGCGCTTCATCATCAGTAATTGAAACATAATCAGCACGACCAATACTATCTAAATACGCATGCTGTGGACCAACTGATGGAAAATCTAACCCTGCCGATATTGAATAAGATTCTTCAATTTGTCCTTCTTCCGTTTGCATCATCGGTGATTTCATACCGAAATAGATGCCAAGCTTACCATGTTTTAACGAAGCGCCATGTTCGCCACTTTCAATCCCATGACCTCCTGGCTCTACACCAATTAATTTGACGGATTTATCATCAATAAAATTAGCAAACATACCAATTGCGTTTGAACCACCACCAACACATGCAATTACTGCATCAGGCAAACGTCCTTCTTTTTCAAGGATTTGTTGTTTAGCTTCACGGCTGATCATCTGTTGAAACTCACGTACAATAGTTGGAAAAGGATGCGGACCTGCTGCCGTACCTAACATATAATGCGCTTTTTCATAACTGCCAGACCAATCACGTAATGCCTCGTTACACGCATCTTTTAAAGTCGCTGAACCTGTTTCAACTGGAATGACTGTTGCGCCCATCAATCGCATTCTAAATACGTTAGGAGCTTGACGTTTAACATCTTTTGCACCCATATAAATTCGGCATTTTAAGCCAAGTAGTGCGCAAGCTAAAGCTGAAGCAACACCATGTTGCCCTGCACCTGTTTCGGCTATAATTTCAGTTTTGCCCATTCTTTTAGCAAGCAATGCTTGTCCTAAAACTTGGTTAGTTTTGTGCGCACCACCATGCACTAAATCTTCTCGTTTTAAGTAAAGCTTGGTTTTGGTGCCTGCCGTTAGATTTTTACATAAAGTTAATGCTGTTGGTCTACCTGCATAATTAACTAATAAATCGTTAAACTCCTTCTGAAAGTTTGGATCGTTGATTGCAGAGATAAAAGCATCTTCAAGTTGTTCAAGCACTGGCATTAATATTTGAGGGACATATTGCCCACCAAATTTGCCAAAGTAAGGATTTAACTTAGACATAACTATTCCTTTTTTTTTAAATAAAAATTAAATTTGTTCAAATACAGCTTGGATTTTTTGTTTATCTTTAATTCCGGGTGAAACTTCAACCCCTGAATTAAGATCAACACCAATCACATTCGTCGCTAAAGCTGATTTGATATTTTCTGGATTAATGCCTCCGGCTAAAATGACATTACTTAGCTCTTGATTATCAAGTAGCGACCAATCAAAACTTTTCCCTGTACCGCCAGTACCATGATCAAAGATATAACGAGACACTAATGGATTGGTATGTTCTGGCACAACCCCATCAATACTCAATGCTTGCCAAATTTGGCAAGTTCTGGGTAATTCTTGTCGCAACGTTTCGATATAGTTTTCATCTTCATTACCATGCAGTTGAACAGCATATAAGGATAACTGTTTTGCTATTTGGCATACGGTTTCGATCTCTTCATTTCGAAATACACCAACCCAATTAAGTGGTGCTGCAGCAATAACTTTTCGAGCCTTAATTGGCTGTATATAACGTGCTGAATTTGTGACAAAAATCAAACCACCATAAACTGCACCAGCTTGATAAGCACTAACAGCATCTTCGGGACGTGTTAAACCGCATACTTTATTTTCGCCTAACATCACCTTGCGAATTGCTAAAGTTAAGTTGGCTTCTGACATTAATGCACTACCAATTAAGAATCCATCTGCAAAATGACTCAGTTCTTTAACTTGATTGTGAGTATAAATACCTGATTCACTAATAATAATGCGATCGTTAGGAATTGATTTAGCTAAGACTTTTACCCGATCTAGATCAACCGTCAGATCCCTTAAGTTACGATTATTAATACCAATTACTTTCGCACCCAGTTGGATGGCTCTTTCAACTTCGTTTTCAGTACTAGCTTCTGTCAATATACCCATATTTAGCTTATGAGCAATGTTACTTAGATGACGATATTCATCATCCGTCAATACAGATAGCATTAATAGTACTGCGTCAGCTTGATAATAACGCGCTAAATAGATCTGATATTCATCAATAATAAAGTCCTTACAAAGCACGGGTTGTGTGATTTCATTACGAACTATGGGTAAAAATTCAAATCTACCTTGAAAATATTTTTCATCAGTCAATACTGAAACTACTGAAGCATAATCTTTATAAACTTTAGCAATAGCGGCTGGATCAAAATCATCCCGAATCAATCCTTTTGATGGCGACGCTTTTTTACACTCTAAAATAAAAACCGTTTTAGGTTGATTTAGCGCTTGATAAAAATTGCGATCACTAGGTATTACTGCTGATTTGAACATTGTAAGTGGATTTGTTTCCTGCTGCTGCGTTAACCAAATCTGTTTATCGTCAATGATCTTTTTTAGTACTGTTGCCATTTCAACATTTTTTTCTAATGCTGCAATTGCCATGTTATTCTCCACTTGTTATTTTGCTGCTAGTTGTTGTAATAATGCATAAGGTTTACCACTTTGCATCATTTCAATTGCCCGTTGTGCATTTTGTTTTAAATTTGACTCGCCAAATAAGCTCATTAACATCGCAACATTAGCGGCAATTGCTGATTGGTGTGCTGGTTTTCCGTGACCTTGTAAAATGGCAATTAACATATCACGATTCTGCTCAGGTGTACCGCCTTCAATATCTTTTAAGGTAAATGTTGGCAAGTCAAAATCGTCAGGTGTAAGCGTAAAATAACGAATTTCACCATCTTTAACTTCAGCAACTTCAGTTTCGCCATGAATAGCAACCTCGTCCATACCTGCGCCATGCACCACATAAGCATGTTTATAATTAAGCATTTTTAATGTTTCAGCAATCGGTTGGATCAAATCTGGATGATACACG
Source organism: Gilliamella sp. Bif1-4 (assembly GCF_001690535.1). NCBI lineage: Bacteria > Pseudomonadati > Pseudomonadota > Gammaproteobacteria > Orbales > Orbaceae > Gilliamella > Gilliamella sp. Bif1-4. Next base: position 324,246 of record NZ_LZHC01000024.1, on the reverse strand, counting down.
CCTAATAAAATACGTTTAGGACGAGATGGATTAATCAATGGCCCTAACACATTAAAAATGGTCCGAGTTTTTAATTGTTGGCGTATTGGTGCTGCATGGCGAAAACCTGAATGATATTGCTGGGCAAATAAGAAGCACACGCCGAGTTCATCTAATGCCTGACGAGATTTTTGTGCTGACATATTTAATTTAATGCCTAAGGCAGAAAGTACATCGGAAGAGCCAGATTTACTTGATACACCACGATTACCATGTTTAGCCACTTTATAACCCAATGCTGCAGCCACAAAAGCACTAGCTGTTGAGATGTTAATGCTATTGGTGCCATCCCCCCCAGTACCAACAATATCAGTAAAATCATAATCTGGAGAATCAAAAAGATCGGCATTCTCAAGCAATGCTAAAGCTGCCCCTGCTATTTCATCCGGTTTTTCACCACGAACTTTCATACTAATTATTGCGGTAGCCAATACAGTTGGTTCAATCTTACCTTGAATAATTAAATTAAATAGTATTTTACTTTCCTCTTGTGTAAGGGCTTGCCCTAAATATAATTTATTAACAATAGGTTGAATATTGTACTCTTGCTTATCAACAATAGCTTCCTGTTTTGGCTTCTCTTGTTTTTGTGGAGGATTTAGTGCCCATTTTATAGTTTGTTCTAATAATTCTACACCTTGAATGGTTAATATCGATTCTGGATGAAATTGAAAACCACAAACCCGATCCTCATCATTACGAACTGCCATTACAATATTATTGCAAAGCGCATTGATGGTTAGTGTTTTTGGAATATTTTCACCTTTTAAAGAGTGATAACGAGCCACCGGTAGCGGATTTGGTAATCCTTTAAACATTGCTTGCTCATCATGCTCAATTAAAGATGCCTTACCATGCAAAATATCACCAGCTGGCACAATCGCTCCACCATAGGATTCCACAATAGCTTGATAACCAAGACAGATACCAATAATAGGCAATTTACCTTTTAAACGTTTTAACAGTTCTGGCATGCATCCAGCGTCACTTGGTGCTCCTGGACCTGGTGATAACATTAAAATAGGGTTTTGCATTTGTGACAATTTTTCAATAATTACATTTGCAGGAATAGTATTTCGATAAATCGTCACACAATGCTTACTATTACGTAATTGATCGACCAAGTTATAAGTAAAAGAATCAATATTATCAATAAATAAGATATTAGCCATTAGAATACACCTTCTACATTATGCGCTTCCATGATAGCTCGAATAACTGCACGTGCTTTATTACGTGATTCATCAGATTCTGATTGTGGCTTTGAATCTAGCACCACACCACTACCAGCTTGTACTGTCGCTATGCCATCTTCGACATAGGCACTACGAATCACAATACAGGTATCAAGATCGCCATTCGCGGTAAAATAGCCAACAGCACCACCATAGCTACCACGTTTAACTTTTTCTGATTCAGCAATTAATTGCATCGCACGAACTTTAGGTGCTCCTGTTAATGTTCCCATATTCATAGTGGCTTGATAAGCATGAAGCGCATCTAAATCACTTCGTAACTGACCAACCACACGCGAAACTAAATGCATCACAAAAGAGTAACGATCCACTTTTAACAAATCTTTGGTATAACGGGTACCGGGTTTACAGATACGTGCTAAATCGTTGCGCGCTAAATCAACTAACATTAAGTGTTCGGCTAGTTCTTTTTTATCGGTGCGCATTTCAAGTTCTAACCTACTATCTAAATCAAAATCAATTTCACCATTTGTGGTTAATCCACGTGGACGAGTACCGGCAATTGGGTAGATTTCAACTTGATTAGTTGCTTTAGTATACTTAAGTGCACTTTCAGGTGAGGCTCCAAATAACACAAAATCACTATCTTGCATATAAAACATGTAAGGGCTTGGATTATTGTTTTTTAATATCTGATAAGCCGATAATGGTTCAGGGCAAGGTAATTTAAAACGCCGTGAAGGTACTGCTTGAAAAATTTCCCCCTGCTCAATTGCATCTTGCATTTTTTTGATAACTGTATTGAAATCATCATCACTTTTATTACATGTCACATCGATATTAGCAAGGGACTGAGTATGAATGGCTTTCATTGTGCTATTTAATGTTGCTTGTAAATTAGTTAACCGTTGCGTTAAGCGCTCAGTTTCTTTTGAATCAGAAGTGAAAACCGTCGTTTTTAAAATGGATTTATGATCTTTATGATTTATTTCTAATATTGTTTCAGCTAAATAAAAACAGAAATCTTGACAACGCTGCTCTGTAGGTAACTTAGGTAAGTTTTCAAATCCAGCGACAAGGTCGTAACAAAATAACCCACCAACAAAAATCGCATCTTGACCACATTGTTCAGGGATATTCACAATAGTCAATAATGTGCGTAATGCATCAAAGACTGATAGCGACTTTAATCTTGAATCTTCATCTTGCATACTATCAATAGTAGGAAATACCAATTTAAGTGTTTGTTCATCCACTTGTACATTATCTAACTTGTCTGTAAAAGCCTGTTGCAATAAAGGTAATAGGTTTTCACCATTTGCGGTCAATGCCTTAAAAGTCACTTCATTATTTATTGCCGAAATACGTAATGCACTATCGACAATCATGACACTTTTAATTCCTTGTTTATTATCAATTTCTGCTGATTCTAGTAACAACGTTGCCGGTTTACTATCACACAATTGATAAAACACTTGAGTCGGATCTTGATAATAACCGATAGTTTTGGTTATCTGAGTTAATATTGGCTTATTCATTGTTGACTCTCTACATTTAAATTTTTATTTAGACTGATTCGTTTAACATCCAGAAACTAAAAAACCCGCATAAAGCGGGTTGTGTAAAAAAGACAATACATCATTACATCACCCGCAAAAGGTAACGCACCACCAACCAAAGTTAGTGAATTGACGAGAAATAAGATGTAAATATTGTACTTTCATAATTTTTATCGATTAAAAATAAATTTTGTACTATTAAACTAGTTTACTAGCTCACTGTCAAGAAATTATTTATTTTTAAAAACAAACTTCTCATTTATAACTAGGCAAAAAATTTAATAATCTATAAAATGGTTGACTCAATTTTATTATAAAAAATTATAAGGATTTTTGAACTATGCCAGTATTTTATATCGTCATTGGTGTTATTGTTTTGCTTGCGTTAATTACTGTCTTAAAGGCAATTACAATTGTTCCCCAAGGTTATCAATATACTATTGAACGTTTTGGTAAATATACCCATACACTTGAACCTGGTTTAAATATCATTATTCCGTTTATGGATGGTGTTGGTCGTAAAATTAATATGATGGAGCAAGTACTCGATATTCCATCTCAAGAAGTCATTTCAAAAGATAATGCTAATGTGCAAATTGATGCTGTTTGCTTTATCCAAGTACAAGAAGCAGCAAGGGCTGCATATCAAGTAAATCAATTAGAGCGTGCTGTCATTAATTTAATGATGACTAATATCCGTACTGTTTTAGGTAGCATGGAACTGGATGAAATGTTATCGCAACGCGATCATATTAACTCTAAGTTACTAAGTATTGTCGATGAGGCAACAAGTCCATGGGGAATCAAAATTACCCGTATCGAAATTCGAGATGTTCGCCCACCAGCAGAATTGATTGCTGCGATGAATGCGCAAATGAAAGCTGAACGTAATAAACGTGCCGAAATTCTTGAAGCAGAAGGTGTTCGCCAAGCAGCGATTTTACGCTCTGAAGGTGAAAAACAATCTGAAATTTTAAAAGCGGAAGGTGAAAGACAATCTGCCTTTTTACAAGCCGAAGCGCGTGAACGTGCTGCCGAAGCAGAAGCAAGAGCAACTCAAATGGTATCCGATGCGATTGCTGCAGGTAATATTAATGCAATTAACTACTTTGTTGCCCAAAAATATACTGAAGCATTACAACAAATTGGTTCATCGGATAACAGTAAAGTAATTATGATGCCACTTGATGCATCAAGTTTAATGGGTAGCATTGGCGGTATTGCTGAATTAATTAAAAACACGAAATAAAAAATCAAATTTTATACATAGGCAAAGTGTTCCCTGAAAACTTTTTAACAAAATCGTAAACTCTATATTTAGAAATTTCACTGAATGAATCTTAGAGGTGATTGATAATGAATGGTTTTTGGATGGTTTTCTATAATCCGCCTTATTGGGGATTTATTGTTCTAGGTGGTATTTTGCTAGTTATAAAATTACTCAATACTGGCAAATATGGTTTTTGGAGTGGGATCGCTACTTTTATTATTGTTTTAATTGCTTGGATTTTACCGTTTTCTTGGCCAATTTTGTGGATCATGGATAGCATTGGCGGTATTGCTGAATTAATTAATAACACGAAATAAAAAATCAAATTTTATACTTAAACATAGTGTTTCCTGAAACTTTTTAACAAAATCTATAAACGCTATGTTTAAGATTTTTACTGAATGTATTATAAAGGTAATCAACAATGACTGATTTTTTTATGGTTTTCTATAGTTCGCCCAATTGGGTATTTATTGCTTTAGGCGGTATTTTGCTGATTATAGAATTACTTGGTACCAGCGGATACGGGCTTTGGAGTGGAATCGCTGCTATTATTGTTGGTTTAATTGCTTGGATTTTACCTCTTTCTTGGCCAATTTTATGGATTTTATTCGCAATTCTAACGCTTGTATCTGCTTATCTTTGGTGGCTTTGGCTCAAAAAGCAAGGTAAAGATAAATCAAATAAAGGCGAAATCAATCAGCCACAACAAGATTTAATTGGTATTAAAACAGTTGTCACAGATGCTATTGTTAATGGCTCAGGTCGAGTAAAAATCAAAGATGGAACATGGTCGGCAAGATGCGTTGAAAATCTTAATGTTGGGCAGCGTGTTGAAATTATTGCTGTAGATGGTTTAATTTTAGATGTGCTACCTATAAATCAATAGTTTTTTGCTAGTTATAAAAATAAATAGGACGCATTAACAATGCGTCTTTTTTATTATAAAAGCGAAAAATGAATTACAAAAAAAAGATTTTCATTGGGGTATATGTCAGAAATTACTTTTTTCAAATCACTCAAAGTCATATTCTCTTGTTGGGCATGTTTTTCGGTAAGTTGATCAAATGTAATTTGTGTAATATTAACTATTTTAATTGTACAAAAATACTCATCAGTTTCAAAAATTCCAACACGAAGCTTATCACCAACTTTAAAATGTGATTCACTCTTATCTCGAATGGTAATGACTTTTAAACCAGCTAAAATATCAGACTTAAAACGTTGATAAAAAGTAATATCATTTTGCACAGCATTATCCTATATGAAAATTACCCAAATTACTTAACAAGTATTAATCAAGCAAAGTAAATGTTTGCTTGTCCTGAGTTGTCGAATCACTACCGATATACACATTAAATTTTCCTGGTTCGGCAACATATTGCATTTTATTGTTCCAGAATTTCAGCATATCATATTTAATCACAAATTTTACTTGCCCCTTAGAGTGCGGTTTTAAAGTAATATTATCAAAACCAATTAACTCTTTCACTGGGCGGCTAACCGACGCTGTCACATCTTGCAAATAAAGCTGGACGGTCTGCATACCTTCTCTATTCCCTGTATTTTCAACATTAACGGTGACAATAATTTCACCATCTCGATTCATTTTAGTACTTGATAACGAAAAGTCCATCGCAAAATTGGTATAACTCAAACCAAATCCGAAGGGGAATAACGGCTCATTAGGACTATCAAAATACGAGGTTGTATATTTGCCCATATTTTCCGTACCACGAGGACGGCCTGTATTCAAATGGCTATAATAGACTGGGATCTGCCCAACATTATAAGGAAAAGACATGGGTAATTTACCCGAAGGGTTATAATCACCAAATAGCACATCGGCAATGGCATTACCTCCTTCAGTTCCTAAAAACCAAGTTTCAAGCATAGCATCAGCTTGAGCATATTCTTCAGATAGTGTTAAAGGACGACCATTCATTAAGACAATGACCAAAGGTTTACCTGTTTTTTTCATTGCTTTAATTAATTGTTTTTGAGTTGCTTGCAAAGATAGATCTGTTCGACTTGATGACTCATGAGCCATACCTTCTGCTTCACCAACAAAGGCAATAACAATATCAGCTTTTTTAGCTATTTTCACCGCTTCTGCAATCATTTTATCGGCTGGTCGATTATCAAATTTAGATGTTTCTCCGTATAAATTTAAAAACCGATATAAATTTTCATCATCAGAAAGATTGGCACCAAATGCATAGCTAATTGATTCAGGATTTTTAACTGCATTTTTAATACCTTCTAATGGAGTTACCGCTAAATTAGCACGCCCAGCTCCCGCCCAACTTCCCAAAATATCACGTTTTGAATCAGCTAATGGACCAATCACCGCAATTTTCTTATTTTTAGCTAGCGGTAATATCTCATTCTCATTTTTTAATAACACAATACTGCGGCGTGCCACATCACGAGCTTCTTCACGATGTAATCGATTATCAGCAAACATTGTATCGATATCTAATTTTGGATCTAAATTACGATTAGGATCACTAAATAACCCCATATCATATTTAAGTTCAAGTACATGACGACAAGCTTGGTTTATTTCATCTTCTGTAATGGCACCTTCTTCGACTAATTCAGGTAAAAATTGTAAGAAATATTCATCATTCATACTTATATCAATGCCAGCTTTAATCGCAACACGTACAGCATCTTTCGGATCACTAGCTACGCCATGATTAATAAGTTCACGAATAGCCCCATGATCACTGACAACAACACCATCAAAATGCCACTGATTCCGTAGCACTTCGGTTAACAACCAATGATTCCCCGTTGCTGGAATACCATTAACGCTCACTAACGAAACCATAACTGCCCTGCTACCTGCATCAATTGCTGCTTTATAAGGCACAAGATATTCTTGGAACATTTTTCGTTCGCTCATATCCGTACTGTTATACTCACGCCCTGCTTCAACTGCACCATAAAGTGCAAAATGTTTTACTGATGTCACCAATGATTTTTTATCGGCAAGCGATTGCTTTTGCATCTTTTCAACAAAAATACGTCCAGCTTCTGAGGTTAAATAAGGATCTTCACCAAACCCTTCAGACACGCGTCCCCATCTAGGATCACGTGTAATATCAACCATTGGCGCCCAAGTTATATTTAACCCATCCGAAGTAGCTTCGTCAGCTGATACTTCAGCAGCTTTTGCTATTGCACTACGATCCCAAGTGGATGCAATACCTAAATTAATCGGGAAGACAGTTCTATGTCCATGAATTATATCAAAACCAAAAAATAGAGGAATTTTATTGCGAGATTTTAGAGCACGCTCCTGCATTTGAGAAAGGTCAGGTTCGACAACAGTATTAAAAATGCCGCCAATTTCACCTGCTTCGATTTTATCAAGTATTTTGTCTAACGTTAGATCGCCACCAACACTAATTAGGCGCAATTGTCCCGCTTTTTCTTGAAGCGTCATTTTTGATAATAGATTATCAATAAAAACTTTCTTTATTTCCTTTACTTCGCTATTAGGTTCTTGTGCAAACAAATGCCCAGAAAAGATAAGAAAAAATAAATATATAGCTACTTTTTTCATCATAATAAATATTGTTATAATTAAGAGGATAGACAAGCAGACAGCATAACGTATTTACAAAAAATCTCGTTTTTTATCTACTTACATTCAGGTTTAAAACATCATAATAGTTATTGCATCCCCTTATTCAAACACTGTCTTTTCTGAAATTTTTTACAAAGTTTAAGGGATAATATTGCCACAATTGTTGGCAATATCAACTCAATAACACATTAATCTCTAAAATTGGTAAATTGAAACGGTTGACCAAATTCGCTATTTTTAACTAATGCCATAGTAGCTTGTAAATCATCGCGTGATTTACCTGTAACACGGACTTGTTCACCTTGTACTTGAGCTTGTACTTTAATTTTGCTGTCTTTGATCGCTTTTACAATCTTTTTAGATAGCTCTTTATCAATACCCTGCTTAAGCTTAACCGTAATGCTATAAAGTTTACCGCTGTGCTCCATTTCTTCAGGAATTTCAAGTGCACCACCGTCAATACCACGTTTAGCTAGCTTATCACGCAGAATATCGAGCAGTTGCTGTACTTGGAAATCAGATTGGCTTGTTGCTTTAATCGTTTCATTTTTTTCATTTAATTCAAACGATGCTTCAACATTTTTAAAGTCCCAACGAGTAGCTAACTCACGAGTGGCATTTTCAACACCATTTTTAACTTCTGGCATTTGAATTTCTGAAACGATATCAAAAGAAGGCATAAATTCTCCTCTTCTAATGGTTATAAAACTAAAATTATCTAGTTAATAAATAGAATAATCGTCGCCTAACAATAATTTAGGCGACTTTAAAATATAAGCGTGAATTAATCGATAGTACGAAGCAATTCATTGATACCTACTTTACCTAAAGTTTTAGCATCAACTTTTTTCACAATAACTGCACAATAAAGACTATATTTGCCATCTTTTGTTGGCAAGTTACCAGAAACAACCACTGAGCCTGCTGGTACACGACCATAATGAACTTCACCTGTTGCACGGTCATAAATTTTGGTACTTTGACCAATAAATACCCCCATTGAAATTACGCTACCTTCTTCAACAATAACGCCTTCAACAATTTCGCTACGTGCACCAATAAAACAATTATCTTCAATAATGGTTGGGTTAGCTTGTAACGGTTCTAAAACACCACCAATACCAACACCACCCGATAAATGAACATTTTTACCAATTTGCGCACAAGAACCAACTGTCACCCATGTATCAACCATCGTACCTTCATCGACATAAGCACCGATATTGACATAAGATGGCATTAATACTGTATTTCGAGCAACATAGGCACCTTTACGAGCAATAGCAGATGGAACAACACGGAAACCTTCTTGTTGGAATCTTGCTTGATCATATTCAGCAAATTTTAATGGCACTTTGTCATAATAGTTAGTTGGACCGCCATCAATCAGTTGGTTTTCGTTAATACGGAAAGAGAGCAAAACCGCTTTTTTTAACCATTGATGAGTTATCCAATCACCATTGATTTTTTCTGCGACACGCATTTTACCACTGTCTAATAAAGCAATGCATTGGTTAATCGCATCACGTGTAACTGTATCAACATTTGACGGTGTAATCTCAGCACGACGTTCAAATGCTGCTTCAATAATAGTTTGTAATTGTTGCATCTCAAGTTTCCTTTAATTTATAGTCCGTTAGCAAATAATAATTAGATGGACAGTATAATATAATCTTTCTTGCTTTTTAAGTGGTTTAATCAAAACACCACAATCAATATCCAAGCAATCAAAAACAATCGAAATCTTAGTAAAGTCATAGGAAATCACAAAAAAACAGAAAAATAAAAGCTTTAATAAAAATCAATACCTTTTCTGATCACTTTTGGGATGTAATTGCACTGCTTTTTAACACAAAACAACTCACAAAAACCACCTAAGGCTATGTTATTTGTCTTATTCCGGCGTCAGACAAATTTGTCTGGAACAAATTTGAACATCTGAGTACAGCGAAGATGGCCTCGAAAAGGCGAGTATCAGGATGATACGAGTAGCGCCGTAGACACATTATGTGCTAAAGCGTGAGGATTGCAAAAGGAGTTCGCTCTAATTCCCCTTGCTAGGACGTATTCAAGATAGCTATTTTATTCCCCAAAGGTCAATACGTCCGAAACCTTGCCGAACTAAAATAGACCACAGCTTTAAACCGCCACAGCGTAATACTGGACTACCCGCCACGCTTTCAGCGTCGGCGGCGGCGGCGGGGGCGGCGCTATTGTGGCTTTGCCACAATAGCGCAACCCTAAGGAAAACGCCCCAACTTACGCGGGGGCTTTATTCTTTGTTATATTATCCTCTCAAGCACCGTAACCCCCTTCCGCACCCTAAGGATTAAGAACTAAACGCTAAAAGCTAAGGTGCGGTGCAAAGGCCAAAGCGGGTGTCGCCGGCACTGTCGCTGCGGACGCCGACGTAGCCGCCGACCGGGTAGACAACGAACTGGGTGCTACCTGTAGCGTCGCTTGCCCAGTAGTAGTGGCCGACTAATCCCGAACCAGGGTAGTACATGCCGCCCCACTCCGTGAAAAAGCCAGCGCCTATGTGACGCATGTAAAAATTACCTGATGAACTAGGTGCTGCGCCTGAAATAGAAGGATTAGCTTTTCTGACCGCATTGGTTAAATCTCTTACCCGTGACAAACGATAACCCAAACTATTACACCATGCTAACTGTTCACTATAAAAGCCCGCGTGCATCTCCCGATTGACGAACCACTGCTTTAACACAAATCCATATTTTACTACCTCATCACCGGTATTAATATCTCTACCCACTAACTCAAACGTCTGTGGTAACTGTGGCTTAGCAATTGGGTTAGGATGAGGATTATCCCGTTGATTGCTTGCCTCTGGACCTGTTAGCGTTACGCGAGCTACAACTCCCCTATCTTCATAAGGAATCAACCACTCATGAGCGTCAACATTTGTCACTGTTGCAGTAATTCCCTCATGCGTGACTGGTTCCCATTTCAATTCATTTATATCTACTCCACTTATGAGTAAATCAAAATATAAATTATCCGCACCTGTAGTCGGGAAATTGAGGTCGTATAATTCAGGATTGATAGATTGAACTAAAAAGCCCTTCTTAAGATTCCATATGTCAGCTGGACCTGCATATTTATCACCATCATAAGCTTCAGATAGATTCGGCCTTACATAGTTGACAAACATAGATGAAGGCAAAATTATTGCATCGCTACGATTATTATGTATTCGACTAGTTTTGCTAGTTAATGCCTGCAAATTCAATGAATGTAGCATTAATAACAATACCAACAAGATTTTTTGGGTTAATTTTGATAATGATTTGGAAGATATAAATGAGCTTCGTATAAAAACTCGTCGAATAGGATTATTTAATAAATTTAAGACATAGGTTTGCCAGTGCCTTGTGCCTTGTGCCTTGTGCCTAAAATGGTACTGCATTTCGTTTTACCTGTCAAGTAATATTTTGTTTTATTTGAATTTTTATGTTTATTCGCTTATTTAATAAGCTCATTTTTCTAAAACGATGAAAGTATAGCCGTTTAAGGGATGATTGACTAGTTTTTTAGCGGACTTTTTTGTAAAGAAATGTAAAGATAAAAACGATTGGCTTTATAGATAGGTGAATTTTTTAATTAAAATAGGGTGTTAGCTTTAGGACTTTTTAACTTTTGCGGAATAATTAATATTGCTGATAACATCTAAAACACAAACACGCCCAACAGCTCAGTTTGGCGTGCTAGCTTTACTTCGTTATTGGCACATTTTGACGCTCTAATAAAGCAAGCATATTAGCATTGGGGTGCTATCGATTTGTTTTTTGCTCTAAAATTGCTCAGGTAGACTATTAATTTTATTGAAGTTTTTTGTTAAGCTCCTAGATTGCATTATGAAGTGTAATTCGTCTTAACGCTTAGAATAAAAAGCGACAGGGCTTTTAAACTTATGCCGTTTTCTTGTGTGTAAGTTCAATAGATATTGTGTATAGTTATAAATACAAAAATCTAGTATCTTTCCTTCCTAGAAAGGTGATTATAATACATAGCAATCTTCAAACTGTGGTGGTGCGAAGGTGCTAGTATAAATCACCTTTCTACTTTCTTCACTCCACCGTGTTTAAAATTGCACTTCATGTTTGAATCCAGGAAAAACAAAATAAAAACCTTAGTAAAATCAATATACTTTCCAACCGCTTTTTGACGTAATTTTTAAATAAACTTTTCATCAAAACAAAAAGCAAAGTATTAACGAAAAAAACACAATTTATTTGAGCAATGTATCACAAATCTAGAATGTCAAATAACCAATTGTTTAATTAAAATGTACTCTGCAACTATCGTGATAGTTACCAAGACAATATTATGCAAAATTGGGGATTTTCATTACTAGAACTGTTAATAACTATTTGTATTAGTGCTATTTTAGTCACAATAGGCGTTGAGCATTGGAAAGAGCAACAACTGCGTAATGAATTAGCTTATACAACCAAACAGCTAGCTTATTTTTTATATGAAGTTCAAATAAAAGCATCAAGTAAAAATAAAAATTATATTATTCATCAATTTACATCACCTTGGTGCATTACAATTACTAATGATGAAAAACCCACCTCGTGTAGTGAAGGAGTACTTTATTTTATCAAACCGGATAATTCTGTTGAAATTAGTCAATTATCAAACAATAAAAGTGCTTTGATTTTAGGTCGACGCAACTTAGCACAAACAATGTCTTTTCAATTAAAAAATAAGGCAGGTACCAGTAGGATTTTTATTTCTTTGCTTGGACGTATTCGATTCTGTGCGGAAAGCAGCTATATAACAGGTCTACCACCATGTTAAAAGCATCTGGATATTCCTTATTTGAAATGCTTATTAGTTTAATATTATCAAGTCTAATTTTTATGGGTATAACCTCGTTTTACATTCAATTACAAACAAGTATGATGCAATATTATCAAAAAACACGTTTACAACAAGCAATTGAACTTGGATTAGCTGGTATGAAAAAAGACATAAGACGAGCTGGTTTTATTGCTAATGACCCAAAGAAAATAACAGCTAAAGCGATTAAAATCGATAAACAAGGAAAATGTATTGTTCTTCGATACGATAGCGAAATTCGCAATTCTTGGGTTTGGAACAAATTTACCCCTATGAAGTCAGATGTTTTTACCTATCGCTATAAAGAAAACAATATAGCCTATAAAACAGGAGCAATAGATTGTTTTGGAACTAAATGGGAAAACTTATTTGATTCAAACGAAATCAAAGTAACCGATTTTACAATAAAGCAGCTACCCTATGCCATTAGCCTATCTGTTACAGCTGAATTAAGAAAAAATAAACAGATCAATTATCACATAACTGAAATAATCAAAAATGAAAACCAGTTTTAAAAAAATTTATACTTCCTCTGGATTTAGCACTATTTTAATGGTAATTATTTTGATGGTTGTAGGATTGGTGCTATTAATTGGTTTTAATTTACTTATTGTCTCGTGGCAAAAAAACATCTTAATGGAAACCCAATACTATCAACAATTTAATCAAGCTAGTTCATCTTTAACTTGGGCAATAACTCAAAATTGGCAAACTCCTAAAACCAATTGGCATTGTATGACTGAACCCACTTATCAATTAAAAGCATGTATAAAAAAATCTTTATTAAGAATTGATAAGTATGTGTTAGTAAGGGGTGAAGCTAAAGATTTTTATTTATATACCCTCGCACATTTTGATAACAATCGATTGATTGTTGAAAAAGGTCACTGGCTCGATTATTGCCCAGAAAAAAAGGCTATTTATTGTGAATAACAAAAAGAAAAAAATAGCTGGCTTTAGTTTAATTGAAGTTATGATAGCAACGCTATTATTTTCAATTATTATGTTAGGATTTGTTAATTACCAACAAGCATTGTTTTATAAGCATCATTACTTTACAAACTACTTACATGCCAACAAAATTGCTTTCCAGCTACTTGATAGCTACCCTTATACCACAAATCAAATTATTCCTTCTGGTTGGCACTATAAGCTCACCAGTAAAACTTATAATGCCCAGTGTAAAATAGTTGTTATAACGGTTAATGCACCTAACAAACAAGTTGCCGAGCAGCAACGATTATTTTGTAATTCACTCTAAATATTTACAAATTAAATACCATTCATTCCTCTATCCAGTTATGTAGAAGTTGCAAAACTTGTGGTGTTTTTTCTGCATGAACATTATGCCCAGCATCTTCAACTACTTCAATTTTTGCATTAGGAAATTGTTCGAAAATCACTGGATAAGTTTCATTTGTAATATAAGAAGAGTTACCTCCCCGAATAAATAACGTCGGTTTTAACCAAGGTGAGATATTTTGCCAATCGCAAATATGACCATATTGTGAATTGATTGCTTCAATATTGAACAACCATTTATCATTTTTAAACGATTTTAGTAAAAAAAGAATGGTTGGCATGTTAATACCTACTTGTTCCATTAAATTGACGATCTGCTTTTTATCGGTAATTTGGTTATCAAGGCAATACATTAACACTCTTAAAATAGTGGCATTAGCCGAGCGGTGATATTTTATAGGCGCAATATCGATAGCAACAATTTTTTGGATAGAATCTGAAAGCATTTGCGATAATTGCAAAGCAACCTTCCCGCCCATTGAGTGACCAACTAAGATTATATCTTTTAATTTTAAATCATAACAAAGTTCAACCAAATCTTCAGCCATAGCTTGATAAGTTATCTTATCAGACCAAGGAGAATGCCCATGATTACGAAGATCAACTTGCACGGTTTGATAATGCTGCTCAAAATTTTTCGCTAGCATATTTAAATTATCTAAACTACCAAACACCCCATGTAAAAACACTATCGGTTGTCCATCACCCTGTAATTTATAGTTTAATTTCATACTCTAATTCGACCAATTATTTTAAGTAGCATTATTATACGTCTATTTTCAATACCATCACCGATTAATTCAATAACCACAATTTGCATAAATATGATAGAATCTGACACCAACTTTTTAACTAGTGTTAAGCATATGTTTCAAAATAACCCTCTACTTGCACAATTAAAACAAGAACTCCATGAACAAACACCACGCGTTGAAGGCACTATTAGAGCTCATGAAAAAGGATTTGGTTTTTTAGATGTTGATAATAAAAAAAGTTATTTCATCCCTATTGCTAAAATGAAAAGAGTTTGCAATGGTGATAAGGTATCAGGGACAGTAATAAGTAATAACGAAAAAGAGTCTTTTGAACCTGAATTATTAATTGAAAGTGCATTGCAAAAATTTATTGGCAAAATAGGCTTTCAAGATCGTGCAATGGTTATTTATCCTGAAAATATGTCAACTAATCTAGCCATTCGTTGCAAAATAAACAAGCAAGTTAGCGAAAAACTAAAAGAAGGCGATTGGGTTGTGGCAACGCTTGTTTCTCACCCTTTGCAAGAAGAACGAAATCAATTTCTTGCCGAAATTGTTCGTTTTGTTGCTGAAAGCAACTCACCTTATCAACCTTGGCTAAAAACGTTAGCGCGCTACGATTTAGAAACTCACGCCCCACAGTTCGATTCATTATCAATTAACGGTACTGAACTTGATAACCGTCAAGATTTAACCGATATTAACTTTTTCACCATCGATAGTGAAGATACAGAAGATATGGATGATGCAATTGCGATATCAAAAGGTGAACAAGGAGATTATCAATTGACGGTTGCCATTGCCGATCCAACCGCTTATGTATTACAAGATAGCGAACTTGATCGTATTGCCAAAATCAGAAATTTTACCACTTATTTGCCTGATTTTAATATCCCTATGCTACCCAAAGAGCTTGCCAATGATTTATGTTCATTAAAAGCAAATCAAAAACGTCCAGCAATGATATGTAAAATGAGTATTGACGAAACGGGCAATATTAATAGCGATGAGATCACTTTTATACCAGCTTGGATTGAATCAAAAGCTAAATTAGCTTATAACAATGTTTCTAATTTTTTAGAAAATAATGATGATTTAGAAACTAACAATACAATTATTAAACAGCAACTTAAACATTTAGCTGACTTAGCAAAAATCCGCATGACATGGCGGCAAAATCATGCATTAGTTTTTAAAGATAATGGAGATTATCGTTTTGAACTTGATGAAAACCGCCAAGTTAAATCAATAATTAAAGAGTCTCGTCGGATTGCTAATCAAATAGTAGAAGAAGTCATGGTTTTAGCTAACCAAGCTTTAACACTGCAATTAAAAAATAAAATTGGTTTTGGAATTTTTAATATTCATTCAGGTTTTGATAATAAATATATTGAACAAGTAGTGACTTTTTTAAATGACAACGGAATCACTGAATTTGATAAAGAATCATTATTATCTTTCGATGGCTACGTAAATTTGCGTCGTTTAATCGACAACACTCCATTTTTGTCCACAAAACTTCGCAAGTTCCAAAGCTCTGCTGATTTTTCAACTGAACCTAAGCCACATTTTGGTTTGGGATTTGATGCCTATGCAACATGGACTTCACCAATACGTAAATATGGTGATATGGTCAACCATCGATTAATCAAAGCATTTATCCGATCACAAGAATTAATCGCACCTGATAAAGATCAATTAAAAAACATGAATGAAAGACGCAAAACATTACGCTATGCAGAACGTGATATGGCCGAAAACCTTTATGCTCAATACTTATCAAATAAAGTAGGTGAAAGTTTTTCTGCTGAAATTATCGATATCAATCGTGGTGGGGCTCGAGTTCGTTTATGTGATATAGGTGCTTTTGCATTTGTGCCACTTTCAATGATTCATTCAGTCAAGGAAGAAATTATCTCGTTACCTGAAGAAGGAATCATCAAAATTAAAGATGAGGTTTGCTACAAACTTGCTGATACTATCTCTGTTGTTATTCACCAGGTTAAAAGTGAAAATCAATCAATTATTACAAAATTAGCCAACAATTAAAGAATAAAAGAAAATTATTCTTGCTTGAATTTACAGATTTTTTGCTGTTATTTCCCCCCTGATGTAAATCTGGGGGAATAATTAAGACTTTATGATATTTTTAATATCAAACCTCTTTTTCTTATTAAAAATATCTGTTATTTTTCGGGACTAGAAATAATGAATTAATCATTAAAATGAACAATAATTCAGGGAGACTATAATGTCAATTCATGGACACGAAGTATTGCATATGATGAATGGAAACAATTATACCGAATCTTCTTTACTTGATGCTATCAAAAGCAAGTTTGGGGAAGATGCCATATTTCATACTTGTTCAAAATCCAACATGAATGCCGAGCAACTAATCGCTTTTTTGAAAGCAAAGGGAAAATTTAAACCTTCAGTTGATCATGAAACTAGATTTACAGTCGATAATAAAAAAATATGCAAACATTAGAAAAAATTGGCCGTATATAAAGTACAATTTTTATAAATTTAATTTAATCTGCTAGTGTTTTTTAAATTAATAAGAGTATATAATTTTGCGCTACACCAATAATCGTTATAAGTGGCCGTTGTTACTAATAACGTGACTAAATTAGGGGCAAATTTGCTCGCTTTAAAATTAACCTAAAGAATATGCTCATGGAATTTGATAAATGAAAGTAAGTAATATCCTTATATGCACCTTTGTTGCTATTCTTGTTACAAATTGTGCAAAAAAAAATTTACCTTTAAAAAATAATGAACCAATTTCCGAAACAGAGCAACTATCTCTATTAAAACAACAAACTGAAACTAACGACCCTTATGTTGTTGATGCTAAAAATAAATTAATTCGGTTTGTTGGTGATAAAAACTTCGATAACTACATTATTAAACAAGGTATTCTAAATTGTAAAGGCGATAATAACCTCTCCTCTTGCGTATTGAATTTTTATTTAAATGAACTATATAAATTAAAGTATCATGTGCAACTCAAAAAAGTAGTTGAGGAAAACCAAGCCGAACATAATATGGAACTAAGTAAAATAAAAGCAACTGAAAACAATATAAAAAGTTATTGCCAGTATTCAGCTGATTTCGTTGCGGCAATTTATACAAAAGATAATGCAAAAATAACACAATATTTTCGACCACAATTTAGAATGTCAGAACAAGATATATCATCCTTAAAAGCAAAGATTACTAAAGATGACTATTCTTACTTCCTAATAAACGAAAATCCAAGCATTCTTCAAGAAATGAAAGTGGATTATGTTGAGAAATGCTTAGATGATCCAAAAAACAATATTATCAATTATTTCAATATTTTTAGATAATACTAACGCGAGTTTTTTATGTGCAATTTATTTCCAATTCGTAAGTTTAATAAAACTTTAATTTGCAAGGTGCTTTGCTTAGCTTCAGTTACTTGTATTAGTTTTTCTACATGGGCTTTTTCACTTGATGATGTAGTTGAAAAAGCTGAAAAACTATCTAAAAAGGCTTATGTTCAGCCATCTAAAAATATTCCTAATGAATTAGCATCTTTACAATTTGCTGATTACCAAAAAATTCTATTTAATCATAAAAAAGCTTACTGGGGTGATCAAAAAAGTCGTTTCAAACTTGAGTTTTATCATGAAGGGATGTACTTTGATGTTCCAATAAAGATTAATGAAATTGTTAATAACCAAATAACTCCAATACAATATGATCCTAGCTATTTTGATTTAAGCCAGATTAATCTTGATAAACTAGATACTAAAAATTTGGGTTTTGCTGGTTTTAAAGTCCATTACCCAATTAATAACCCAACAAAAACCGACGATGAAATATTTTCAGCTCTTGGTGGCAGTTATTTTCGTGCGGTAGGTAAAGATCAACGCTATGGTCTTTCGGCAAGAGGGCTTGCTATTAATACTGGAGAAATGTCTGGTGAAGAGTTTCCACGTTTTAAAGAGTACTGGATTGAAAGGCCAGAACCAAATCAAAAACATTTAGTTATCTATGCATTACTTGACTCACCAAGCGTAACTGGTGCTTATAAAATTACATTGATTCCAAGTATTGATACTACTGTTACAGTTCAAGCTAAGGTCTTTTTCCGAGATTCTGTAAAAAAACTTGGCATAGCCCCACTAACCAGTATGTTTTTATTTGGGCCTAATCAACCATCACCATTGTTAAATTATCGACCTGCAATGCATGATTCTAATGGACTATCAATTTTAGCAAATAATAACGAATGGATCTGGCGTCCATTAAATAACCCTAAACGTCTATCTTTTTCATCATATAGTTTAGAAAATCCAAAAGCTTTCGGCTTAATTCAGCGTGATAAAGGTTTTGATGATTATCAAGATCTTGACGATCATTATGAAAAACGACCAAGCGTATGGACTGAAATTTTAGGCGATTGGCAAAAAGGACGAGTCGAATTAGTTGAAATCCCAACAGCAGACGAAACTAACGATAATATTGTCACTTTTTGGGTGCCAGAAAAACAATATAAAGCTGGCGATGTGCTTGATATCAAATATCGATTACATTATTCATTACATGAATTACAGCGTTATCCTAATAATATCGCAAAAGCTATTAGTACCCGATTATCGCTAGGTGATATAAAACAAGCTAATTTAATTCGTAAACTTGATGGATCTAATGCGTACGTGATTGACTTTGCTGGTTCTTCATTATCAGAAAATGACCCAGTCAAAGTAGTTTCAAGTATTACTAATGGCTCTATTGTAAGCAGTGATTCACAGTACAATCCAATAATAAAAGGATGGCGTGTAATTGTTAGATTCAACGTCCAAGATAGTAAAAAGGCAACGGATATTCGTGTACAACTCGCTTCGCAAGCAACCAATGAAGTGATTTCTGAAACTTGGAGCGGGCAATACCCAGCACAATAGTAATGTAATAGTTATTATTATAAGATAAAAATATGAAAAAAGATTACTTTACAAATCTACCTGATGCTGAAGCTTGGCGTCAAAAATATGAAAATAATACAACACCACCTGATGATGTTGAGTTCTTAAAATATCGCTTAAACCAGATTGGCGATACTGGTTCTTTTATTGATGCCCGAAAACAACAACCAAGTTATCCCGAAGTTGAACGCGTTCCAATTCAACCTCAAATCTGGAGCCAGCGCTATATTGCTAAGTCAAAACATAATTTTAATATTCTAGCTATAATTCGACGCTTTATTATGTTTGCACTCATTGTTGTACAAACATACTATGGAACCACTTATCTATCTTCTTTATTACCATACCAAAGTTGGCAAAAAATCAATTTTATGACTAATTGGGATATCAATCCTGAATTAGCCATCTACAGCATAATACCTTATATTATACAAGGAGCGATTATTATCCTGTTTGCTATTTTATTTTGTTGGATCTCTATTGGATTTTGGACCAGTATTATGGGACTAATTTTAGCCGTCATGGGTAAAGACCGTTACACTATTCCTATTCCCAAGGATCCAGCATCACATATCGACGCAAAACATCGAACCGCTCTTGTTATGCCAATTTGTAATGAAGATGTTGCTCGAGTATTTGCTGGGTTACAAGCAACTTATCAGTCCTTAGTCGAAACAAGCCACGCAGCTTATTGCGATTTTTATATATTAAGTGATACTAACGATCCCGATCTATATGTTAACGAACTTAAAGCTTGGGCTGAATTTAATGCAGCAAAACAAAACAATGGTTGCAACGTTTTTTATCGCCATCGCAAACGTCGAGTAAAACGTAAAAGCGGTAATATTGATGATTTTTGTCGTCGTTGGGGGCATCAATATGAATACATGATGATCCTTGATGCCGATAGTATCATGACAGGTGATTGTATTTTAAAAATGATCGCCATGATGGAAATGACACCTAAAGCAGGTATTTTACAATCACCTCCAAAATCAGTCAGAATGACTACGCTTTATGGTCGTATTCAACAATTTGCCAACCAGATTTATAGCGATATATTTTGTTCTGGTACGCACTTTTGGCAATTAAGTGAAGCACAATATTGGGGACATAATGCAATGATTCGCTTAAAGCCTTTTATTGAGCATTGCATATTATCGCCATTGCAAAAACGTAAAGGTCCAATTCATATCTTATCGCATGATTTAGTTGAGGCGACACTTATGCGTCGTGCTGGTTATGGCGTCTGGATTGCTTATAATATAAATGGAAGTTATGAAGAACTTCCTGGTAATATGATTGAAGATTTAAAACGTGATAATCGCTGGTGTATGGGTAATTTAATTAATTTAAGACTAATCTTCAAGAGTGGTATTAAATTGACCCATCGTTTAATGTTTGCAACTAGTGGCATGGCTTATATTTCGTCATTATTGTGGCTGGTATTTTTAATATTCTCGACACTATTATTATTGGTGTTTAATATTTCTGAGCCTCAATATTTCTTCCAACCTAACCAATTTTACCCTACTTGGCCAAGATGGGATGAACAATTAGCCATTCAGCTATTATCGACCACAATGGTTTTACTGTTTGCCCCTAAATTCTTCAGCTACGGTATTATTATAGCCAGAACTGGAGCAAAAGATGTTGGTGGTATATTTAAATTAACCTTATCCATACTTATTGAAATGGTTTGGTCAATGGTTCTGGCTCCAATTCGCATGATCTTTCATAGTAAATTTGTACTAAAAGCATGGATGGGTAGTAAAATACAATGGAAATCACCATCCCGAAGTGACGATTCTTTAACATGGGGTGAATCATTTTATTTTTGTTGGCCACTTTCATTATTAGGTATTGTCTGGTTAGGTGTAATTATCTGGTTAAATCCACAATTTACTTATTGGTATATAGCCATATTGATACCTTTAACCATTTCGCCTTTAGTAATTAGAGTATCTGGACTTTCAAGTATCGGTATGAAGGCAAAAAAATTAGGACTATTTTTAACTCCTGAAGAAACGCACCCTGCAAGAGCGGTTACTCTTACAGGCGAATATTTAATAAAAACCGAAACTGCATTTATTGAACATGGTTTTATTATGGCATTGGTCGATCCTATATATAATGCGCTAACTTGTGCTTTATCGACTTCAAGACATAGAGTTAATAATAAAAACCAACAAAACCGCAATGAGCTTATTGAACAATACCAACACATAGACTTAGAAAAAATGAGTAAAGAAAAGCAATTAGCTATTTTAGAAGACCCAATTATTCTTTCCGCATTACATCGTTATATTTGGCAACAACACGAAAAATACGACAATTTGTTCTCAATATGGCAAAATGAACGCCAGCAATAAGAAATAGGGCTTTTGCCCTATTTCACTTCTTTTTAGTAATTAATCAAAATCCATGGATATTTTTATGACTTGGCAACCTTCTGCACCTATAAATAATTTACTTAAGCGCGCAAAAATCGTTTCTCAAATTCGTCAATTTTTTGCTGATCGCTGTATTTTAGAGGTCGAAACACCTATTTTAAGCCAATATGCTGTAACAGACGTACATTTAAGCTCTTTTCACACTAAGTTTTTAAAGCCTGGTGAAATTGACGATCAACAAGGGCGAAATATGTCATTGATTACCAGCCCTGAATATCATATGAAACGCTTACTAGCAGCTGGTAGTGGTCCAATTTATCAAATGTGTAAATGTTTTCGTAACCATGAAGAAGTCAGCCGTTATCATAACCCTGAGTTTACAATGTTAGAATGGTATCGCATTCAATTTGATATGATGCAAATGATTAATGAAGTCGATGACCTATTACAAACTCTTTTAGATTGTGAATCAGCTGAACGCATCTCTTATCAAAAAGCATTTCAACGACATCTTAATATTGACCCTTTGGAAGCCGATCACGCAACCTTAGCTAATGCAGCAAATCAGCTTGATATCGGACTTAATACAGATAATTATGATAAAGATGGATTGTTACAATGCTTATTTACTTTCGGTGTTGAACCGCATATTGGTCAAGACAAACCTATTGCTGTATTTAACTTTCCATCATCACAAGCTGCATTAGCCGCTATTAGCCCAGAAGATCATCGTGTAGCTAGCCGTTTTGAGTTCTATTACAAAGGTGTTGAACTTGCTAATGGCTTTAAAGAATTGACTAATGCACAAGAACAACGAATGCGTTTTGAACAAAATAATTTAGATCGTACTAATCAAAACCTACCAGCTCAGAGTATTGACATTGAATTATTGGCCGCTATGGAAGCTGGGCTACCTGATTGTGCTGGAGTTGCTGTCGGATTAGACCGTTTAATTATGCTTGCTCTAAATTGTAATAGCTTGAATGATGTAATGTCATTTACTTTTGAAAGGGCCTAATTATGTTCAATGCTTTAGGATTAACCGAATGGATTGCCATTATTATTGGGATTGTTGCCTTAATCTTATTTGTGTTTGTTATAAAATCTCAATCAACAATTAATAATTTACAGCAACTATTCGATCTACAACTAATTCAAAAAAAAGAAGAAAACCAAACTTTAATAATTCAAGTAAAACAACTTGAGTATGAATTGGAGCAGTATCGACAACAAAATTTAGAGCAGAATGTTAAAATTAGCGAACTCAAAACGCGTTTAGAAGAAACGTTAAGTGCAACACATGAACGACAAACCATACTAGAACAAAGCGAACAACGGCTTACGACTCAGTTTGAAAACCTAGCCAATCGTATTTTCGAACAGAGTGGCAAAAAGATTGAACAACAAAATAAGCAAAGCCTTGATTTTTTACTTTCGCCACTAAAAGAGCAACTAGAAGGTTTTAAAAAACAAGTGCAAGATAGTTTTGGACAAGAGGCAAAAGAACGTCACACACTGACGCATGAAATCCGTAACTTGCAACTACTTAATGAACAAATGAGTAAAGAAGCAACCAATCTAACTAATGCGTTAAAAGGTAATAACAAAACCCAAGGGAATTGGGGGGAATTTATTCTAAGTCAAATTCTGGACAATTCAGGATTACGTTCAGGTTATGAGTACGAAACACAAGTTAATCTAACTAACGAAAGCAATCAACGATTACAACCCGATGTCATTGTTCACTTACCGCAAGGGGGTGATGTAGTTATTGATTCAAAAGTGGCCTTGGTTGCCTACGAACGCCATTTTAATAGTGATGACGAAAACGTTAAAGCAAAAGCAATGGCCGAACATTTAACGGCTGTGCGTAACCATTTAAAACAACTTAGTCAAAAAGATTATCATAAACTTATTGGAATTAATTCATTAGATTATATTTTGATGTTTATTCCTGTCGAGCCAGCATTTTTAAGTGCAATAGATAATGACCCAACATTAATTAACGATGCTCTGAAAAGTAATATTATGATAGTAAGCCCCACTACTTTATTAGTTGCATTACGAACTATCCATAATTTATGGCGATTTGAATATCAAAATCGTAATGCTGAACTTATTGCCGATAGAGCAAGCAAATTATATGACAAAATGCGTGGCTTTGTTGAAGATATGGAAAATCTGGGCAGTTGTTTAGACAAAGCTCAACAAACCTATCAAAATTCCATGAACAAATTATGTAAAGGTCGTGGCAATGTAATTGGACAAATTGAACGATTTCGTGAAATGGGTATCGAAGTTAAAAAACCGATTAATCCAGATATTACCTTATTATCAATGGATGAATTGAATAACGAAAATGAGAGTAAATAAACAAAACCTAGATTCACGATTAGGGGAAATAAGTGTATACTCATCGCACGCAAAGAGGAATTGAATATGGCAAAAAAGCAAGACAAAGAAGTAAGTTTCGAAGAGACACTTAAACAGCTCGAAACCATTGTAGCTCAATTAGAAAACGGTGATCTACCATTAGACGAAGCACTAAATGAGTTTGAAAAAGGGATTAAATTAGCAAAAGCAGGACAAAAACAGTTACAACAAGCTGAGCAACGCATTCAGATTTTATTATCTGAAAATAGTGACGCTGAACTGTCAGAATTCTCAAATGATGATAATGAATAGTTTAAAACCATTACAAGAACGAATTGACTCGTTTTTAACTACCTATATTTCACAAATTGAATCATCTCAACTTCAACAAGCAATGAGCTACAGTTTGTTGGCTGGTGGAAAACGAATTCGACCTATTTTAGTCTATTTAACGGGACAAATGTTCAATTGCCCCCTTTCTAAGTTAGATGAAGCCGCTGCTGCCATTGAATCAATTCATACTTATTCATTAATTCATGATGACTTACCTGCAATGGATAATGATGACTTACGCCGAGGCAAACCAACCTGCCATATCCAATTTGGTGAAGCTCAAGCAATACTTGCCGGTGACGCCTTACAAAGTTTAGCCTTTTCAATGCTAGCAAAAAGTAAATTAATCGATGCTGAAACTAAAATTAATATGATAACTGAACTTGCCCATGCCAGTGGCGTTAATGGCATGTGCCTTGGTCAATCGCTTGATTTACAGGCCACACATCAATCTATTAGTCTTGAACATTTGCAAAAAATACATTGTTATAAAACAGGAGCATTGATCAAAACGGCTATCCGCTTGGGTGCTTTTGCATGCGGTGAAATAGCTAAACCTTATCAGCTAATACTTGATCGCTATGCTGAGGCAATTGGGCTAGCATTTCAAATTCAAGACGATATTTTAGATATAATTGGCGAACAATCTATTATGGGTAAACCCCAAGGTTCAGACCTTACTCATGAAAAAAGTACATACCCTGTATTAATTGGGCTAGATAGCGCAGTAAAACTAACCCAGCAACTCTATCAGCAAGCTATCGATAGTCTAAAACAAATACCTTATAATAATCAGCCATTACAGGAACTTGCTGGTTATATTATTAATCGCAATAGCTAATAACTAGCTAAAATACAACATTACATAATGAATTTAGATAATTACCCTTTGTTAAAACAAATAAACTCGCCTGAGGATCTAAGGTGTTTTCCTCAGTCACAGTTATCGTCTATTTGTCACGAGCTTAGACAATATTTACTCGCATGCGTAAGTCAATCAAGTGGTCATTTAGCATCGGGACTAGGTGTGGTAGAATTAACAACAGCCTTGCATTATGTTTATCACACACCTTTTGATAAAATTATTTGGGATGTTGGTCATCAGGCTTACCCTCACAAAATTTTGACTGGTCGACGAGACCAAATGCTCACTATTCGTCAAAAAGGGGGACTTCATCCATTTCCTCATCGTAATGAGAGTGAATATGATGTACTAACCACAGGTCATTCTTCAACTTCAATTAGTGCAGCACTTGGCATTGCAATTAGTGAACAAAAAAAACAATCCGGCAAAAAAGTAGCCGCTATTATTGGCGATGGAGCATTAACTGCTGGTATGGCATTTGAAGCAATGAATCACGCTGGTCATGTTAAGCCCGATATGTTAGTGATTGTCAACGATAATGATATGTCAATTTCTGCAAATACTGGTGCACTTAACCAACATCTAACTCAAATCTTATCAAGTAAAGCCTATACATCTTTTAGGGAAAATGGCAAACGTATATTAGCTAATATTCCACCATTAAAAGAACTTATAAAAAAAACTGAAGAACACTTAAAAGGATTGGTCACACCGGCTATCTTATTTGAAGAACTTGGATTTAATTATATAGGTCCTGTTGATGGACATGATATTAATGGATTGGTCGCAACTTTACAAAAAGTTCGCCAATTAAAGGGTCCACAACTGCTTCATGTAATAACACAAAAAGGCAAAGGCTACGCACCAGCTGAAAAAGATCCGACTTTATGGCATGGCGTACCAAAATTTAATCCAAATGATGGTATATTACCTACTACTCCAAAAGTTGCGCCAACATATTCGCAAGTATTCGGCGATTGGTTATGCGAAATGGCGCAAAATGATAAACGTTTAATGGCAATAACCCCAGCAATGGGAGAAGGTTCAGGTATGACAAAATTTGCAACTAGTTATCCTGACCAATTTTTTGATGTTGCAATAGCCGAACAACATGCGGTAACCCTTGCTGCTGGGTTTGCAATTAGTGAATTAAAACCTGTTGTAGCTATTTACTCAACTTTTTTGCAACGCGCTTATGATCAAGTGATTCATGATATTGCTATTCAAAACTTACCCGTATTGTTTGCTATTGATCGTGCAGGAATTGTCGGCGCCGATGGTGAAACTCACCAAGGTGCATTTGACTTAAGTTATCTACGCTGCATACCCAATATGGTCATTATGACACCGAGTGACGAAAATGAATGTCGACAAATGCTCTACACAGGCTATTTACATAATGGTCCTGCAGCAGTACGTTACCCACGTGGTGAAGGCACTGGAACGCCATTAATCCCATTAACAGCAATTCCTTTAGGGCAATCTAAATTGTGCCGGCAAGGTGAAAATATTGCTTTACTAAATTTTGGCGCTTTACTTACCGAAGCTTTACAAGCTGCAGAACAAATCAATGCTACAGTTATTGATATGCGTTTTGTTAAACCATTAGATGAAAAAGTCCTTTTGCACATTAGCCAAACTCATAATATACTTGTCACCATCGAAGAAAACAGTATCAAAGGCGGAGCAGGTAGCGCCGTCTGTGAATACTTATTATCGAAAAAAATAAAATGTGATATTTTAAATATTGGACTCCCTGACAAGTTTATTTCTCAAGGCTCTCAAAGCGAAATAAGGCAAGAAATAGGACTAGATAAAAAACACATTATCGATAAAATTAATCGTTTTATGAATCAATAGGTTAAATATGGAAACTCAAGCTGTCACTATTCAAATTTTTGGACGAACATTAAAATTTAATTGTCCTGTTGATGAAGTCGACGCACTTAACAATGCCGCAAAAGATTTAGATGCGCGCTTAACAAATTTACGAGAAAAGTCTCCACATGTTGGCAGTGATCAACTTATTATGACTGCAGCTCTAAACATTTCTTACGAACTCTCAAAAGAAAAAGAAAAAAGCAATGAATTTGGCGATCGGTTAAAAATGTTACAACAATTACTCGATTCTGCCCTAAATCCTAATAATTAACTACTTGAATTGTAAATTTAATACAAATAGTATTGTATGATCCGTCAAATTTTGTATTATAGCATACGACTCTGAGATGATCGCCATATGGGTTAGTCCCCTGAGCCGATATTCTAAACTTAAGAACGGAGTGACTTTTAATTGGTGTGTATGCCTTACTTGTAAGGAAACCTAAAAATTAAAACACAATGTTCACCTTGAACCTTGGGTTCAAGGGTTACGACCCTAACGACATCTTGGAGCGCTCTTTTACTTTTAAACAACAGTAAAACTGATGAATATAAGGCAAATCATTCGTCAAAAACGGCGACAATTATCTTCCAGTGAACGAGACATTGCACAACACGCTATATATCAAAAAATTGCCTGTCACCAAGCGATTAACAAAGCAAAAAATATTGCCATATTTTTATCATTTGATGGCGAAGTCGAAACCCAACCTATAATTAACTATTTATGGCAACAAAATAAATCTGTCTATTTACCTATTATTCACCCTTTTTCCTCTAAACATTTACTCTTCTTAAAATATACTAGCCAAACTCAACTTATAAAAAATAAATTTGGTATATTAGAACCAAAGTTAAATGTATTAAATGTACTTCCTTACCATCAACTCGACATTGTTTTTACGCCACTAGTTGCTTTCGATCAACGAGGTTATCGTATGGGAATGGGGGGTGGATTTTACGACCGATTACTAGCAAATTATCAAACTCAACAAATTTTACCAATTGGACTTGCTTTTGCTTGCCAAAAAGTCCAACATATTGATAACAAACCTTGGGATATTCGATTGCCCGAAATTATTTACGCTTAAGTTTACTGAAGACAATTTAAAAATTGTCAAAATTTTTATAGTTATCAAAGAATAAATGATTTAGTGTATTATTTCATTAAGAACCTTTAATTTAGAAGTATACAAATTAATAAATATAAATTAGATGTTGAGAGTTTAAATATATTTTAATGTATGAAGGACACCCAATATCCAACTTTTTACTATGCACTACCGTCCCATATATATGTTTTAGTAATTTTAAATTCAAAATTAATTGATTATTTTAATTTACAAAAACGCTTTAATATACTAGAAAGGAGTGTTGCAATGTCAGAAAAAAAAGAACTAACCACCAATAACGGTGCCCCAATAGCCGATAATCAAAACTCTCGAACTGCCGGTCCCCAAGGTCCTGTGTTGATAGATGATTTTCAGCTTATCGAAAAACTTGCTCATTTCAACCGTGAAAATATCCCTGAACGACGAGTCCACGCCAAAGGTTCTGGCGCACATGGTACTTTTACAGTTACCAATGATATCACCCAATATTCTTACGCTAGCCTATTTGCCAATGTTGGTAAACAAACTCCAATTTTTGCTCGATTTTCATTGGTAGGAGGAGAGAGAGGCTCATCTGATACAGCACGGGATCCACGTGGGTTTTCAGTCAAGTTTTATACCGACCAAGGCAATTGGGATATCGTAGGCAATAATACCCCCGTATTTTTTATTCGTGATCCACTCAAATTTCCTGACTTTATTCATACGCAAAAGCGTGATCCCAAAACTAATTTAAAAGATCCACAAATGATGTGGGATTTTTGGTCTTTATCGCCAGAATCACTTCATCAAGTCACTATATTATTTTCGGATCGTGGTATTCCTGATGGTTATCGTCATATGCACGGTTATGGTAGCCATACCTATAGCTTAATTAATAAAGATGGTATACGAACTTGGGTTAAATGGCATTTTCGAACCGAACAGGGGATCAAAAATATCCATCCTAAAAAAGCAACGGAAATAGATGGAACCAATCCAGATTCTGCACAAGAAGATCTATTTAAAGCCATTGAGCGAGGAGACTATCCAAAATGGCGGCTTTATATACAAGTTATGACTGAAGAGCAAGCCAATAACCATCCTGAAAATCCGTTTGATGTCACAAAAGTGTGGTCACAAAAACAGTTCCCATTAATCGAAGTCGGCGTAATGGAACTGAATCGTAATCCAGAAAACTATTTTGCTGAAGTTGAACAAGCAGCATTTGAGCCAAGTAATGTAGTTCCTGGAACGGGTTTATCACCAGATAAAATGCTTCAAGGTCGAATCTTTGCTTATGCCGATGCGCACCGCTATCGTATTGGTACTAATTATCAACAATTGCCGATCAATGCGCCAAAATGCCCAGTGCATAATTACCAACGCGATGGCGCAATGCGTTTTTATACCCCTGATAATGCCCCTAACTATGAGCCTAATAGCGTCGATAGCGCACCAAAACAACAACCACAATATGCCGAACCACCAATGCATGTACCTGCTGGCACAATGGACAGGCACGATCATCGTGTTGATGACGACTATTACTCACAACCACGCGCATTATTTAATTTAATGCACCCAGATCAAAAACAACTGCTTATAGATAATATCGTTGGCTCTATGAAAAATGTGAACCATGATATTCAAATCAGGCAGCTCAAACACTTCTACAAAGTGCATCCTGATTATGGTTCAGGCATTGCGAAAGGATTAGGCATTGATATTGACCTAATAAAAAGTTAGTACTAAAAATAACAATGCCGACAATTTTAGTCGGCATTTTTAATTATTGGCTGTAACTAATTACACAAATATAAATTGATTACGGTACAAAATTTATAAAAAATACTTCATTCATTTAGCAAAGTCCATTACATCAACTTTGAAGAAAGTCTATTTATATAATAAAAAATAAAACATTTTATAAAAGAGTATAAATAAGGATAAGATCACAACTTGTTAAAAAGCATTTAACGATCTAAAAAACAATATTTTTTTACTGAAACGTAGGGTTACCTGAAACTTTTTGACAAAATTATACTCATTGGTTTACTTAATTTTTTAAAGACAAATGAAAAATTCATGCTAATAAAAAAGATGTTTGTTAATATATTTTTACGATTGCTTTAATTAACCGTATTGAAATTAAATTAACATATTAATTTAATCTAAAATTTAAATATTTAGATAGCCAATACGATTATAACCATCTAAATTAGGTTCTGATAGCTAATTTTTGTTTAATTTCCATTGCATGACGCCTCTTTATTTATTTGATTGTCCTTGTGCCACCGCCTGCCACACTTTCTGCGTCGGTGGCGGGTGGCGGCGCGATTGTGGCTTCGCCGCAACAGAGCAACTCTAAAGAGGGATGGCCCCAACTCTCTCTGTGGGGGCTACATTCTTTCTTATATTGTCCTCTATTGGCACCATAAGCGCCTTCCGCACCCTAAGGACTAAGAACTAAACGCTAAAAACTAAGGTGTGGTGCAAACAGCATAATCGATGGCGCCATCGTGGCCGACGACCCAGCCGCCGTGCGAGTCGACATGGTACAGCCTGCTGCTACCCGGTGCGTTACTTGCCCAGCAGCCGTAGCGGACGAAGCCCGCATCAGGGTAGCTGAGCATTTCGCCCCACTCCGTGAAAAATCCAGCGCCTATGTAACGCATGTAAGAATCACCTGATGATGACGACGGCGTGGCGCCATCTACGCCATTTATACATGGGAAATTAAAATTTACACCACACTTCGTATTGGTTAAATCCCTTACCCTCGACATGCGATAACCCAAACCATTACACCATGCTAACTGGTCACTATAAATGTTCCATTCGTCCCCCCGATTGACGAACCACTGCCTCAACACAAACCCATATTTTACTACCTCATCATTAGTTTTTATATCTCTACCCACTAACTCAAACGTCTGCGGTAACTGTGGCTTAGCAATTGGATTAGGATGAGGATTGTCCCATTGATTTCTTGCCTCTGGACCTGTTAGCTTAACACGAGCGACAACTTGTCTCTTATCTTCTTTAGGAATCCAAATATCATTAGCTACAACATTTGTCACTGTTGCAGTAATTCCCTCATGCGTGACTGGTTCCCATGTCAACTCTTCTGGTTCTATTCCTGTTATAAGTAAATCAAAATATAAACCATCCATACCAGTGGTCGGGAAATTTAAATTGTATGATTCAGAATTGATTGATTGAACTAAGAAGCCCTTATCAGGACTCCATATGTCAGCTGGGCCCGCATATTTGCCGTTACCCAATTCTAGATTCGGCCTTACATAATTGATAACTGGCGACGGTATTACTATTGCATCACTACGATTACCTGCTCGAGCCTTTTTACCATTCGCCTGTACATTCCATGAAGATGACAATAACAGTGCTGATACTAGCAAAGCTGTTTTAGGTGATTTGAGCGATAATTTCGAAGATATAAATAAGTTTTGTGTAAAAACTCGTCGAATAGGATTATTTGATAAATTTAAGACATAAGTTTGCCAGGCCTTATGCCTAAAAGGGTACTGCATTTCGTTTTACCTGTCAATTAATATTTTGTTTTATTTGAATTTTTATGTTTATTCGCTTATTTAATAAGCTCATTTTTCTTAAACGATGAAAGTATAACCGTTTAAGGAATGATTGACTAGTTTTTTTGGCGGACTTTTTTATAAAGAAATGTAAAGATGAAAACAGTTCAGCTTTAGAGATAGGTGAATTTTATAATTAAAATAGGGTGTTAGCTTTAGGACATATTGGCTTTTGCGGAATGATTAATATTGCTAATAACATCTAAAACACAAACACACCCAACAGCCCAGTTTGGCGTGCTAGCTTTATTTCGTTATCGGTATATTTTGATGCTGTGATAAGGCAAGCATATTAGCATTGTGGTGCTATAAGCTTGTTTTTTTGCTCTAAAAATCGCTCAGGTAGACCATTGATTTTATTGAAGTTTTTATTTGCGTTTCTAAATAAAATCAAACATTTATAGGCTAGTTTTTTATTACGTTGCATTTGGCTTTTTAAGAAAATCGCTTTTGTTATTTGATGATAGCTATTTTATAACAACTTGTTAATAACAGTCAGTTAATAACAAAAGCGCAAGCTTTTAAGTCGTATCGGTCGGGGTGCTATTTTGATTTTCTGCCATTAAAGCGCAAGGCTCACAGACTTTGCCTGCTCAGCGCCCCAACTTACGCGGGGGCTTTATTCTTTGTTATATTATCCTCTCAAGCACCGTAACCCCCTTCCGCGCCCTAAGGATTAAGAACTAAACGCTAAAAACTAAGGTGCGGTGCAAAGGAGGCCAGTGTGGGAGCTCCTGACACTGCGGCGGTTGACGGTGCCGTAGTACGAGGAGACAGAGAACTGGTAGCTACCTGTTGCGTCGCTCGTCCAGTAGTAGTTGCTGACGAAGCCCGCACCAGTGTAGTTCCCCATGTGGCCCCACTCCGTGAAAAAGCCAGCGCCTATGTGACGCATGTAAATATTATCTGATGAGCTAGGTGTGGCGCCTACTGCGCCTTGACATATACTTCCTGAACCCCAACCAGAACAAACTGCATTGGTTAAATCTCTTACCCGTGGCATTCGATAACCCAAACTATTACACCATGCTAACTGGTCTCTATAAGTTTTCAATTGACCACCACGATGGACGAACCACTGCCTCAACACAAATCCATATTTTACTACCTCAACGCCATATATATCTCTACCCACTAACTCAAACGTCTGCGGTAACTCTGGCTTAGCTATTAGGTTAGGATGAGGATTGTACCATTGATTGCTTGCCTCTGGACCTGTTAGCGTTACGCGAGCTACAACTCCCCTATCTTTATAAGGAATCCAGTAATCATTAGCTACAACATTTGTCACTGTTGCAGTAATTCCCCCCAAAGTAACGGGTTCCCATGTCAAGTCTCTCACATCTATTCCTGTTATAAGTAAATCAAAATATAAATTATGCGCTCCTGTAGTTGGAAAATTGAGGTTGTATGATTCAGGATTGATTGATTGAACTAGGAAGCCCTTCTTAGGATTCCATATGTCAACTGGGCCTGCAAATACGTCATCATCCAAAAATAGATTCGGCCTTACATAATCGATAACTGGCGACGGTATTACTATTGCATCACTACGATTACCTGCTCGAGCTTTTTTACCATTCAATGCCTGTAAATTCGATGAAGATGACAATAATAACAGCCCCAACACCAATAAGCTTTTTCGGGACAATTTCGATAATAAGTTGAGAGATAATTTCGAAGATATAAATAAGTTTTGTGTAAAAACTCGTCGAATAGAATTATTTAATAAATTTAAGACATAGGTTTGCCAGGCCTTGTGCCTTGTGCCTTGTGCCTTGTGCCTTGTGCCTTGTGCCTTGTGCCTTGTGCCTTGTGCCTTGTGCCTTGTGCCTTGTGCCTTGTGCCTTGTGCCTTGTGCCTTGTGCCTTGTGCCAAAATGATACTGCATATCACATTCCTTGTGCTAAGTAATACTTTTTTATTTAAATTTTTATAACTATTCGCTTATTTAATAAGCTTGTTTTCCTATAGCGGTAAAAGTATAGCTATTTAAAAAATAGTTGGCTAGTTTTTTGGCGGACTTTTTTGTAAAGAAATGTAAAGATAAAAACGATTCGGCTTTAGTGATAAGTTAATTTTATAATTAAAATACGGTGTTATCTTTAGGACTTTTTGACTTTTACGGAATGATTAATATTGCTGATAACATCTAAAACACAAACACGCCCAACAGCTCAGTTTGGTGTGCTAACTTTACTTCGTTATTGGCATATTTTGATGCTGTGATAAGGCAAGCATATTAGCATTGTGGTGCTATAAGTGTGTTTTTTACTTTAAAATCTCTCAGGTAGACTATTGATTTTATTGAAGTTTTTTGTTTTTTCTTTTTCTTGGAAATAAACAACTTTTTTGCACTCTTTCCCTATTTGATGCAATATAGTATTCTAGTAGCTATTATTTGAACATACACCAAACCCAATACACCGTGCACACATTTATTTTGTCTTTACGTAAAGTCTTTTACAGCAGTAATCTTCTTTTTAGTCTTCGGATGTTAATTAGTTTAACTGGTTCGACTTTGGTTCCGTGGTATTTTGGGTATACTTCGCTAGTTATTCCCCTTACGCTTGGTGTTGTGGCAGCAGGCTTGACCGAGATCGATACTCGTCTATTAAGCCGTTGTATTAATTTAATTTTTACGTTGATCTGTTTTGCTATTGCCACTTTTTCAGTCGAGTTGTTATTTGATTATCCTGCATTTTTTATTATCGGTTTGGTTTCTTCAACGTTTATTTTTACCATGCTTGGTTCGCTTGGGCAACGTTACGGTGTGATTGCGTTTGGATCACTTTTAATTGCTGCCTATACCATGCTTGGGCATAATTTGTTTACCGATAATTACACCTTACCCTGTTTTTTGCTGTTAGGTGCGCTTTGGTATAATGTTGTTTCGTTAATTGAATCGATCATCCAACCTATTCGCACAACCCAACAATCGCTTTCACAGTGTTTTATTGATTTAGCACAGTATCTTGATGCTAAGGCAGCGATGTTTGATCCTGATGAATCTGACGGTTTTAAAAAACAAACTTTGCAATTAAACAATAGTAATAATCAACTCATTAGTGCTTTTAATAATACCAAACGTTCGCTATTTAATCGTTTAAAAAGCTATCGAGGACAAGCTTATATTAGAAAGTTACTAAGCTATTATTTTGTTGCGCAAGATATTCATGAGCGAGCAAGTTCAGCGCATGGACATTATCAAGCGCTTAGTGTGCATTTTAAACATAGTGATATTTTATTTAGATTTGCTCGTATTTTAAATTTGCAAGCAAAAGCTTGTGCGCAATTGGCAATGACAATTAAGTTAAATCAAACTTATCAGCATGATCCGCTGTTTTCACGTTATTTTTCGTATCTTGAAGAAGCTATTAATCAATATCATGCTAGTCATAAAAGCGATATGCTGATGATTAAAGCGCTTAAAAGTTTACATCAAAATTTGCTTTCTATCGATCTGTTACTTGCTAATATTGATACTGAACAACATTTGCCAAAGGCAGAAGAAGATAATCAGTTAATCGATGAAGAACTAACCAGCTTTTATGCTATTTTTACCAAGATTAGAAACAATTTAACCATAAAATCGGCACTATTTCGTCATGCAATTCGTATGTGTGTGGTGTTTTTGGTTGGTTATATGGTGATTCATTTTTCCGATTTACAGCATGGATATTGGATTATTTTAACCAGTTTGTTTGTGTGTCAACCTAACTATTCAACCACAAAATATCGGTTAAAATTACGGGTAATAGGTACCATTCTAGGGATTATTGTAGGTATTCCTTTGACGTTTTTATTTCCAAGTGTTCCTGAGCAGTTGGTGTTGATTATTATCACTGGTTGGCTGTTTTTTCTATTTAAGAATTCACAATATGCTTACGCTACTGCGTTTATTACGTTACTGGTGTTTTTTAGTTTTAGTTTAATTGGCGAAAGTAGTATTGAAGTTGCGGTCGCACGCATTATTGCAACGTTA
Source organism: Gilliamella sp. Bif1-4 (assembly GCF_001690535.1). Taxonomy (NCBI): domain Bacteria; kingdom Pseudomonadati; phylum Pseudomonadota; class Gammaproteobacteria; order Orbales; family Orbaceae; genus Gilliamella; species Gilliamella sp. Bif1-4. The sequence continues at coordinate 288,168 of NZ_LZHC01000024.1, read as the reverse complement.
ATTGGTTGTTTTATTGCATGGTTTGCTGTGAGCTTTATTTGGCCTGACTGGAAGTTTAGAAATCTACCTAAACTCGTTGATCGTGTTTGCCATGACGATAGCCATTACTTAGCGTTAATTGGTCGTCAGTATTTGACTGGTAAAACTAATGATGTTATGTATCGTTTAGCTAGACGTGCGGCACATGATAGTAATGCAGATTTGTCGTCATTAATTAGTTTGATGACTAAAGAGCCACATATAAATCGAGTTGTTATCGATCAGGGATTTCGTTTGTTAACACTTAATCATACGTTAATTAGTTATCTTTCGACTTTAGGTGCGCATCGCGATAAACCTCTTTCAAAACAGACGTTCGATCTATTTGATGATTTGTCGGTCTATATTATTAATCTATTAAGCATTAAAAAGATCGATGGTGAATACCAAGCTATTAAAAAATCCGTTACCGATTATATCGAAACAATTTCGGCTGTTTCAATTGATGATGATAAAACGAATAATGATCTGTTAGTTATGCAACAATTGGCTTTGATTTTGGATATTTTGCCTGAGATTGTTGAGATTGCAACTCAATTGAAATGATGAAATTTTCTAATCGGCTCAGAAAAATAATGTGCCCGACTTAATGCCGAGCATCACACCTTGGAACAAAATAGTCGTGCAGTGGATGCATAAATCGAAAAACAGGAGTACACGAAAATGATGATGCTTTGAAACCAAATACAACAGGCGGTTCATTCTTTAAAATTTTACCTGTCCATTGATATATAAACTCATCTTTTTTATTTAAGCTAGTTAGTGGGTAAAACATGTCACCTTCAGTTATACCTTCAATCTCATTCGTTATTATATTGGAGTCTGAGTCTAATATAATTAAATGTCTTGCTATGATTTCTCCACTTTGGATAAGCTCACTTTTATCTTTGTTGGTATAGTTTTGTATAAAAAAACGAAAACCATTTGCTTCAGCCAAATAACTGTCTACTTTTTTCAAACTATCCATATTTCCCCAAAATGCTACAGCGGTAATCTCATCATCTTCATCAAGAACAGGAAAATCCTGTTCATCAATTTTGTTCCAGAATAAAGGCGTTAATTGCTCTTGCACAAAAGGGTTTTCTTTGCCGATATAAACAAGGCTAGATGGATGGTCTTTAATTATTTTAGAATCTAATTTAAAACCAAACATATAATCAGATAGATAAAAAGGACCGTCACCACTGCTATAAGGATTAACAACAGCTAAAGCTTTTAAACTACTAATAGGAAATGATTTTAAATAATTTTTTTCATAGTCGTAAATAAAAACCGTATCGTCTTCAGATATCCCAACTTCAAAAAAAAATTTAGCACGATATGAATCAGTCAATAAATATTCTTTCTTTTTGTAGTTTTCCTTTTCTCCACTAGGAATTAAAAAGACTCTTTCTTTATACTCTTCATCATATAAATTAATATCGTCAGATAATGAAATGAACATAAAATCAGAGTCATCTTCAATATAATCAATAGATCCTAGCGAATATACTCGAATATCTTTTCTATAACCACTACCATCAAATTCTTTCAATTTATTACGATCAAGGTCTTGAGAATAGCCATAAAAACTCAGTGGCACTAAGATAAAAATCAGAAATAAAAAATAGAACAATTTTTTTATCATCTGTTTATCTGCTCTTTTAACCAGTTTATTTCTTGCGTCCAGATGTCGGGATCAACTGTTTCTAAGATAAGCGGAATTTCATCAATTCTTGGATCTTGCATGATATATTTAAATGCAGTTTCACCAATATTGCCTTTGCCTAAACTGTGATGGCGATCGACATGGCTAGCAAATTCGCTTTTAGCATCGTTTAAGTGCATACCTCGTAAGTATTGAAAACCAACGATTTTTTCGAACTCAGCAAAGGTTTCTTGGCAGGCTTTTTCAGTACGCAAGTCATAGCCAGCGGCAAAAGCGTGGCAAGTGTCAATGCAAACTCCAACTCGGCTTTTGTCTTCGACTTGGTCAATGATTTGCGCAAGATGTTCAAATTTATAGCCTAAGTTAGAACCTTGTCCTGCCGTATTTTCGATAACAGCAACCACATTTTGTGTTTTATCGAGCGTAATGTTAATCGATTCGGCAATGCGTGCTAGGCATTCATCAACCGATATTTGTTTTAGATCGCTTCCTGGGTGAAAATTGAGTAATGTTAATCCTAATTGTTCACAACGTTGCATTTCGTCTAAAAACGCAGTGCGTGATTTTTCAAGCTGTTCACTATCGGGGTGTCCTAAATTAATAAGGTAGCTATCGTGTGGCAAAATTTGTTTGCTGGTAAAGCCATATTTTTCGCAACGTTTTTTGAAGCTGTCGATGATTGTGGGCTCAAGCGGTTTGGCGTGCCATTGTCGTTGATTTTTGGTAAATAACGCAAATGCGGTTGCGCCAATTTGATAGGCGTTAATTGGGGCATTGTCTACCCCACCTGCTGCACTTACATGTGCACCAATGTATTTCATTTTTTGTCCTAATGATGTTGTTAGTTTATGATTAGCGGATAATTAGTTTGAGCCGCTATTGCGTTGTAGCTGATCACGCAAATTAGGTGGCACACCTTTAATAACCAGTGAGTCAATCTGTGGATCCCATTTTATACGTTCACCTAACAAATTTGAATCGAAGCTTAAGGTTAATCCGCCACCGCTGCCCGAGAACTTTTTAAGTTGGCGCAATGCACTACGATCAACGGGAAAAGTATCTTCTAAATCGTATTCACTATTTTTAACAAATTCAATAAAGTTGTTATTGTCGCTTATTGGCAGTTCGTTGGCTAGGTTTTTTAGTTCAATTTCTTCACCAGCTTGTAATTGAGCTTGACAGTAATTGTAGACACTTTCACGTGCGTTGGTTTTGTCTTGTTTGTCAAATTGCATTTCTTGGCAGTAATCATCGACCGCTTTAACCAGTGTTTTGTTTTGTGCTTTCGCATCTAATCCTTCATTAGCACCTAGGTAGTCCATAAAAAAGTCAGATACTTTTCGCCCTACTCTTCCTTTTAAAAAGGTTAAATATCGTTTTGAGTCGGTTTGGGTTTCCCATTCGGTCATGTCTATACGGGCAATAATATCGGCATGGTCAATGTCTAGATATTGCGTTTCGCTAATATCTAAGTCTTCATTAACTAACATACTTAAACAACTATTTAACACCGCAATAATTAAGTATTCAACCGCCAAATAACGATATTGACAAAACACCACCGTTCCTCCTTCTGCAAAAGGATATTTGGCAAGTTCGTTGCGTAGTTGTTTGGTTGATTCTTGGCTGAAATGTAAGAAATCTTGATTGCCTAGCCGTAGTTCTTTTAGTGATTGTTCAAATAAGCTTTCGCTATTAAATAACCCATAGGCTTTGCTTTTGTTATTATAGATGCGGTTGATATCTTCAATTAGATTAACAACCGCTTGCTCGTTGTTGAGCATTGAGTCACGAAGTTGTAGTTCAATTTCGGTGTCGCTTTTTCTAATTAATTTATGCAGTATGATCTTTTCTATTTGTACGCTCATTGGTGAGGTTCCTATTGGATCGCTATAATCATTAAGGACATTATTTTATCAAAGCGCTGAAAAAGTGCTATTAACAATTTGCCAGTCTGTTAAACTAGCACAGTTAAATCACATGAAATCTATACTGAAACGTATAGTTACCTGAAACTTCTTTACAATATTTATCAACGGAAAATTAAAAGCAATGGCTCACTCTATTGATGTTTATAATGATTTTAAAAATAAAAAAATCAGTGCACTATTTTGGCAATATGCGCTGCCAGCAGTGATTGGAACGATTGTTAATACACTTTATAATATTATTGATGGCATTTTTATTGGTCATTGGATCGGGCGCGAGGCGTTAAGTGCTGCTGGTCTTATTTTACCTGTGATGAATTTAGCAGCGGCAATTGGCATGTTAGTTGGAATCGGTTCGGCCAGTCGGATTTCAATTTTTTTAGGTCGTGGTGAAAACGACAAGGCCGAAAAAGTCGCTGGAACATCGTTTATGTTAACGGCTGTGTTAAGCGGAATTACACTTTCTACACTGCTCTATTTTATTGATCCGGTGTTACACTTTGTAGGTTCAAGTCCTGTTAACCATGTTTATGCTAGAGAGTTTTTAGAGATTTTTCTACCCGGTAGTATCTTTTTGACCCTCACTTTTAACTACAACAATATGATGCGTGCAAGTGGTTACCCTTTTAAAGCCATGGTAACTATGTTTGTCAGTGTGATTGCCAATATTATTTTAGCGCCAATTTTTATTATTGGTTTAGGTTGGGGGATGCGTGGGGCTGCACTGGCAACAACGTTGTCGATGATGATTAGCTTTGTGTTTGTTATGCAACATTTTTTAAATAAGAATAGTAATATCAAGCTGTATCGTCGTAATTTTAAGTTGGACTTTTCAATTGCAAAATCGGTTATATCAATCGGTTTATCGCCTTTTTCAATGCAAATGGCGGCATCAATCGTTGTAGTGTTTATTAACTGGCAACTTAATCGTTATGCTCCACTTGCTGGTATATCTGGCGATGATTCAATTGCTGCTTTTTCTAATGCTAACCGGCTTATTACGTTAGTGATTATGATTGTCATTGGTATCAATCAAGGTATGCAACCTATTATTGGTTATAATTATGGTGCTAAAAATTATGATCGCGTTAAAAAGACGTTCTTTTATGCTGTTAAAGTGGCTACAGTGGTGACATCGCTCGGTTTTGTGTTAGGATTTTTTATTCCAGATATGTTGGTGCGAGCTTTTAGTTCCGAGGAAGATTTAGTGCAACTTTCGGCTATTGCATTACGATTTACTACGCTCTCTTTTATTTTTGTTGGATTCCAAATGGTTACCACTAGCTTTTTCCAATGTATTGGTATGGCAAAAATTTCGATTTTTCTGAGCCTTTCAAGACAAATTTTGATTTTGTTACCAGCACTTTATATTTTGCCATTATTTTTTGGCTTCAGTGGCGTTTGGGCCGCTGCACCAACGGCCGATCTGTTATCAACCAGTACAGCTTGCCTTGTGCTTTATTGGTATTTTAAATCACTCAAAGCTAGAAATTATTGTAATTAACACAGCTTTTAAACTGATCAATTAAATAAAAAGATAATGATAATTCCAATATAAATGCAAAGAAAATTACATTTATATTGGAAGAATGTACTAATAAGCAAGTATTAACATAATAAAATTACTCAATGTTTTGTACTTGCTCACGAATTTGTTCTATAAGAACTTTTAATTCAATCGCACTGCCGGTCACATAAGTATTAATTGATTTAGAAGCAATAGTGTTAGTTTCTCGATTAAACTCTTGCATCATAAAATCCAATCTACGGCCTATGGCTTCGTTTTTCTTTAAGATCGAATAAGTTTCTTTAACATGTGTCATTAGGCGATCAAGCTCTTCGGCAACATCAATTCGCTGAGCAATCATCACTATTTCTTGCTCTAGACGAGAATGATCCAGTTCAATATTAGCTTCAGCCAATTTACTTTTTAAACGTTCTTTTTGCCATTCAAGTATTTGCGGCATCCAATTACGAATCTTATCTACTTCTACGGTAATGGCTTCTAAACGTTTAACAATTAAATCACTAAGCGCTTTACCTTCACGTTCTCGTACAGCTTTAAACTCGTCGATAGCTGTATCAAGTAACGCTAGAATTTCTTGTGATATGCTGTCAAGATTTTGTTCTTTTGCCGATAATACGCCTGGCCAACGAAGTACATCAATCGGATTGGCTTGGCCTGATTGGTGCTCTGTTTGAATCCAGTTAGCAGCATTTAAAATTTGCTTAGCAAGATCTTTATTTAACGAAAGCTCTTGATTTTGCGCTGCAGGATCTAATTCAAAGCGTAAATTACATTCGATTTTACCACGAGTTAGACGATTACGGAGTCGTTCACGTATTATCGGTTCAAGTGAGCGAAACTGTTCTGGTAGGCGGATATAGGTTTCTAAATAACGTTGATTAACTGATCGGAGTTCCCATGAGGCGGTTCCCCAAGATTGATTTAACTCTTTTCTGGCATAGGCGGTCATACTGGAAATCATAATTGCTTCCTAAATTTGTAAAAAACTTGCTGGGCATTGTACCACATATTCTGTATAATATGCTCTTAGCTTAGGCTAAACATCAACCTTATCTTGTTGATGTCCTCCTAAATAATTAGCTCAAAAAAGATATTTTTTAATTGTAACATCTGGAGAATTGCATGCGCCCGTTAGGTCGATCTGCGGAACAAGTCCGCCCTATCAAAATAACCCGTCATTATACTAAGCATGCAGAAGGTTCTGTATTAGTTGAGTTTGGTGAAACTAAAGTACTTTGTAATGCCACTATTGATGAAGGTGTGCCGCGTTTTTTAAAGGGTCAAAACCAAGGTTGGGTAACCGCTGAATATGGCATGCTACCTCGTGCAACTCATTCACGAACTCAACGCGAAGCGGCTAAAGGAAAGCAAACCGGTCGCACTATGGAGATTCAACGCCTTATTGCTCGTTCACTACGTGCAATGATCGACCTTAAATTATTAGGTGAATATACCATCACGTTAGATTGCGATGTTATTCAAGCAGATGGTGGCACTCGAACTGCGTCAATTACTGGTGCTTGTGTGGCACTAAATGATGCAATCAACAAAATGGTTATAGATGGTAAAATTAAGCAAAATCCAATTAAATCATTAGTTGCAGCTGTTTCTGTCGGTATTGTCGATGGCCAAGCAGTGTGTGACTTAGAATACATAGAAGATTCAAACGCTGAAACCGATATGAATGTTGTTATGACTGACGATGGTCGTATGATTGAAGTGCAAGGCACTGCTGAAGGCGAACCTTTTAGTCATGACGAATTATTAAAACTGTTAGAGCTAGCAAAAAATGGCATCAAAACTATTATTGATGCACAAAAACAGGCCTTAAAAGATTAATTGGAGAGGATCGATGAAATCATATAAAAGTGAATTTATTGAATTTGCATTAAATAGGCAAGCATTAAAGTTTGGTGAATTCACCTTGAAATCGGGACGCAAAAGTCCCTATTTCTTTAATGCAGGATTATTTAATACAGGTAAAGATCTGGCTTTATTAGGTCGTTTTTATGCAGCCGCACTAATGGATGCTAATTTAGAATACGATGTCATTTTTGGTCCAGCTTATAAAGGTATCCCTATTGTTTCATCAACCGTTGTTGCACTATCTGAACATCATAATGTTGACATTCCTTACTGTTTTAACCGTAAAGAAGCAAAAGATCATGGTGAAGGCGGTAATTTAGTAGGTAGTTCGATCTATCAACAACGCGTTATGTTGGTCGATGATGTTATTACTGCCGGAACTGCTATTCGTGAATCGATGAAAATATTAGCAGATAACCAATCTAAACTTGCTGGCGTACTGATTTGTCTAGATCGTCAAGAAAAAGGTCGAGGTGAACTCTCAGCAATTCAAGAAATTAAACAAACTTATCATTGCAATGTTATTTCAATTATTACGCTTGATGATTTAATCCAGTACCTCTATAAAGATCCAGCTCGAAAAGATCAAGTAACGCAAGTTGAAGCTTATCGGTCTGAATTTGGGATAAAGTAATAACAATTTACTTTTCTATATTTATAAAAACTAAAGCATTGAAAGGTGCTTTTTATTTTCATATTTTATCTAGAAATTTTTTATTATCAGTAAGATAAATTCCACAATAAAGTAAAATAATTGCTTTTATTTTTTTAAGGTTTAATCATCATATCAAGCCTTTTAAATTTTATTTATTATGTAGGAGTTACTCGCGTGGCCTCCTTAGGTAATTAGTGAAGCTACTGTAATGAATCTTCATAAAATAAAATTAACGCCGTGTCACCAACAAGCGATATGGCGTTAATATCATAAAGAAAATTATTATCAATTTGAATAAACGTATTACGGCCATTCATTCAACCGTTTGTAATACAAAAAGACTTCATGAAGCACTAACTCTCCCAGACATATCTTTATATATTTCTAAACCGCCTACACGGCGGTAAACAATTTTATGATAGTTAAAGTATCAAAATAGGTGTTTCTAAATATTGGCCTCGGCGACCTCAGGACTAAGGTCTAAGGTCCAAGGAGCAAACAACATAAGTGCTGTAAAACGGGAAGTACCCATAGAAGTTGCCAAAGTGTGAGCCCACATTGAACGGGTGGCTATCCTTAACCTTAGCAGCTTCCGTCCAGTAGTCGTCGTCGGTATCGCTCATCCAGTAGTTGTCGTCGGTATCGCTCGTCCAGTAGCGGTTGTCGACAAAGTTAGCACCAGTGTAGTCGTACATGCAGCCCCACTCGGAAAAAAAGCCTGCACCAATATAGCGCATGTAATTATTATCTGATGAAGATGGGCTGGCGCCTACAGGAAAACGAACACCTGTACTAACCGCGTTAGTTAAATCCCTGATCCTTGGCATCCGGTAGCCTATATTATTACACCATGCTAACTGGTCACTATGACGTCTACCATTAACATATCCATTGGGATTATCCCGAACGACGAACCACTGCCTCAACACAAATCCATATTTTACTACCTCAATGCCATATCTATCTCTACCCACTAACTCAAACGTTTGCGGTAACTTTGGTACAGCAATTCGGCTAGGATTTGGATTATCCCATTGATTTCTGGCCTCTGGACCTGTTAACTTAACACGGGCGACAACTTTTGCAAAATCCTCCCAAGGAATCCAACCATCATTAGCTACAACATTTGTCACTGTTGCAGTAATTCCCTCATGCGTAACAGGTTTCCATGTCAAGTCTCTCACATCTATTCCTGTTATAAGTAAATCAAAATATAAATTATGCGCTCCTGTAGTTGGAAAATTGAGGTTGTATGATTCAGGATTGATTGATTGAACTAGGAAGCCCTTCTTAGGATTCCATATGTCAGCTGGACCTGCGTATTCGTCATCACCCAAAAATAGATTCGGCCTTGCATAATGGATAACTGCCGACGGTAGCAGTATTGCATCACTACGATTACCCGTTCGAACCTTTTTGCCATTCGCCTGTACATTCCATAAAGAAGACAATAATAACAATATCAATACTAACGGAACTTTTCGGAATAATTTTGATAATAATTTGAAAAATAACTTTGAAGATATAAACGTGGTGGGGTTAAAAATCCAACTAGTGTGTTTATCTGATAAATTTAAGACATAGGTTTGCCAGGTTTGGTGTTTGGTGTTTGGTGTTTAAAATGATAATGCATTACGGTTTACCTGTCAAGTAAATTAATGATTTATTTTAATTTTCATGTTTATTTGATTGTTTAATAAACTATTTCTTTAAGGAGATTAAAGTATAGCTATTTTAAAAAAACTTGGCTAGTTTTTTATGCAATTTTTTAATTAGAATACGGTGTTAGGTTTTGTAATTCTTAACTTTTGTGGAAATAATGAATATTGGTGATAATTTCTAAACCAAGGAATTAGTGAATTACCTAACAACCAATGAACATATAATCCTTACCATGTTATAAGATGTATTACGCCCATAAAATCGCTCAGGTAGAGTATTGATTTTATTTAATTTTTTACTTCTATTAAAATCAACCAGTTATACAGAAATTTCTATTTTTATACAAAAGACCGCCTACACGGCGGTGAAGTTTTATATTAAAATGCGTAATTTTTAAGCGCATTTCTAAACTGCCTACACGGCAGTGAACACCTTGGTTACTGGGTCGAACGTGTCAGCAATTTTCTAAACTGCCTACACGGCAGTGAACTGATGCACTGGGTATTATTAGCCGTAGAGAGGTTTCTAAACTGCCTACACGGCAGTGAACTCGCGTACTCCTCTAAAACTACAAGTTATATTTTTCTAAACTGCCTACACGGCAGTGAACCTGTTTTTTTCGTGACTAAATGACTACTTGTTTTTCTAAACTGCCTACACGGCAGTGAACCTTTCGGATATTTTTCTCCTGAACGATTCACTTTTCTAAACTGCCTACACGGCAGTGAACACATAGTTAACACAAAACTATATTAAAACTACTTTCTAAACTGCCTACACGGCAGTGAATTATCAAAAACGTTTTTTGAATATTTCTTGCTATTTCTAAACTGCCTACACGGCAGTGAACCAAGTCAACCGTTAAGACTCACTTCGTCTACATTTCTAAACTGCCTACACGGCAGTGAACATTTTAAAGGGGACAGGCACGAGAGATAAGTTTTTCTAAACTGCCTACACGGCAGTGAACTAGAAGCTAATATACTATCAATATAGTATGTAAAAAGGCAAATAGGTATTTAGGTTTTAAAAACCCTTTTTTTTGAGATAAATTTAATTTATTGATTTTATTGAATTTTAAAATATAGCTAAAAAAAGGGTTTTTGTTTTTAGATTTTGTTGCTTTGTTATTTCTTAATATTTCCCAAGTTTAAAATTTAAAATACCCATTGGCTGAGTTTTTAATAAACGCCCCAGATGGAAAAATAACAACAAATCAGCTATGCTATAACACCTATAACAGGTAGCTATAAAATGGCTAATATGAAAGTAAAAATCAGTGACTTTCTAATTAGGCTGCACCGATTTTTTATTTAGGAATTTTGAAAAATATGACATCTAATAACGCTAAATCAATCACCGAAACGCAACAACGCGATCAACTACAACGCCAAATTTGGAAAATTGCCGACGAAGTCCGTGGTGCTGTCGATGGTTGGGATTTTAAACAATATGTGCTTGGTTCTTTGTTTTATCGCTTTATTAGTGAGAACTTTGCCAATTATATTGAAGGTGGCGATGAGAGTATCGATTACAGCACATTATCCGACGATGTCATTAACGATGAAGTTAAAAAAGACGCAATAAAAACCAAAGGCTATTTTATTTATCCTAGCCAATTATTTTGTAAAATTGTAGCTGAAGCTAATACCAATCCAAGTTTAAATACTGACTTGGCAAATATTTTTGATGCGATTGAAAGCTCAGCCATTGGTTACCCTTCAGAAAGCGATATTAAAGGGCTATTTGCCGATTTTGATACCACTAGTAACCGATTAGGTAATACAGTTGCCGATAAAAACAAACGGTTAGCTGCGGTACTGAATGGTGTTGCCGAGCTTGATTTTGGTGATTTTGTAGACAATCAAATTGATCTGTTTGGCGATGCTTATGAGTATTTGATTTCTAATTATGCCTCGAATGCAGGTAAATCAGGTGGTGAATTTTTTACACCACCGAATGTGTCCAAGCTGATCTCACAACTCGCCTTACATAATCAAAAAAAGGTCAATAAAATCTATGATCCGGCAGCAGGATCTGGCTCTTTATTGTTACAAGCAAAAAAACAGTTTGACGAGCATATTATTGAGGATGGGTTCTTCGGTCAAGAAATTAACCATACTACCTATAACCTTGCTCGAATGAATATGTTTTTACATAATATCAACTATGATAAATTTGAAATTGCCTTAGGGGACACACTACTTAATCCAAAATTTGGCGACGAAAAGCCATTTGATGCCATTGTTTCTAATCCACCCTATTCAATTAAATGGATTGGTAGTGATGATCCAACATTAATCAATGATGACCGATATGCACCTGCTGGCGTACTGGCACCAAAATCGAAAGCCGATTTTGCTTTTATTATGCATGCATTAAGTTACCTGTCCGAGTGTGGGCGAGCTGCTATTGTTACCTTTCCGGGGATATTTTATCGTGGTGGTGCAGAACAAAAAATTCGCAAATATTTGGTCGATAATGATTTTGTCGAAACTGTAATCTCGCTCGCACCCAACTTATTTTATGGCACATCAATTGCGGTTAATATTTTAGTGCTTGCCAAAAATAAAACCGTCAAGACAACACAATTTATTGATGCTAGCAAACTGTTTAAAAAAGAGACCAATAATAATGTGCTCACTGATGAACATATTCAAGAAATTATGCAAGTATTTGCTAGCAAGCAAGATATCGAATATTTTGCTAAATCAGTCGATAATCAAACCATTGCGCAAAATGACTATAATCTATCAGTCAGTTCATATGTTGAAGCCGAAGATACCCGTGAAGTGATTGATATCACCCAGCTTAATGCCGAAATAAAAGATACGGTAGCTAAAATTGATAGCTTACGTTGCCAAATCGATGCAATTGTGGCGGAGATTGAAGCATGATTAAGAGTAGCAATATAACTGAGTTGCTGAAAGGTGTTAAAGTAGAATTTTTACCTTTATGGAAAGTAACCACATGGGATAAAAAGTTCAATTCTGTAGACAACCACAAACAAAAACACATTATTAAGTACAATTATTTACTTGCTAATGAACTGAAAGTACTTATCTCAAATAATGGAAATGTTAAATTATTGACAACCAATACTTCTGATCTTTGGACAACTGAGAAACTTGCAGGTAAAAGAGTTAGTGAAGGTGAAATTGTTGCCATTCCTTGGGGAGGAAATGCTAATGTTCAATATTATAAAGGTAAATTTCTTACAGCTGATAATCGGATAGCAACCTCAAATAATCCCAATTTACTCAGTAATAAGTACCTCTATTATTTTTTATTAGCAAAAAAAGAGCTATTAAATTCATTTTATCGTGGTTCTGGTATAAAACATCCTAATATGGCACAAGTATTAGATTTACTAATACCAATCCCACCTATTAGTATTCAAACCGAAATCGTCCGTATTTTAGACACATTCACAGCTCTCACAACAGAGCTCACAGCAGAGCTTACTACACGAAAAAAACAATACAACTATTATCGAGATAAATTGTTGACCTTTCAAGAGGATGAGGTTGAGTGGAAGAATTTGGGAGAGATTGCGAAAATTAAAAATGGTAAAGATTGGAAAAAATTAGGTGATGGCGATATTCCTGTTTATGGTACGGGAGGAGTTATGGGCTATGTTAATACACATGCATATAATAAACCGACAGTACTAATTCCACGTAAAGGTTCAATCACAAATATTTTTTATCTTGAATCACCATTTTGGAATGTTGATACAATCTACTACACAGAAATAGATGAAGAAGAAATCATCCCTAAATTTTTTTATTATTATATGAAAACAATAGATCTAACCAAGTTAGATACAGGATCAGGTAGACCAAGTTTAACTAAAGCTATTTTAGATAATATCAATATCCCCATCCCCCCACTCAAGGAACAAGCACGTATTGTTGAAATCCTAGATAAATTTGATGTGCTCACCAACTCAATCACGGAGGGTTTACCGCGTGAGATTGAATTACGCCAAAAACAGTACGAGTACTATCGGAATTTATTATTGAACTTTCCTAAGGTGGAAGATAAATAACACAAGATAATCATAATATGAATAATACACTGATAAATATTGCTGAGCAGATTGATAGAAACGCCCAAAGCACCCAAAAAAGGAAAAATGAAAACAAAGCCCAATTGATTTATGCCTTTAACGGCACCGGTAAAACACGTTTATCGCAAGCGTTTAAAGAATTCATTGTATCGCAGAATAAAGCGGATGAAGAAGACAGTAGTACCTTAACACGGCATAAGATTCTTTACTATAACGCATTTACTGAAGATTTATTCGTCTGGGATAACGATAAATATCAGCAAGGCGAGCATCAGCTAAGCATACAACCCAATTCATTTACGGACTGGATTCTGAAAGAGCAAGGGAAGGAGCAAGATGTGACCAGATACTTCCAGGCTTATACCCAGCAAAACCTAACGCCGCATTTCATTGAGGATTTTTCCGCTATTACTTTCTCGCTTGCAGCGGGTAATGATCAGCGTATTGATAATATTAAAATATCCAAAGGAGAAGAAAGTAATTTAATTTGGAGTATTTTTTTCACCTTGATTAGTTTGGTGATTGCCGATATTGATAAAGAAAGCGAGCGTTCCACTAATGAATTTGACCAATTACGCTATATTTTTATTGATGATCCGGTTAGTTCATTGGACGAGAATCATCTGATTCAATTAGCGGTAGATATTGCCCAATTAATCAAATCCAATAAATCTGACATTAAATTTATCATCACTACCCATAATACACTGTTTTATAATGTGCTTTATAATGAATTGAACTTGTCAAACGGTTATATTCTAAGACGATTAGCAGATGGCTATTTTGAACTAGAAGAAAAAAAAGGCGATTCAAACCACAGTTTTTCCTATCATCTGTATTTAAAACAGTTGCTGCAACAAGCGATTGAGGAAAATAAAATTGAAAAATATCATTTTACCCTATTACGTAACTTATATGAAAAAACCGCCAGTTTTTTAGGCTATCAGCAATGGTCAGAATTATTGCCTGGCGATAAAAAACTTTACTTAACACGGATTATCAATTTTACCAGCCATTCAACCTTATCTAATGAAATGGTTTCCGAACCTTCTGAACCTGAAAAGCAAACCGTTGCATTTTTACTGAATCATTTACTCGAAAATTATAATTTTAAATAGTTGGAATAGAATATGACGACTTATACAAAACCCATCGCCGAAACCAATAGCTATATTATTTTAGATAACTACAATAAACTTGAAGAATCAGCGGCTGTTTATCAGACTGAAACTGATTTAGAAAACGAATTTATTCATGATTTAGCTCGACAAGGTTATGAATACTTACCAAATTTAAATACGCATGAAAAATTATTAGCAAATATTTGCGAGCAGTTGCAAACACTAAACAAAATGCAATTTACCGATGATGAATGGCAACGTTTTGTATTAGAGTATTTGGATAAACCCAATGAATCGATGATCGACAAAAGTCGCAAAATCCACCACGATCATATTTACGATTTTGTTTTTGATGATGGTCATATTCAAAATATCAAACTGTTAGATAAAAAAGATGTCACCAATAATAAATTACAGGTTATCCATCAATTTCAGCAAACAGGTAATTATGCAAATCGTTATGATGTGACTATTTTAGTTAATGGCTTGCCGCTTGTTCAAGTTGAACTAAAAAAGCGTGGTATTGCTATTCGTGAAGCCTTTAATCAAGTACATCGCTATAGTAAAGAGAGTTTTAATCAAGACAATTCACTATTTAAATATTTACAACTGTTTGTTATATCAAATGGTACCGATACCCGCTATTTTGCTAACACGACAAAACGTGACAAAAATAGCTTTGATTTTACAATGAATTGGGCCAATGTTAAAAACGAGCCGATAAAAGATCTAAAAGACTTTACCGCAACTTTTTTTGCCAGCCGAACGCTGTTAAATGTGTTATTGACTTATTCGGTGCTTGATGTGAATGACACATTGTTAATTATGCGCCCTTACCAGATCGCCGCCACCGAGCGTATATTATGGAAAATAATTAGCGCTTATCATGCCAAAAAGTGGAGTAGCTTACAAAGTGGTGGTTTTATTTGGCACACAACAGGTTCTGGCAAAACATTAACCAGTTTTAAAACGGCACGCCTTGCAACCGAATTAGAATTTATTGATAAAGTTTTTTTTGTGGTGGATCGTAAAGATCTGGATTATCAAACCATGAAAGAGTATCAAAAATTTTCAAAAGATAGTGTGAATGGTTCAAATAGTACCGCAGGGCTTAAGCGCAATATTGAGAAAACCGATAATAAAATTATTGTCACCACTATTCAAAAGCTTAATAATTTAATGAAAAGCGATGATAGTTTAGCAATCTATGATAAACATGTGGTATTTATTTTTGACGAAGCGCACCGCTCCCAGTTTGGCGAAGCTCAAAAAAACTTAAAGCGTAAATTTAAAAAATATTACCAATTTGGTTTTACTGGTACGCCGATTATGCATACTAACGCAATCGGAACGCAAACTACAGCGGATGTTTTTGGTCGTGAACTGCACGCTTATGTATTAACCGATGCAATTCGTGACGAAAAGGTACTAAAATTTAAAGTTGACTATAATGATGTGCGCCCTAATTTTAAATCGATAGAGCAAGAACAAGATCTCGAAAAACTTAGCGCTGCTGAAAATAAAAAAGCACTGCTCCACCCAAACCGTATTGAGCAAATCACACAATATATTTTGAATAATTTTAAACAAAAAACCCACCGCTTAATGGGCAAAAGTAAAGGGTTTAATGCCATGTTTGCTGTAAGTAGTGTCGATGCGGCTAAACTCTATTATGAATCATTCAAAAAACTACAAGAAGGTGCAAATCAGCCGTTAAAAGTAGCCACGATATTTTCTTATTCTGCTAATGAAGAACAAGATGCGCAAGGTAATTTTGCCGATGAAAGTTTTGAAATAGATGCCTTAAATCAAAGTGCTAAAGAGTTTTTAGCTTCTGCGATATCAGATTATAATCAGATGTTTAAAACTAACTTTGATGTCAGTAGCGATCAATTTCAAAACTATTATCGTGATTTGTCTTTAAAAGTAAAAAATCAAGAAGTCGATCTATTAATTGTTGTCGGCATGTTCCTTACAGGCTTTGATGCCCCAACACTTAATACCCTATTTGTCGACAAAAACCTGCGGTATCATGGGTTAATTCAAGCCTTTTCACGCACCAATCGTATCTATAATGCCACCAAAACCTTTGGTAATATTGTGGCGTTTCGTGATTTAGAACAAGCTACCATTGATGCAATAAAAACATTTGGTAAAAGTAATACTCATGAAGTAGTGTTAGAAAAAAGCTTTAAGGAATACATGGAAGGGTTTACTGATAAAGATTCAGGTAATTTCCACAATGGCTATCTAGCCATCGTTGCCGAGTTACAAGAAAAGTTCCCACGCCCTGATGAAATTATCAAAGAAAAAGATAAAAAAGAGTTTGTTAAATTATTTGGTGAGTACTTGCGTGCTGACAATGTGTTGCAAAATTATGATGAATTTGTTGCATTAAAAGACTTCCAACAATTAGATATGACAGACGAGCAAGCTGTTTTAGCATTTAAAAACAAGCATTATGTGACTGATGAAGATCTGCAAAAAATGCAAGCTGTTAAACTACCAACTGATCGCGCCATTCAAAATTATCGTTCAACTTATAATGATATTCGTGATTGGCTACGCCGAGAAAAAGAAGCCAATCAACAAGATCAGCAAAGATTTGACTGGGATGATGTGGTTTTCGAAATTGATCTATTAAAATCACAAGAGATCAATCTGGATTATATTCTTGAGTTAATTTATGAACAAAATAAGCAAGAAAAAACCAAACAAGACATTGTCGAAGATACTCAGCGATTAATTCGGTCAAGTTTAGAAAATCGCGCTAAAGAGGAGCTAGTTGTCGAATTTATAAAACAAACCGATCTTGACGCTATTCCAGATAAAGCCTCGATTATTGATGCATTTTTCTTGTATGCACAGCAAGAGTTGCAGGTAGAGCTTAATTCCTTAATTGAAGAGGAAAATTTAAATGAAGCGGCAACAAAACGCTATATTGCCTCATCATTAAAGCGAAAATATGCAACCGAAAACGGTACAGAGTTGAACGAGATTTTACCAAAAATGAGCCCACTGAATCCCCAATATTTAATTAAAAAGAACCGAGTCTTTGAAAAGATCGCCGCATTGGTTGAAAAGTTTAAGGGTGTTGGTGGTGAAATTTAATTATTAACAGTTAAATTCGCTAATAATTAAAGGAAGATGACTGATCGATTTCTTATTCATCTTCCTAATAACTTATCATTCAAACTTACTTTGAGTGATTTTGTATGCAAAATCTTGCATGTTCATAATGATAAATGATTTTTGAAAAATCAAATGGTTCACCTGATGAGGTGTAAAATATTTCTTCAACACAAAGTGCTGGCTCACCTGCTTGTAATCCTAAATATTGCGCCATTTCAGCATCAAGCTTTATCACTTGCATATATTTATCAGAAAAACCAATATTAATATTATAATTTTCTTGAATATAATTGAAAATTGAATTTTCAACGATCTCTTTATTTAAATAACAAATTAACTTTTTGCGATAATATGACTGCTCTAAACCATATAATTTACCTTCAACGTAACGCAGTCGTTTAATAAAATAAACTTCTTCCTGATCATCACATTGCAGATTCTCTTTCACTTTTGCACAGGGCTTGATAATATCAACATTAAGTACTTTTGATGAGCCATAAACATCTTCTAGATCAACTGTAAAACCATGGCTTTGCAAAAAATTGAGATAGCCTCTTTTTTTACGTTCACGAACAAAAATACCGCTACCTTGCACTTGATAAATAACGCCCTGCCGCTCAAGACAGTTAAGTGCTTTAACAATTGTACTACGACTGACCTGATATTGATTAATTAGTCCATCAATATTGGTAAGTTGAGTGCCTTTAGATAATTGCTGTTGATAAATCATCTGCTTTATTTTTTTTGCAACAATCTGATATTTAATCATTGGTATTTGTTTATTATTTGCTAATTGATTTAAATATTATTCTATATAGGTTATTTAAAATTTTAAATTAAATCACATAAAAAGTCGATCTAGATCACAAACAATATAATTGTTAATTAACAATTTTGAAATTGTCTATAAAATAATCTTACTGAATTGCTTTTAAGGAGTTTATGGATGTCATCAAAAATTAGAGATTATAACAAGCTAGCTGTTGATATTTTAAACGAGCTAGGTGGTGAAAATAATATTGTAACTGTTGCACGTTGTGCAACGCGTCTCCGTCTTGTAACAAAAACGACCCCAGATCAAGCAAAAGAAAACATTGCTAAATTGCCGGGTGTTATTACTGTGGTTGAAAAAGGAGGACAAATTCAAGTTGTAATAGGCACAAATGTCGATAAAGTTTATAACGCTTTTACTCAACTGATTAATACTGATAATAAAGTGACTAATGACAATAAAGCAAATATTTTAAATCGTGTTATTGCTACAATGTCAGCTGTCTTTGCACCGTTTGTTTACGTTTTAGCCGCTTCGGGGATTTTACAAGGGATCTTAATTTTAATTAAATTAACTTTCCCTGAATTTGGTGCAACTAGCACTTGTAAGGTTTTTGACTTTATTTCTTGGGCTCCTTTTGTCTTTTTACCGATTTTTATTGCGATTACCGCTTCACAGCATTTTCGTTGTAATCTTTACATTGCGGTGGCTTGTTGTGCCGCGCTACTTTCACCTACTTGGGCAGAATTAGCTACATTAATCAAAACAGGGGAAGAAATCGATTTATTTGGTATTGCGTTATCAGAAACGACCTATAACTCTACTGTGCTACCACCACTTTTTTTGGTGTGGTTACTATCTTATTTAGAACGATTTTTAGAACCCCGATTACATAGTATTATCAAACCGCTTTTAATGCCTTTAATCTGTTTAGTGATTATGGTGCCATTAACACTTCTTGCCATAGGACCAATAACTGCAAATGCAGCTCACTATATTGCCAATGGTTATAATTGGATAGTAAATCTAGCACCTTTCGTTGCTGGTGGGTTGATTGGTGCTGTATGGCAAGTATTGGTTATTTTTGGTATACATTGGGGAATTACACCTGTCATCATTGAAAATATTAATCAATATGGACAAGATTCTTTCCAAGCATTTCAAACTATTGCCGTAATTGGTCAAGTGGGTGCAGCTTTAGGTTTTTATATAAAAACTAAAACACAAGATATGAAAGGTGTTTCATTATCCGCATTTATCACCGGTTTATTTGGTATCACTGAACCGGCTATTTATGGTGTAAACTTGCGCTTTAAAAAACCATTTATTTATGGATGTATCTGCGCATCTTTGGGTGGCATTGTTGCTGGATTTTTTACACCTTATTACTACACTTATGCAGCACTACCAGGACCATTAACCATTGTCAATGCCATTAAACCCGATAATATGAGTTCATTTTTTGGTGTAGCAATTGGTTCAGCAATTGCATTAATTGGACCTGTAATTTTAATCCAAATTTTTGGTACTGGCGAAACCATACAAGATACGGTCAATAACCAAGAGACTATCAATAACGAAGATGATAACCCTAAAATCCTTCTTGACGAAGTTGATATCACAAGCCCAATGACTGGTCACGCTTTACCACTAAGCGAAGTGCCCGATCCTGCTTTTTCACAAAAACTCATGGGAGAAGGGATTGCAATTGAACCTACTGATAATCACGTTTATGCGCCTTTTGATGCCGAAGTAACCGCAGTATTTGAAAATTCTAAACATGCCATTGGGTTAACATTAGATAATGGTGTTGAATTGTTAATTCACGTGGGTATTGATACAGTTAATTTAACTAACAATGAATTTGAATATCATGTTGAATTACATCAAAAAGTAAAAAAAGGTGATTTGCTAATCAGCTTCAATCCTGAGGCCATTAAGCAAGCAGGTTATCCATTAATTACCCCAATTATTATTGTTAATACCGATCTGTATCAACAAATTTCATTAACCGATAAAACACAAGTGACAGTTGATGATATCATATTTAACATTAAGCAATAACAAGGAATAAAAAATGACTACAAAACCATTTTTATGGGGCGGTGCTTTAGCCGCTCACCAATTTGAAGGCGGTTGGAACGAAGGCGGTAAAGGCCCAAGTGTTGTAGATGTTATGACCGCAGGTGCTCATGGCGTTCCAAGACAAATCACTCAAGATATCGAAGCAGGTAAATTTTATCCGAATCATACTGCAATTGATTTTTATCATCATTATAAAGACGATATCAAACTTTTTGCCGAATTAGGCCTTAAATGTTTACGCACCTCGATTGCTTGGACTCGAATTTTTCCAAAGGGTGATGAACTTGAACCAAATGAAGAAGGCCTTCGCTTTTATGATGATGTTTTTGATGAACTAATAGCTCACGGCATTGAACCAGTTATCACCTTATCGCATTTTGAAATGCCGTTACATATTGCTCGCCATTATGGAGGTTTTAGAAACCGTAAGACAGTTGAATTTTTTGAGCGCTTTGCTACTGCATGTTTTGAACGTTATAAAAATAAAGTTAAATACTGGATGACATTTAACGAAATCAATAATCAAATGGATACTAGTAATCCTATCTTCTTTTGGACTAACTCTGGCGTACAAGTTAAACCTGATGAAAATCCGCAAGAAGTTCTGTACCAAGTTGCACACTATGAACTGTTAGCCAGTGCTAAAGCAGTAATAGCAGGTAAAAAAATTAATCCTGATTTTCAAATTGGTTGTATGGTATCGCATGTGCCAATTTATCCATATTCTTGTAATCCTGAAGATATGATGGCTTCAGAGATTGCCATGCATCAACGATTCTTCTTCCCTGATGTTCACGTTCGTGGTTACTATCCAGCTTATGCATTAAAAGAGTTTGAGCGTGAAGGATATAAACTCGATATTACCGAAGAAGATTTAGGTTATTTGAAAAAAGGTACGGTTGATTACATTGGCTTTAGCTATTATATGTCTACTGTCGTTAAAGCTGATGCCAAAAATGATAATCGTGACAACATAGTTAACGGTGCACTACCTAATGCGGTTGAAAATCCTTATATAAAAAGCAGCGATTGGGGCTGGCCAATTGATCCTGAAGGTTTACGTTATACACTTAATCGTCTGTATGATCGATATCAATTACCGCTATTTATTGTCGAAAATGGTTTTGGTGCAATTGATGAACTCGAAAACGGTAATCAAATACACGATAAACCACGTATTGAATACTTAGGTGCCCATATCAAAGCCATGCAAACCGCTATAGATTATGATGGTGTTGATGTAATGGGTTACACTGCTTGGGGAATTATTGATGTTGTATCATTCACTACGGGCGAAATGAAAAAACGTTATGGCGTAATTTATGTTGACCGTGATAATGAAGGTAACGGTAGTATGAAACGCTATAAAAAAGACTCTTTCGAATGGTACAAAAAAGTCATTAGTACTAATGGTGAAAGTTTGAAATAATCATTATTAGCTAGCTATCATTTGTTATGAGGATGTTGGAAGGTTTTGCCTGCATCCTCATTTTTATGGTTAAAAAGGCTAAAAATGAAAAACCAACTGCTTTTCAACTTGCGGATCGATTAACGTTACATGAAAACCAATTAACCGAACGCCACGCCCATTACGCCGTTCTAGCCAAACTTTATGCGCTTGCTCAATTAAATCAGCTTTATCCAATTTAGACCAAACATGTTCTTGTGTAGTTAGCTGAAAATCGTCAAACTTAAATTTTACGCCTTGCCGAGCAATCGATAAATCAGCACGCACTTTGCTTAACCGTTTTTCCATTTCATCAAATAATGGGTCGAACTGCAATAAACACTCTTCCCAACTATGAATATCATCAGTTAAAGTACGCTCAACGCCAACAGATTTACGTTGTCTATCACTACAAACTTCGCGATCATCGACACCTTGGCATCGTTCATATAGTATTCTTCCAAATTTACCGAATTGGGTAATTAATTTAGTTACATCATAATTAACAACATCATTGCATGTAAATAGTCCCAATTGGGCTAATTTCTTTTCTGTTACTTTACCCACTCCTGGGATTTTTTTTAACGATAACTGATCTATAAAACTATCCACGTTATCTGGCGTTATTACATATTGACCATTAGGTTTATTCATATCAGAGGCTATTTTGGCAAGAAACTTAAGTGGAGCAACGCCTGCCGATGCAGTTAATTCAAGTTCCTTGTAAATTGATTGACGGATATCTTGAGCAATCAAAGTAGCTGAACCATAACAAAGTTTGCAATCAGTTACATCAAGGTAAGCTTCGTCGAGTGATAAAGCCTCAATAGATTCAGTATATCGTTTAAATATTTGGTGGATCTGTTTGGAGACTTCTTTATAAACTGCATGCCTACCCGCTATAATTTTAAGGTTAGGACAAAGTTTTATGGCTTGAGCCATTGACATAGCACTGTGTATACCATACTGACGAGCTAAATAATTGGCAGTCGCAACCACACCTCGCTTACGAGGATCCCCTCCTACCGCAATAGGCATATTGCGATAACGGGGATTGTCTCTCATTTCAACGGCGGCATAAAAACAATCCATATCGACATGAATAATTTTTCGCATAGGGCTTCACAACACTCAAATATAACTGTATAAATATACAATATTATACCTTAAATATTTGTGTAAACAACCTAAGTGAATTACTTAGTTAATTTATCAAAATCAATTAAGCCATTCTTATCATAAGGATCGCCTATCCAACGAATCGATTCATGAAAATTAGGATTAACAATACTTTTTTCAGGAACATATAAGTTATAACTTAATCCAGCTAAATCAGACCAAGTATGAATCAAATCTTGAGTACTAAATTTTCGATCTACATAAGCTTGATAGTTATTAGGATGCGTTGCCACCCATGTTGGCGATTGCCAAAGCATAAATGGCACAGTATACATAGTTTTAGTTGGTGCTTTCTCGTTTCGCCCTAATACATTATGCGGTGGCGTTTGATAAACATCTTCACCATGATCTGAAAAATATAACATAAAACCATTTTCTTTACTGTTTTTGAAGATATTAAACAGTGTTGTTGTGACATAATCATTATAACTTATTGCATTATCATAACTATTATATACATCTACTTTATCGTCATCGAGAGGATATGGAATACTTTCCTTATCTTTAAAACGGTCATACTTACCGTCTTTTGGATAGCGGAACTCGTATTTCATATGCGTACCAAGCAGATGGATAACAATAAATTTCTTTTCAGCGTTGTCAGCCAGCACTTTTTTGAAAGGCTCAAATACCGATTCATCATATTGTCTTGAACTTTGATTACGATCGTTATTCATATAAAACTGTTCATCGGCTTGTTTAGAAAACATAGTCAACATGGTATTACGCTTGGTCATGGTCTGCTGGTTAGTGATCCAGAATGTTTTATACCCTGCTTGCTTCATTAGATTTATTAATGAAGGAGTTTTAAGGTATAAATCGGGATGTCGTTCATCAGCAAAAGTTAACGCTTGTTGCAAAATCTCGATAGTATAAGGTCTTGATGAAATCACATTGTTAAATACAACAAAATCGGCATTATCTTTTCTAAACTGCTCAATTTGAGGTGTGGTACTTCGACCATAACCATAAATACTCATTCTATTACGTGTTGTTGATTCACCAATAACTAACACCAACGTCCTAGGCGTGTTACCGTTAGCATCTTTTAAATTTTCAACAGGAGGTAAAGTGTCTAAATGACTTAAAATATTTTCCATATTATTAAGTTGAGATCGATAAGCCAAATAACTATTAATAAGTTGCCATGGCACAGTCGTTTCCATACGCGTTAGCAAATGAGCTCCAGCTTTTTCAATGGATGATTTTTTTATTGTCACACTAATAAACACAGGCATTATGGCATAAATAGCTATTACTAGTGATACAATCCATTTAGTGGAAGTTTTAATATAAACAGGTCTGACTTTGCTCCAAATATAAATACCCACTAAACTATAAATAATCAGTACTACAGCTAACTTAATACTAAAATACTGCTGAACGAATTCACTCGATTCACTATAATTTGATTCTGCCATAACAAAAAATACACTTTGCGAAAATTCTTGTCGATAAATCACAAAATAACCGACTGAAACCAAAGACAAACAACCGACAATAAGCCCAAAAATAGTCGCAATCTTTTTTGTATAATTAGGAAAAATCAAAACAGGAATAAGCCAAATCAAACTATAGATAATTGAATCGCGAAGTCCAATTGCATTAGAATGCCCCGAAAGAAAAATATATAACTGTAATGCACTAGAAAAATAAGTAAAAAATAAAATATTAAAGATAAGTGCTGACCAGCTAAATTTGTGGGTTGCTTTTATGTTTAGCATAGATATTTAATTTGCGTTCTTATTGATCATTAAATGCAATATACGCTTGGAAGATTAATAAAACCTTAAGCTTTAACCATTTAAATTTAAATATGTAACTTATTAAATGCTAAACTCTTACTTTTTGAGAGAATTTAAACCTAATATCTTTGCAATGTGATTATTTTCAGGTTGTTTTAGTTGGTTAGGTAAACCATTAAAAACGATCTGTCCATTATCTACCACCAAACAACGAGAAAAATAACTAAGCGAATCATTAAGATTGTGTGACACCATCATTAATGTCAAATCGAGCTCATCGCAAATTTGATCAACTAATGCTAACATCTCAAACCGTAATGCTTGATCGAGAGCTGAAAATGGCTCATCTAACAATAAAATAGGTCGACGTTGAATTAAACAACGAGCTAACGCAACACGTTGACTCTGACCACCTGAAAGGTGTTCAGGATAGCGATTATTAAAACCAGCTAAACCAACTTTAGCTAACATATCATCTATTGTTTGGCGCTCCGATATATTTAGTTTTAAACAAGGTTTTATACCTAAACCAATATTTTGTTCAACATTTAAATGATCAAATAAATTATTATGTTGAAATAAAATCGAAACGGGCCGCTTTCCTGGCTGAGTGTGAATCATATTTTGATGATTAAGTAAAATTTGCCCAGAGTTTGGTGAAATAAACCCAGCAATCAAGCTTAACAATGAGCTTTTACCTGCACCACTTGGCCCAACAATAACCACCTTTTCTTTTGTAATGATTTTGATATCAAAATACATTTTAAAATTATCATATCGATAATTAATTCGATTCAGTTCGATCATAATCTATCACAACCAGTAAGCTAAAAGATAATATTAACAATAATGCAGCTGTTACGGTACTTTCATGATAATGATAATGCGATATTTGCTCATATAAATAATAAGGTAACGTAGTAACTGACTGACCTCCAAATAACGCAATAATACCAAAATCACCCAATGATAATATTGCTGAAAAAGCAAAACTTTGGATAATTAACTTTTTTAGTGCTTTATATTCAATTAAATAAAAATGCCAAAAACCAGTAATATTAAGTGACTGGCTTAATTGCCAATAGCGTGATGTAACATCGTACATTGGTGCAGCAAGTTTTTTTAATATAAATGGCAGTGCCATTAAACTGTTACAAAGCATTGTCAAAACACAAACAAAGACAGAACTATAAGCGTACGGAAATAACAGTAAAAACAAACCAGACGCCAGCACCATGCTTGGAATAATTAAAATCAGCGATCCAACTAACATTAACCGATTACTCCAATTTATTTGCTGATTAATCAATAATCGGCTGTTTGTATAAAGTAATAATAAAGCTAGTAGCATTGCAATGCTAGCTGATCCAATAGCAATTAATAACGAAAATATAACTGCACGTTGAAAAGCCACTGAAAAAAATGACCACTGAAAGAAATAAATACCTTTTATTAATATAGTTATGATGGGTAGCAAAATAAATAATGCACCAATAACAATAATAACAATACTGGGCAAAACTAAACTAAACGAAACAGGTAAACGATAATTCTGCTTAATATAGCAAGTGTTAAATTTATAGCTATAATTAAACTTTTGCATCAGCCCCATAAAAAAAGCACAACAAACCAACTGCAAAAATGCTAAAAGCACAGCTTGTATCAGATCAAATTCACGGATTGATTGATAAATAGCAACTTCAAGTGTGGTATATTTAGGCCCTCCACCAAGTGCCAATACAATAGCAAAGCTAGAAAAACAAAGCATAAAAATGAGCGATGCCATAGGAAACAATTGTCGACGCAATAGTGGCCATTCCACCAATTTAAAATAAGTAAAACTCGAAAAATTTAATTGATCAGCTAATTGCTTGTGTTCGACAGGCACACTATTTAAGGTCTGATAAAACAAGCAACAAGCATAAGGGAAATTAAGAAATATATGTGCCAATAAAATACCTTTTAAACCATAAATGGATATCACAAAAGGCAAACCCAAATAATGACAAAACGACGCTAATAAACCATGTTGCCCATAAACAGATAATAACCCCGTTACCACAACCAACGTAGGAAAAATAAAGGTGATAGGCATAATGCGTAGCAATACATTTTTACCCAAAAAATTCACCATCGATAGGGCTTTAGCCATCAATATTGCCAATAATACAGATAGCAATGTTGATAACGTTGCTTGAAATACCGTTATCCAAACAACATGTAATAAATAGTTATCAAAATAAACAGTTAAATTATTAGACTCAAAAGCAACTAAACAAAGCGCAAATAGTGCTGATCCTAATACAACTAAAATCAAGCTTGCAGCACTAATGCCAGGGATTAACGTTCTTAATTTCAACATTATACTGAATAAAACTATTTACTAATGGTGGATTTCCATTCACGAACCCACCTCTTTTGGTTATTTTTAACTTGCTTAACATCAAACTCAAGTGCTTTATTGACTGGTTCAATTTGCTGAAAAGCTTCAGGCAACGTTATATTAATAATCGGATACATGAAATTTTTTTCAGCAAATTGACGTTGTACATCAGGCGTTAATAAATATTGTAAAAAAGCACGTGCCAATTCGGGATGCTGACTATACTTAGTAATACCCGCAACTTCGACTTGGCGATAATGCCCTTCGTCAAAAATAGCAGCAGCATAACGATGATCATTATCATTCATAATATGTGCTACTGGCGAAGTACTATAACTAAGCACAAAATCAGCTTCGCCTTTTAAAAATAGGCCATAAGCTTCGCCCCAACCTTTGGTCACTGTCACAGTATTTTTTGCTATTTTCTGCCATGCAGATGCGGAATCATCACCATATATATTTTTCATCCAATATAATAAACCTAACCCTGGAGTGCTGGTTCGTGGATCTTGATAGATAATTTTCCAGTTGGCTTTATTATCTACTAACTCATGCATGCTGTGTGGTGGATTACTGATTTTTTGTTGATCATAAATGAAAGCGAAATAACCAAAATCATAAGGCATGAAATCACTATCCCACCAGTCGGTATTTAAATTATCTGGTTTAGTGATTTGATGAGGTATAACTATTTGGGCTTGTTTGGCTTGTTCTAAAAAATTATTGTCTAACCCTAAGATCACATCAGCATTGGTTTTATTACCTTCAAGGCGCATTCGATTTAAAACCGCCACCCCATCACCTAATGTAACAATCTCAAGTTCACAGTTACACTGCGCTTCAAACCCCTTTTCAATCTCTTTTCCCGGTCCCCATTCTGAAATAAATGAATTATAACTGTAAACAGTTAAGGTTGGTTTTAAATTGGCAGCATTTGCCATAAAAGGTACCGAAAATAGCAAA
Organism: Gilliamella sp. Bif1-4; assembly: GCF_001690535.1. NCBI lineage: Bacteria > Pseudomonadati > Pseudomonadota > Gammaproteobacteria > Orbales > Orbaceae > Gilliamella > Gilliamella sp. Bif1-4. The sequence goes on along the minus strand of NZ_LZHC01000024.1, from coordinate 259,943 downwards.
GATAATAACGATTTTTTACAAAACATTTTGCCTCCAAAATAGCAAATAAAAGACAAAAGGTTTGAGCAAGAGCAATACTCAAATCCCTCCGCTGGCATGATCCAGTTCAGGTTCGGCGGGTTATGTTATGTTATCTAACATTCTCAGCCCTTCTGGGCACCCCGTTGAGAACATCGATTAGTGTAGAGGTTAGTATGAAGATTGTAAACATCAAAAGTGATAAAAATTTAATGCAGGAACAACCGCTTTATTTATTGAGGTTTAAAAAACGGCTATAAAAAATATACATGAAAAAAAAAACTAACGCCTTATCACTGACAAAAGATATGGCGTTTATATTATAAAGAAAAGGTAGCTATTACCGATTTGGCTAAACGTTTACCTTTACTTAAATTAGTTGATTGAGTAATAAAAAAATTAAGTTGTTTAGTTTCATCGAATGCTCCGTCAAGTTCTCTTGTAGCGAACTGATAACTTTGATTTGAATCTCCTGCTTTCGTACATTCTTTTATGATGGCATGTTTCGTGTGAAAAGTTTCAAGCGATGTTAACTGTTTGTATAACAAGGCTAAATTTAAAAAGCTTATCCCAATCATTTAACTGCGTTTCTACAAATTCGCGACCTTTCTTACAATCAATAACATCTAGCTGAATATTTGGTATCGTATATTTTTTAAGCTCAGAAAATTCAGGATGTTCATTTATAAAATCAACTTTTTCATTAAGCCCTTCTGTTTTTAAAGCTTCAATAAAGCTATCTTCTCGGAATAATTTGATTTTTCGATGCTGCCGTTTACCTCGTAATTCTCGAATAACATTGCCGTATTTGTCATACTGATAATGTCTGTCATCTTGAGTCAGCAGGCGGTTAGCCTTGAGTTTGCTGTGGGATTGTGGTGGTTTGTAGTGACACCATTGGTTTTGTGGGCATGTGATACGTGTTTTAATTCATCAAGAGGTATTTCACTGCCTAGTAAGTTATCTGCCCTCTCAAAATAGAAGTGTTAAAATTGAGATTTTTGTCAAAAACTTTCAGGTAACTATACGTTTTAGTATAAACCTATTTTTTAGTTGAACTAGATTTTCGGTTTTTCTTAATGCGGAATAAATAGCAAAAACAGTCGTTGAGGATTCTAAAAAGTATTTGTAAAAAAACATAGGGTATTTACACTTCATGGTTAAAATGTAGGAATTTCTAGTGTTGTTTATAATAATTTGAAAAAATATTATAAACAATGCTAGGAATCATGCATCAACAAGGCTTCAAGTTTTATTTAGCCGAAAACCGTGTTTGCTAACCAACGCTGTCCCAAAACACATCTTTAATCTTTGATTAAAGATGATCTAATCCAGCCCGTGCTTCTTTATATTGAAAGAATTAAAGCAAACCAGCAAATAAATGAAAAAATTCAGTTTACTCATTGGACTACTCATTTACAAAAATAAGCACCAATGAGTAAGTAGTCTTTATTTAGTTAAGTTTTAGTTATGACATTTATAGTAATTATAGATATGATAAATCTCGAACCATATCTTCAATATATACTTTTAATTCTGTTAATTGCTGGTCTTTTGCTGCTCGAAGCAAGCTATCTTTGGTTTGCAATGTTCCTTTACTGTAATTATGTAAATTTGATGGCACATTGCCAGAATAGATATAATCATGTTTTGCTGATGTTTGTACAACGTTAAATGATTTACTGTAACTATAGATTCCATGAGCTTCAATTTCAGTGGTCAAGGTTAATTTATTGCTGTGAGTCACCGTTTGTAAATTAAATTCTTGATCTTTATAGGTTTTAATTTGCTTTTTATTACCGTTTTCGTCAGCGAATTCAATAAATTTATCAAATATTTTTTCGGTTTTGGTTTCATTGTTAACTGATTTACCAAGATCAGAAAATTCAACATTTGTCGTTACACGGATCGTGACATCTGCTTGCCCTGGTTGGTAGATAACAAATTCTATAAAGTCTTTACTTAATAGATCTGTTACATAAGATTTTAATTCTGAAGAATTATAATAAACTTTTACTTTCCCTTCTCTTTTATATTTATCTGCTTGAAAATTTGCATCGCGAAACGATCCGTATTGGCGATAAGCCGAAGCAGCTGAAGCGTAATATTGGGCTACTTCTCGAAATTGATAACGACGTGTTGCCGTTCGAGCTAATTGTTGTGCTTGTTCATAAGCATTTTCTGCTTGTTGAGTACAGTGTTTTCTATCATTCTCAATAGAAAGTTTGTCACTATCTTTGTACTTGCCAAGAGGCTGATATACTTCCGAGGCATTATTAAATGCATCCGCAGCAGCTTTATAATTACCTTGCTGTGCTAACATTTTTCCTTGGTCATAATAATCTTTAGCAGCAAGTTGCATATATTTTTTATTTGCATTGTTATACAAACTTTCAATGTTTTTATAGTTGTATTGCTCAAATCCTTTTTTGTATAAATCGGCTTTTATTCTATAACTTTTACTATCGGTTCCTGTGATTGAATTACCATAATCATAGTACTCTTTTGCGATACTCTCTTGTAATTTAGTAAAATCATATTTATTATCAAAAAAACTAATTTCTTGGCTATAAAAGCGATCACTTAATCGCAGTTTCATTGCTAATAAATTTTGGTAGCATTCTATTCGTTTGGCATAATCCTGATTATTGGTATTTGATAAAGTTGTTTCATAATGTTGCATAACACTATTGACGATATTTTGTAGTCGTTGTACGTCTTTTTGACCTAATTTTGCAGTACCCTTATCCTCAATACTATCCGCCAATAAGTTGATGCTTTCTAAATATTTTCCTTCTTTATAAGCTTCTTCTGCTGTACGTGTATGACAAGCGGCTAATAAGAACATAAAAAAAACAGCTATAATTATACGCATAATTTTCCTTTCAATTCATTTTAGTTTATTTTTTTGCTTGTTCATCTTGTTATTAAGATGAAAACTGTTTAAATATAGATTGATTAATAAGCTAGTTGGTGAGTCTATTATAAATTAGCGTTAATTTATTAACTTTTTTTGCTAAAAATTGATTAACTAGTTACTCATTATTATTTGGCGATGAGTTTTATTTCAAATATAAAAGATTTGAATTATATTTTATGCAGGCACCCTTAAATAACTAAACTATTTAAGGGCTAAGTTAAGATTATTTTCGAGTTGCTTTTTGAGTTACTCTTTGCCGTGTTGTTTTAGTCTGTTGATTAAGTTTGACTCGTTTAGGTCTTACTATTCTTTTGTCAGAAGAAGAACTTGTGGTGAAACTTTTAGATTCAGGTGGCAAACCGACTAGTTCACGTAAGTAATTGACTGAGTTAATACCAAGTTCTAGCCAAGTTCCGCGTGATAATCCTTTGGGTAAAGTGATATTGCCATAGCGAATGCGTAGCAATCGACTAACTTGCACATCAATAGCTTCCCACATTCTACGAACTTCTCGATTACGGCCTTCTGTTATAACTACATTAAACCATTGGTTAATTCCATCACCACCTTGAGCTTTAATTGATTGAAATGAGGCTGGGCCATCTTCTAGTTGCACTCCTTTACGAAGTTGGTTAATTTGTTGATCGGTCACATTACCAAATACTCGTACTGCATATTCACGCTCAATCTCGTGCCGTGGATGCATTAATCGATTAGCTAATTCACCATCAGTTGTAAATAATAATAAACCCGATGTATTGATATCAAGTCGGCCAATGTTCACCCAACGAGCATTTTTTAATCTAGGTAACCGCTCAAAAACCGTCGCACGTCCTTGAGGATCGTTCCGTGAACAAATTTCGCCTTCTGGTTTATAATAAGCTAGTACTCGGCAAACTTCTTTTTCTTTACTTCTAAGCTGAACTAAATGACCATTGATACGAATTTTCGGATTGGCATTAACATCAACCCGATCGCCTAATGTGGCAATTTTTCCATCTACACTGATTTTACCTGCCACAATCATGGCTTCAATCTCTCGGCGTGATCCATTACCTAAATTAGCTAATACTTTTTGGAGTTTTTCAGTATTATCATGTGCCGATGTTTTGTGTATAATAGCTGGTACTCTTGAGGTTTTTGGTTTTTCATAGAGTTGCTTTTCTTTTGCGTTAACGCTATTTGTCTTTTTGCCAAGTAGTGGGAATGCTGATTTTCTATTTTTCATAAAATCCTCGCTGTTACCTTCTCAGGTATCAATTTTCTATTAATTATATTGTCGAGATATTGACAATAAAAAATGGACATTTATTCGAATGGCTTAGTGTCTCCACTTCCTTTACGAATAATTTTTGGATAATCATTAGTCAAGTCAATTACGCTAGTAGGTTGTTGACCTATATAACCACCGTGCACAATCGCATCAAGCTGATAACCTATTTTATCTTCTATTTCGTCGGGATCGGATTGTGCTTGGTCATCATTAGGTAAAATTAATGTCGCAGTCATTAATGGCTGCCCTAATAATTCGAGCAACGCTAAATCAATTTTATTATCAGGAATTCTTAGTCCAATTGTTTTGCGTTTTTCATTCATCAATCGACGGGGTACTTCTTTACTTGCCTGTAAAATAAAAACATATTTACCAGGGGTATTATTTTTTAGTAACCGAAAAGTTGTGTTATCTACAAAAGCATAACTAGATAGTTCAGAAAGATCACGGCACATCAAGGTAAAATTGTGATTTTTATCGAGTTGACGAATTTGACAAATTCGATCAACACCCGATTTATTGTCTAGTAAACAACCCAATGAATATCCTGAATCGGTCGGAAAAGCGATAACACCACCATCATTTAATATGTTGACAACTTGATTTAATAATCGAGTTTGCGGATTATCTGGATGAATATAAAAAGTTTGACTCATGATTTTCTTCTATATCAATATTATTGTTAATCTGATTTGCATGATTAAATTTTATATCGTTAACCTTATAGTGAAGCACGAATATAAATCGATTTTAATCCAGATTTATTTAGAGTTTCCAATTATTCCAAATGGGTGTAACACTACCGGGTAGTGGGGTTGTTTTCCCTAAATCTAAATAGGTGTCAACACCATGAAAATCCGATCCTTGTGAAGCCAATAGTTCAAATTCATTGGCTAATTTAGCTAATTTTTGTAAATCATCTTGTGTTTGCCTGCTTTGTGAAACTTCAATTGCATCACCACCACTAGCTTTAAACTCACTTATTAATAATTTCAATTTAGTTAAAGTGAGATCATAGCGACTTGGATGCGCAAGCACTGCTTGCCCTCCTGCTGCATGAATGGCATTAACTGCATCTGAAATACTACACCATGTTACAGGTACATAAGCATAACCACCTTTACCTAAGTACGTTTTAAAAGCGCGTTTGACGTCTTTAACATAGCCATTAGCAACTAAAAATCTTGCAAAATGAGCACGCGAAACAATGTCTCCTTTTGCAAATTGTTGTGCTTGTTGATAAGCATTTTGAATACTAACTTTAGCTAATTTATGGCTTATCGCCAACGCTCGATCGATTCTTCCTTGTTCTTGTGATGATAGCAGTGTCGTTAACTCAGGATGTGCAATATCAATATTTAACCCAACAATATGGATTTCGTTGTTTTTCCAAGAAGTTGATATTTCAACACCACAAGCTAATTTAATAGGTAAATTTTCGTTAGCAATCGTTTTTTGAGCTTCAGGTAAACCTTTAACGGTGTCATGATCGGTAATAGCCAAAATAGCAATTTGGTTATCTACAGCTCTTTTGACAAGTTCGCTAGGTGCTAAGAGACCATCCGATGCCGTAGTATGTGAATGTAAATCAACGATCATTTTTTTCTCGAAAATTATTTTTAAACGTGTAATATACCATACAATTTGCTCGACCACTAAAAGGTATATTATGAAAGATCGAATTCGTCTTGCTCAGCAAGATACTCTCGCTATTATTGAGGAGCTATTAGAAGATGGTAGCGATCCGCATGCGCTTTATATCATAGAACATCACATTTCATCACAACATTTTGATAAATTAGAAAAAGTAGCAGTAGAAGCCTATAAATTAGGCTATGAAGCAACCGACCCCGATGAAGATATTGACGATGCAGGCAATGTTGTTATCGCTTTTGATATTGTTACCGAAAGCCCACTCAATGCCGAACTAATAAATGCACAAATTTCAGAAATCATCGCACTTACTACCCAATTTGACGTCACATATGATGGTTGGGGCACTTATTTTGAAGATGGGAATGATGACGATCTTGATGAAGCTGAGCTTATGCAGACACTTCATTAAGTTTTATCAATACACTTTTTTATTACCTATTCTTATCGGTTAAACTACGGATAAGAATATTTGATTATCTCGACCTATTTCAATTCTGTTATACAGCTTATTTTTAAGTTTATTGATATAAAAACAATAAAAGAAATGACCAGCATTTCTTTTATTATTAAGATTTTTGTTTATAATCAAACATAAATAATGTAAAAACTACTTTTAAAATTAGCTTTCAGTATCAATTTCATCAAAACTTTTTACTAGTTCATCAATGGCTTTTATCTGTTTTAAGAAAGGTTCCAGTTTTGCTAATGGTAACGCTGACGGTCCATCACATTTTGCATGACTTGGATCTGGGTGGGATTCTAAAAATAACCCAGCAATACCAACAGCCATACCCGAACGTGCAAGTTCTGTTACTTGGCCACGACGTCCACCTGATGCTGCTCCCATAGGATCACGACATTGAAGAGCATGAGTAACATCAAAAATAACTGGTGACCCTTTGCTTGCTTTTTTCATAATGTTAAAACCAAGCATATCAACCACTAAGTTGTCATAACCAAAACAGCTACCACGATCACAAAGGATGATTTGATTGTTACCAGCCTCTTCAAATTTTTCAACAATATTGCCCATCTGCCCTGGACTGACAAATTGTGGCTTTTTGACATTAATTACTGCGCCTGTTTTAGCCATTGCAACAACTAAATCAGTTTGTCTTGCTAAAAAGGCAGGTAATTGAATTACATCAACCACATCGGCAACGGGTTGACACTGTACTTCTGTATGTACATCAGTAATAATTTTAACGCCAAATTGTTGTTTAAGCTCTTGGAATATTTTTAGCCCTTCTTCTAATCCTGGCCCACGATAGGAATGAATTGATGAGCGATTTGCTTTATCAAAAGAAGCTTTAAAAATATAAGGAATATTCAGTTTATTGGTAACGGTGACATAATGTTCACAGATTTTCATCGCCAAATCACGAGATTCAAGCACATTCATACCACCAAATAGTACAAAGGGTAGATCATTAGCGACAGTAATGTCACCAACGTTTACTTTTTTTTGTTGCATAATAAAATTTTCCTAGTTAAGGTTTAAACCAGCGACCAAGGGTGACTCTGTCATTACCGCTATAGTCGGTGAAGGTTTCTACTAATTGAAATCCGTGTTGTTTAAAAACAGTTTGCACTGCCTCGCCTTGTTTCCAACCATGTTCTATTAATAACCACCCATATTGGTTTAAGTGCTTAGTTGCACCTTGTACAATTAGTTTAATATCAGCTAAACCATCATCTTCAGAAACTAATGCGCTTCTTGGTTCGTAGCGTACATCACCTTGGGATAAGTGGATGTCTGTTGGCTCAATATAAGGAGGGTTACTGACAATCATTGAAAACTTTCTATTCTTTATTGGTTTGTACCAATCACCTTGTAAAAAATAAACATTATTCACCCCAATTTGGGCAGCATTTTTTTGAGCTAAGATTAGGGCATCTTTATTTTTTTCAATTGCGGTAAATAAACAGTCTTGACGTTCGGTTGCCATTGCAATAACTATCGCGCCTGTTCCCGTGCCAAGATCCAATACTTCACAAGGCACTTTAGGAAGATACTCTAAACCTAATTCAACTAATTTTTCGGTATCCGGTCTAGGTATTAAAGTGGCGTTAGAAACATGAAACTTTAAAGACCAAAACTCTTTTTCGCCAGTTATATAAGCGATAGGCTCACCATTTTTCCTGCGTTCTAAACATTCAGATAAAGCAATCAATTCATCATCAGTTAGCAATGTTTCACTGAACGCCATTAAAAATGTCCGCGTTTTTTGCGTAACAAAACTCAGTAAAATTTCAGCATCTCGCTTTGGGCTTTCACTATCTGTTAAGGTTTGAGATGCACTTTTAAGCCATTGTAAGTATGTCATTCATCTTGTTCCGATAAAGCTGCTAATTGATCGGCTTGATATTCCTGCACAATCGGATCAATTAGCATCTCTAATTTTCCTTCCATGACTTCGTCTAAACGGTAAAGTGTTAAATTAATTCGATGATCGGTTACTCGACCTTGTGGATAATTATATGTTCTGATTCTATCTGAACGATCGCCTGAACCTAATAGATTTCGACGTGTTGAAGCCTCTTCTTGTTGGCGCTTACGTAGTTCCGCATCTTGAATTCTTGCAGCTAAAACTGACATTGCTTTGGCTCTGTTTTTATGTTGCGATCGCTCATCTTGACATTCAACAACGATGCCTGTAGGAATATGGGTAATACGAATAGCAGAATCTGTTGTATTAACATGCTGACCACCTGCGCCAGATGAACGATAGGTATCAATTTTTAAATCAGCGGGGTTGATTTCAGGCATTTCTGCTTCAGGGACTTCTGGTAAAACAGCAACAGTACAAGCAGATGTATGAATACGACCTTGAGATTCTGTTTCTGGTACACGTTGGACTCGGTGTCCACCTGATTCAAATTTCAAATTACCATAAACACCATCCCCACTAACTAACATAATAACTTCTTTATAGCCACCATGTTCACCATCATTTGCACTCATAATCTCAACACGCCAATTCCGTGATTCGGCAAATCTTGTATACATTCGTGCTAAATCGCCAGCAAAAATAGCCGCTTCATCACCACCAGTTCCAGCTCTAACTTCGACAAAACAGTTATAATCATCATTAGGATCTTTAGGTAATAATAAAACTTGTAATTGCTTTTCTTGTTCTTCAACTCGACTTAATGCTTCGTTTAACTCCTCTTGTGCCATTTCACTCATTTCAGGATCAGATAGCATCATTTTAGCTGTCTCGATATCCTCTTGTGTTTGCTTCCAATCAGAAAAGCACTTAACCACCCCTGTTAATTGCGAATATTCTTTAGACAAAGTGCGAAAGCGATTTTGATCCGCAATAACCGAAGCATCTGACAATAATGCTTGAACTTCTTCATAACGCTCTTGTAGCATTTCTAATTTGTTGATAATTGAAGATTTCATAGAAGTATATTTTAGATGATAAAAATTAATTAAATTTGCGGAGCATTATATACTTAATCACTTTTAAAATACAGTTTGAGCTAGTTATCGGGCTTATATCGCATAAACAATATATAGCATGGTGAGAGGATAAACCGAAATATTATAGACATAATAAGAAGTATTTTATAAACTTAATATTGGTTTATTTGGGGCTTGGTGTTACAGTTAAAAAATTATTTTGTAACAAGTTTCTATTCCTTATCAATTACGTTAACTAAATTCTACGACAAGATAAATTTTAAAATCTAAAAAAATGATAATTGAAATTGAAAGTTTTTATGGTAATACATTAATTTCAGGCAAAGCTTCATCAATAGGGCAGTTAAAATCGCGTATGATGAAAGTTCTCAATGATGTAGGTTCCGAAAATTTTACTCACATATTTTGCTTTCGTTATGGTTATCAAATTTATCCGTATAATAAAAATATTGCTGTAGACTATGTGATTGATTTAGATATTTACCACGTTTATCAGCCTTACCATTAATCCCTAAAGATTAATTTATTTTCAAAAATTTCTCAAAAAACTAGATAAAATGATGTGCGTCTAGATTTAAAAGTACGAAGAATGACTTAACAGACAAGGCGTGTTCAAAAATTAAATTTTGATCAGCAAAAACATTCAGTTTTGACATATCAAATTCTGTTACCAACATCCAAATATTGTTTAATACTTTGTGAATCAAAATTCCAAGCTATTTAATCAAAGGCAGAAAGATAGAGTCGTGTTTTATGAATTTTATTTATAATAATTTCTATTACCAATACTTACTGAGTATTATTAGGCTGTCAACAATCAATAATAAATAGGTTTATGTTAGTATTTCTTCTATCAATTAATCATATTCAATTTTATATCTGCCTATAACATCAAAAATATGATCATAAGTACTAAGAATTATACGTTGCTTACCTTTTTTATGAACTTCGTCTACTAAATCAAAACTAGATTTTGAATATTTTTCATAAGGGTATTCATCTATTAGATAAATAGATAAGCTATCAATATCACTAAAAATAAATGTAACTTTAACTTCTGGAACATTTAAGATTTTTGGCTTACAGCCTGCTAGTGATAATGATGTATTGACCATCAAAGTGAATGGTATACATTCTAATTTAACGTCAGATAATATCAATGCATTTCGTGCATAAATAATGCCGTATTTTGTTTGTATTTCCTGTGTGTTCATATTAACCTCATTTTTTCAATTTATTTTGATTGGTATCGTTTTTTTGAAAAATCTCTTAATATACTTACAGACAAATTTATCTTAGATAAATCATCTAAATCATCTGAATAAAATCCTAAGTATTGTAATCTTTTTAATAATATAAAGACACCTGTTAATAACCAATACTAGGGTATTGACGTTTACCAAAGTTATCAAAAATATATAACTTATTTATCTCTCGTTTTCATTAAGATCAACACTTAGTTATTTGATTCATTTTTTACTGAAACGTATAGTTACCTGAAAGTTTTTGACAAAAATTATCTTATAAAAAAATAAAAATGCCGTTAGTTTGAGCTAACGGCATTTTATTAAGTATATAAATAACTTATTACTATTTCTTCTTCGCTTTAGCATTTGGTAAATCAGTGACAGAGCCTTCATAAATTTCAGAGGCTAAGCCAATTGATTCATGCAATGTTGGGTGAGCATGAATTGTTAATGCAATATCTTCAGCATCACAACCCATTTCGACAGCTAAGGTGATTTCACCAAGTAATTCACCGCCATTTGCACCAACAACCGCACCACCTAATAGGCGATTATCTGCTTTATTGAAGATCAGTTTTGTCATCCCTTCAGAGCAATCAGAAGCAATAGCTCGTCCTGAAGCTGCCCATGGGAAGATTGATACTTCATAATCAATACCTTTTTCTTTCGCTTCTTTTTCAGTTAAACCAACCCAAGCAACTTCGGGTTCGGTATAAGCGATAGAAGGAATGGTTTTTGGATCAAAGAAGTGTTTTTTACCTGCAATTACTTCTGCTGCCACATGACCTTCGTGTACGCCTTTGTGCGCAAGCATTGGTTGACCTACAATATCTCCAATTGCATAGATATGCGGAACATTGGTACGCATCTGTTTATCGACTTCGATAAATCCACGGTCAGTAACATTAACGCCTGCTTTTTCCGCACTAATTAATTTACCATTTGGTGTACGACCAATAGCCACTAATACCGCATCATAAGTATGAGTTTCGGTGCTGCCGTCTTTCTTTTCCATGGTGACATAAATTGCATCATGTTTTGCTTCAACGGTAGTAACTTTAGTTTCCAATCGTAACGTGAATTTCTTTTGGATCTGTTTAGTAAAGACTTTAATTACATCTTTATCTGCAGCCGGAATCACTTGATCAAACATTTCAACTACATCGACTTCTGAACCAAGTGCATGGTATACAGTCCCCATTTCAAGACCTATAATTCCGCCACCCATTAATAATAATTTTTTAGGAATGGTGGTTAAAGCTAAGGCATCTGTAGAATCCCAAATACGAGGATCATCATGTGGAATAAAAGGCAACTTGATTGGACGAGAGCCCGCTGCAATAATTGCATTATCAAAGGTGATCTTAGTGATTCCTTTTGATGAAGTCACCTCCATTGTATGACTACCAGTAAACTGTGCTTCACCTTGAATAACATTAACTTTGCGCATTTTGGCCATACCAGCTAGTCCATTAGTCAGTTGACTAATGACTTTTTCTTTCCAGCCACGCACTTTGTCTAATTCAAGTCTAGGTGTACCAAAATGGATACCATGTTCGGTTAATGATTTTGCTTCATCCATTACTTTAGCAACATGAAGTAATGCTTTTGATGGAATACAGCCTACATTTAAACAAACACCACCAAGTGTTGAATAACGTTCAACAAGGGTAACTTCTAGTCCAAGGTCGGCAGCACGGAACGCAGCGGAATAACCCGCTGGTCCTGCTCCTAAAACCACAACTTGTGTTTTAACATCTTGACTCATAATTTGATCTCCTTAATTACATCACTAAACGACGTAAGTCGGATAAGACGTTGACAATATGGCTTAAGAAGCGTGCACCATCAGCACCATCAATAACTCGGTGATCGAATGATAATGATAATGGCAACATTAGCCGTGGTGTAAACTCTTTGCCATTCCAAACTGGTTTCATGCTAGAGCGAGATACACCTAAAATACCAACTTCTGGCGCATTAACAATTGGTGTAAACGAGGTTGTACCAATGCCACCAAGGCTAGAAATAGTGAAACACCCACCTTGCATATCGCTACCCGTCAATTTACCTTCACGTGCCTTTTTAGAAATTGCCGCAAGCTCACGAGAAAGTTCAACAATACCCTTTTTATCAACATCTTTAAATACGGGTACTACAAGACCATTTGGTGTATCGACAGCAACACCAATATTAATGTATTTTTTGATAATTAAGGTTTGGGCATCTTCAGATAATGAGCTATTAAAGCGTGGATACGCTGTTAATGCACTTGCTACCGCTTTCATGATAAACACAAGTGGCGTGATCTTAAGATCAAGTTTTTTCTTATCTGCTTCTGCATTTTGTTGCTTACGGAATGCTTCTAAATCAGTAATATCTGTTTCATCAAATTCTGTCACATGCGGAATCATTACCCAGTTACGGTGTAAATTTGCACCTGATACTTTTTGAATTTTAGTTAATGGTAAACTTTCAACTTCACCAAATTTGCTAAAATCAACTTTAGGCCATGGTAATAGACCAGGTAATGCACCACCTGTAGCACCACTTTCAATTTGTTTAACAGCATTTTTTACGTAAGTTTGAATGTCTTCGCGTAAAATACGGTTTTTAGGACCTGTAGCAGTAACTTTTGCTAGATTGACACCAAATTCACGTGCTAAACGACGTACAGATGGTGTTGCATGAGCATAAGCATCGTTTTCAACAAACTCATTGCTTGATGAAGCAGGAGCTGATTTTGCAGCAACTGGTGCTGGCGTTGGCTCAGGTGCTGCTTTTTCAGCAACAGGCGCTGAGGCAGCTGGAGCCGATTGAGTAGCAGGAGCTGCACTAGATGTGGTTTCAAATTCCATGATTTTGGAACCTGTTTTCACTTTATCACCCACTTTTATCGTGATACTTTTAACCGTACCTGCAATGGTTGCTGGTACTTCCATTGAGGCTTTATCACCTTCAACAGTAATTAATGAATCATCAACAGATATAGTATCGCCCACTTTTACCAAAATTTCCGTCACTTCGACTTCATCACCACCAATATCTGGGACTTTTACATCTACCATTTGGCTAGTTGCAGTTGGTGTTACTTCAACTTTTGGTGCTTCTTCTGCTGTTGCTGTTGCTGTAGCTGGAGCCGCAGTTTCACCTCCTTGCTCATCAAAGACCATAATGTCTACGCCTGTTTTGACTTTATCGCCAATTTTTACAGTAATAGATTTAACAATACCAGCCTGTGGTGCAGGAATTTCCATTGAGGCTTTGTCACCTTCAACTGTCATAATTGATTGATCAGCTTCAACTTTATCGCCTATTTTAACCAGAATTTCGGTTACTTCTACTTCGTCACCACCGATATCAGGTAATTTGATTTGAATACTCATTATAATAACCTCTTATGCAATTCGTGGATTAAGTTTATCGGCATTGATTTCGAATTTTTTGATCGCATCTTCAACAACGCTAACTTCAATATCGCCACGTTTAGCAAGTTCACCCAATGCTGCAACCACAACATAAGATGCATCGACTTCAAAGTGATGACGTAAATTTTCACGGCTATCACTGCGACCAAACCCGTCAGTACCGAGCACTCGATAACTTTCAGCAGGTACAAATCCACGAATTTGCTCAGCAAACAATTTCATATAATCAGTTGAAACCACCGCTGGATTGTTATTCATAATTTGTGCAACATAAGGCACTTTTGGTGTTTCACTTGGATGTAACATATTATATCGTTCACAATCTTGACCATCACGAGCAAGTTCAGTAAATGATGTTACGCTATAAACTTCTGAGCTAATACCATAATTTTTAGCTAAGATTTCAGCCGCTTCACGAACATGGCGTAAAATAGAGCCTGAACCTAGTAACTGAACAGTCGGTTTGCCTTTTTGACCCTCAACGGTATCTAGTTTATAAATACCTCGTCGAATGCCCTCTTCTGCACCTTCTGGCATTGCTGGTTGTGCGTAGTTTTCATTGAGAGTTGTAATATAGTAGTAAACGTTTTCTTGTTCACCATACATGCGACGTAAACCGTCTTGCATGATTACCGCAACTTCATAAGCATAAGCAGGATCATATGATATACAGTTAGGGATGGTTAATGCTTGAATGTGACTGTGGCCATCTTGGTGTTGTAGACCTTCGCCATTTAGCGTTGTTCGACCAGAGGTTCCACCAATCATAAATCCACGTGCTTGTTGATCACCTGCTGCCCACATTAGATCACCAATACGCTGGAATCCAAACATTGAATAGTAAATGTAGAATGGAATCATTGGAAAATCATTTGTGCTATATGAAGTTGCCGCAGCAATCCAAGAAGCCGTTGCACCACATTCATTAATTCCTTCTTGAAGAATTTGACCTTTCTCATCTTCACGGTAATAAGCCACTTGCTCTTTATCTTGTGGTGTATATTGTTGACCGTGTGGATTATAAATACCAATTTGACGGAATAAACCTTCCATACCAAAAGTACGTGCTTCATCAGCTAGAATAGGTACTAAACGTGGAGCAAGTTCTTTATCCTTAAGCATAATATTAAGTGCACGGACAAATGCTATAGTGGTTGATATTTCTTTCGATTGAGCTTCAAGTAATGAAGCAAATTCACTTAATGGAGGAATCGAAACAGTTCCTGAAAAATGAGTTAATCTAGATGGTACATAACCATGTAACGCTTCACGACGCTCATGAATGTATTTGTATTCTGGCGTGTGTTCCTCAAATTTGATGTATGGTAATTTTTCAAGTGCTTCATCTGTCACTGGAATATTGAAGAAATCGCGAACATGACGCACGCCATCCATATTCATTTTTTTCACTTGATGAGCGATATTTTTTGCTTCAGCAGCAGCCCCCATACCATAACCTTTTATGGTGTGAGCAAGAATAACAGTTGGACGATCTTTAGTTTCTTTTGCTCGTTGGAATGCAGCAAACATTTTAGCTGGATCTTGACCACCACGGTTTAATCTAAAGATTTCTTCATCAGACATATCTTTAACTAATTCAGCAGTTTCAGGGTATTTTCCAAAAAAATGCTCGCGAACATAAGCACCGTCTTTTGATTTTAATGTTTGATAATCACCATCAAGTGTTTCATTCATTAGTCGAATTAACTTACCAGATTTATCTTTTTGTAGAAGTTTATCCCAACGGTCGCCCCAAAGAACTTTAATTACATTCCAACCAGCACCAGCAAATACACCTTCTAGTTCATTAATAATTTTACCATTACCCGTTACTGGACCATCTAAACGTTGTAAATTACAGTTGATAACAAAAACTAAATTATCTAGTTTTTCACGTGTTGCAACGGTAATTGCCCCTTTTGATTCTGGCTCATCCATCTCACCATCACCTAAGAAAGCATAAACAGTTTGTTCAGAAGTATCTTTCAACCCACGATTTTCTAAATATTTTAAAAAACGTGCTTGATAAATAGCATTAACAGGACCAAGCCCCATCGATACTGTTGGAAATTGCCAAAATTCTGGAAGCAATTTAGGATGAGGGTATGATGGTAAACCTTTACCATGAACTTCTTGACGGAAATTATCTAACTGCTCTTCGGTTAAACGTCCTTCAATAAAGGCTCGAGAGTAAATACCTGGTGAGATGTGCCCTTGGAAGTAAATTAAATCACCGCCATCTTTTTCATTACGAGCACGGAAAAAGTGGTTAAAACAGACTTCATAAAAAGTAGCTGCAGATTGGAACGATGCCATATGGCCACCAAGCTCTAAATCTTTCTTTGAAGCTCGTAACACCATCATAATTGCATTCCAACGGACAATTGAACGAATACGTCTTTCTATTTCCCAATCACCAGGATAAGCAGGTTGCTCTTCTACTGGAATAGTATTGACATAATTACTTGTTGAAGATCCAAAAAGTACTGGAACACCTCCATCTCTCGCCTTATTAACTATTTGTTCAATAATATACTGTGCACGTTCGATTCCTTCTTCTCGAATAATAGACTCAACACTTTTGAGCCAATCTTGTGTTTCAATGGGATCGACATCATTCATTTGCATGTCCGACATATAAAAACCTCTTTTTTTGTTTAGAAAAATGCATTATTTGCTATTCTTAATTACATTAAAAAACGTAGCTAAAAAAGCTTAAACTCTGCATTACGGAGCTTCATTAATATCAGTCTGCCATTTTAAAAAAAAAAGTAAAGCAAACTACCTCTTTGAAAAGAATGTTACTTCCTATCAAATTAATCAACTATTTCAATACTAATAATAAAATAAATGGTATTTATCTGATAAATAAATAAATTTTAATTAATACTAAATTTAAATATTATTTCTAACAGCTATACTGAGAATAACTACAAGTTGTCAAGTTATTACAAAATCTGTTATATAATTGTAAAAATTTCGGTAGCATTACTTGAAGGCAACAGAAAAAACTATGACCATTAATAATGTCATAATCAAAGACTTAAAAATTAAACCATATGTGTATACCTATCAAGCTATGCATGACTTTACAAAACGACGTAATGAGCATTCTCTTGATGAAATCTGGTTAGTCGAACATGAGCCTGTATTTACCCAAGGTAAAGTTGGTAAAGCTGAACATTTATTAAATCAGACAAATATCCCTGTTATTCAGACCGATCGCGGTGGTCAAATTACTTACCATGCTCCAGGTCAACAAATCATGTATATTTTATTTGATTTAAAAAGACTTAAGATAGGTATCCGAGATGTAGTTAGTTATTTAGAAAATAGTGTCATTCAAACATTGCTCCATTATGGTATTATAGCTCATGCAAAGTCTGATGCGCCGGGAGTTTATATTAATGAAAAAAAAATTTGCTCACTTGGGCTGCATATTAGTCGAGGTTGTACTTTACATGGACTAGCATTCAATGTTGATATGGATCTTTCCCCTTTTAATAACATTAACCCTTGTGGCTACGCTGGATTACAGATGACGCAACTAAAAGAATATGTCTCTCAAATTAATCATAAAGAGATAAAACAACTATTAACTAATAATTTTATTAAGCAGTTACCTCAAAGATAAGATACCAATTATGCAAAATAATGAAACAATAATCAGAAGTTCAAAATATCGCGATGCAGACAAGACACGCTTAATTCCAACTGTAACATTAGAAGATGTCGCACCACTAAAAAAACCTGAATGGATGCGAATTAAATTATCTGCTCACTCTGATAATATAGCACATATTAAAAACACCATGCGCAAACATGGATTACATTCAGTCTGTGAAGAAGCGTCTTGCCCTAATTTGGCTGAATGTTTTAATCATGGCACGGCTACTTTTATGATTTTGGGCGATATTTGTACCCGCCGTTGCCCATTTTGTGATGTAGCTCATGGTAGACCATTACCGCCAGACAGTAAAGAACCAATTAAGCTAGCGCAAACCATTCAAGAAATGAATTTACGTTATGTTGTCATTACCTCGGTTGATAGGGATGATTTAAAAGATGGTGGAGCTAGCCATTTTGCTAATTGTACTCGAGAAATCAGAGCATTAAACCCAAATATAAAGGTTGAAACATTAACACCTGATTTTCGTGGTTGTATTGATGAAGCAATTGATGTCTTAAGTAATAATCCACCTGATGTATTTAATCATAATTTAGAAAATATACCTCGCTTATATAAGAGAATTCGCCCTGGCGCTAACTATGAAGGGTCACTTAAATTACTGGCAGCATTTAAAGAACGACATCCTGAAATTCCTACAAAATCTGGTTTGATGGTAGGACTTGGCGAAACAAATCAAGAATTAATTCAAGTGTTAAAAGATCTACGCAGTCATGGTGTTACTATGTTAACGCTTGGTCAATATTTACAACCAAGTAAATATCATTTACCAGTGGAACGTTATGTTTCACCACAAGAGTTTGAAGAATTAAAGCAAACGGCATTAAATATGGGATTCACTCATGCAGCTTGTGGGCCATTTGTACGCTCATCTTATCATGCCGATTTACAAGCAATGGGCAAAGAAGTGAAGTAATCTTCACCTCTTTTTATTATTCTATTCAAAAGCTAAATCAATTATCCACAACCATAAAACGGCGATTTTCAGTGATGATTTGCAAAAAGATTGGTAAGCTAATTTTTTCTTCTTTTTGCAATTTACCATTAATATCATAAATTTTAGAACGACCAAAAGCATCTAAAACAACCGTTTTATCATCATAAAGTGCAGCTATAGTATTTTCATCACCAGCAACTAGCCATTGTCTAGGTTTTCGAGTAAATAGGTTTTTACCTTGACTGTATTGTTGAGGTGGCGTAGTAACATAAAATGCGTCTTGCATTAATGTAAGCATAATATCAGTTTGCGAAGTTGCTTCTGTTATTTGGGTACTTTCTTTATGTGGCCATGATATAATCAATGGTACTTTTAATGATTCTCTCTTAAAGTCGCTACTTGTATTGCGTGATGCTACTTTCTTCACCTCGTCAATTTTAATATCATTCGAACCAGTAATAACAATAATCGTATCATCATAGGCATTAGATAATCTTAAATATGCAATTAATGATTCGATATATTGATCTAACTTTTTAGCTTCTGATTGAAGATCAGAAATCGTGATTTTTTTATTTTTACTACCCAATGAATATTGGATTATAGAAAACAAAGGTGCATGATTAGCAAGGCTATTTTGTTCTTCATGCCAAGCCCTCCAGTTTTCTGTTATTTGTTTATTAGATTGTTTTTTAGGTTGTGGTATTGAAAAATTAGATAACAAAGCTGAACGATATAAAGGCTCAGCAAAACCATCTTCCGAAAATAGACCTAAGTTGTAGTGCTGTTTTGTAACGACATCAAGCAATACAGACGGTTTATGTCCAACAAGAATACTATTATAGTAGTTAGGATCTAATCCATAAAACAATGAAAAATCATTTAAATAGGATTGATTACTTGCACCATAATGATTAGCAAAGAAAATATTATCTTGAGAAAACTCATTTAACCACGGCATATGTTTAGTTAATAAATTAGTATTCCACCCGTCAATAACAATCATTAACACATTATTTTTTATTGGCTTTTGATTATAAACAATACTTCCCAACGGATATTCAATTGCCATCGCAAAAGGATTCCCTTCTTGAGCAACACGATCACGATAACCATTTTCTTTAATAAAACCATAGCGCTCAAGAAAATGGCGAGCAGTTAAAGGATAAGAAAGAGGAAGACTTGAGCGTTGCATAGTAATTGGTCGATAAAAATTAGCATCAGCCCAGATATGAATCAAATGTGAGGCAACGAAACAAAGAATAAAAAGAATTACTACGGGCTTTGCATAGCGTTTACGTTTACTTAAGCTACGTAATTTTTTCCAGCTCCATACCGAAAATAAAATTTCAATTAACAAAATAAACGGAATAGCAATAAATACCGTACTTAAATAAGTAACTTTTTGCGATGAAAATAATTGCCAAATAGATAAATTAAGGTGCATTCTAAAATGCGAAAAAACTTCAATATCAATAATTAGTAATGAAAGACCTACTGTTGCAAAAACAGTTGCTATAATCCTTTGCCATCGAGATGAATGAATGAAAAAACTTAACGGAAAAAGCAGAATCAAATAAGCAATAAAGGTCAAATAGCTGAAATGCCCGATTGCACTAATGATTGCATAAAATCGGCCCATAAAAGTACGAGGCCAATCTGCAATAAATAAATATTGACTACCTAGTAAAATTACAACAAAAATATTAAACAACGTAAACCAATGCCCCCAACTAACAATTTGTGAGGCACGATAGTCTTTGAAGTAAGTATTTTTGATTTTGAGCATATTAAGTCGTTGCTAATGGTGATTATTAAGATAAATAAACAATAAATTATGTTTTAGTTTACCTGATTTTAAAAAATCTTTCTGTAAATTTTTTATTTGCTACCATAAAGATTTTGGTAATTTGTTGGCGATACATCGGATACTTGTTATAATTTCAAAATGAAATAAGTTAACAAAAAGATAAAAACTTTGGCAATTAAACAACTCGACGCAAAACAGATCCAGCCTGATTTATCCTATATTTCTGAACTTAGAAACAAAACTAATAATTCAATATCATTAGCATCAGAAAAATCAGAACATTTACTCATGTGGCAACCACGTGTGGCCTCTGCCTTAGCACTGTTATGCCCACCCAAAAGAGTATGTTATAGCCCACGCTTTATGTTGCTTAAAGCGCCTGAAAGTGAGCTTTTTTTTGATTTACTAAGACAATCCATTAAATCTGATTTATCTTCACCTTCATTAGGCTATAGTTATTTTTTTAGCGAAAGTAAAATTACGCTGACCAATGCAAAGAGCAAACAAGATAATTTTGCAGCCCAAGACAATTGTTTATTTGCATCATCTGTTGATAGTGAAAAACTATTTGGTTGTGTTAGACAACCTGAAAATAGCCCTATAAAATTACAAGCTGGACTTGTTCATCGTGCTAATGGTGGCATTTTAATTTTAGGCCTTCGCTCACTACTTAGCCAACCATTGTTATGGTCTAAACTAAAACAAATGGTAATAAAGCAAGAGTTTGAATGGGTTTCAGCTGACGAATCTCATCCTTTACCTTTGTCTATTCCTCCTATGCCACTTGATTTACGAATTATTTTAGTTGGGGATAGATTAAGTTTAGCAGAATTACAAGATCTCGAACCTGAATTTTATTCAACTTCTATTTATACTGAATTTGAAAATGAATTACCAATCAACTCACCCGAGCAAATAGGACACTGGGTTAATTACTTAAAATTTATCGCTAACAAACAACAATTACCTGAAATTGATACCTTGGCTTTTGCAAAAATTTACAAAGAAGCTACTCGCTATACTGGTAATCAACATTACCTCCCTCTTTCGGTAGATTGGATTAATTCGCTATTAGTTAATGCTACACACTTTATGCAAAATAGTGTAATTGATGAATCAGCCATCGCTTCTGCTATAAAGCAAAAATCATGGCATGAAAATTATCTGCAAGAAAGGCTACATGAGGAAATATTTAGTAATCAAATAATGATTAATACTAAAGATCAAGTTGTTGGACAAATAAACGGATTATCAGTAATTGAATACCCTGGGTACCCAAAAGCGATTGGTGAACCCACTCGTCTAAGTTGTCTTATTCATTTTGGAGATGGAGAGATAATTGATATAGAACGCAAAACAGAATTAGCTGGTAATATTCACTCAAAAGGAATGATGATAATGCAGGCATTTATTATGTCTGAATTTGCTATCAATCATCAATTACCTTTTTCAACTTCTTTAGTGTTTGAACAATCTTACAGTGAAATTGATGGTGACAGTGCTTCACTTGCTGGGCTTTGTGCAATAATTAGCGCTTTGTCACAGCAACCTATTGATCAACAATTGGCTGTTACTGGTTCAGTAGATCAATTTGGTCATGTCCAATCAATTGGTGGAGTGAACGAAAAAATTGAAGGATTTTTTGCTGTTTGTAAACAGCAAGGTTTAACTGGACAACAAGGTGTAATTATTCCAGCCACTAATCAACGCCATTTAAGTTTAAATGATGATGTTATTGAAGCAATCGATCAAGGAAAGTTTTCAATATGGTCTGTTGAACATGTTGCTGATGCGCTTTATCTACTAACAGGTATTCCTTATAAAGATAAAAATAGCATTAATCTTTACCAGTTGATTCATGCACGTATGCAGGCAATATTATTGCAGGACAAAAAACAAGATAGTTGGTTAAGTAGATGGCAAAAATATTGCAAAAAGTAACAATACCAAATAAACTTTGGTTCAAAATTTTATTAATTACGGAATAGAAAAAGAAAGTTAGGTAACTTTTAATTTTTCAAAACATGTTTTAATTTACATTAAATAAAAGGTTTTTTTATGACATTTGAACGTAAATCTTCGTACGATAAAGCAGATCTGATTAAATCAGGAAATAATGAGTTATTTGGTCATGATGGACCACCATTACCATCTGATTTAATGTTAATGATGGATCGTATTATCGAAATGAATGAGGACGGAGGTAACTTTGGCAAAGGTTTTGTTGAAGCTGAACTTGATATTAATCCTGATTTATGGTTTTTTAAATGTCATTTTAAAAACGATCCAGTTATGCCTGGTTGCCTAGGGCTTGATGCTATGTGGCAATTAGTTGGATTTTATTTAGGTTGGATTGGTGGTAAAGGGAAAGGCCGAGCTTTAGGTGTTGGTGAGGTAAAATTTACTGGCCAAGTACTACCAACTAATAAAAAAGTAACCTATAAAATCCATTTCAAACGTGTAATTAATCGCAAATTAATTATGGGTATCGGTGATGGCGAAGTTTTTGTTGATGGTAAGCTTATTTACCAAGCCTCTGATTTAAAAGTAGGTCTATTCCAAGATACCAACGCTTTTTAATTTAAAGCTACTCATTCTGTCAGCCTTATTAAATACAAGTAAGGTTGACATCATCTCTTTTTTATCAAGTCCATATTTAGTTATAGCATGAAAAATCCTGTATAATGCTACAAATTTTTATAATTTTTTATTCATAATGAATCATTTAAAACCTTTATTTATTTGTATTATTTTATTTTTTTTATCAAACACACTAGTTTATGCTGATTTCAATGGTAAAGTTGTCAAAGTAATTGATGGTGATACAGTTGATATCTTAACTATCAAAAAACAAAAAATCCGTGTTCGTTTGCTTGATATCGATGCACCTGAAAGTAAACAAGCCTATGGTAATGTATCACGGAAATATTTAGCGTCACTCGTTGCCGGCAAAAATGTTTTTGTTAAAGAAAACAAAAAAGATATCTATAAAAGAACCTTAGGTACTATTTTTTTAAATAAAGTTAATATCAATGCCAAAATGGTCGAACAAGGTTATGCTTGGGCATATCGTTATAAAGGGGTAGCTAATAACAAAATGATGGTAAAATTAGAGACCAGAGCAAAACAAAACAAAAAAGGATTATGGAAAGATAAACATCCAATAGCTCCTTGGGATTTTCGACATAATAACAAATGAGGCGCCTTATAAAATACCTATTTGTTAGGGGGAGTGAAGCTTCAATATGTCAATGTGAACCAATACTAGTTTACAGTCTACTTCTTGATTATCGGCGGGTAGTGCAGAAATCTATTGTTTATTATATTCTAAGCTTTGTTTGATTATGTCAGTTTGTTACTTAATTGCTAAATCATCAGGGCTAGTTTTGAGTAGCCTATTAATTTTATAATTTTTTTTTACAAACTTTAGATAAATCAGCCATAGCTACTGAAAAAATGCCTGAAGGCGCCATAAAAACACTAATTTTTTATCTTTTATTACATTTCATTGATAACGTATTAAAAAATAATTTGAATATTATAAAATAACTAGGATGCAGTGAAGAATTTTTGGGTGGAAATACATAAATCTTATCAGCAAATGCTGATAAGATAATAAAAGAATTAGATTACACTAACATCAGCAGCAGAAGGTCCTCGAGGGCTATCTTGAATAGAAAACTCTACTTGTTGACCTTCACCTAATGTTTTGAATCCATCGCCAGAAATTGCAGAGAAATGTACAAATACATCTTTGCTACCATCAGCGGGAGAAATGAAACCAAAACCTTTACTTTCGTTAAACCATTTTACTTGACCAGTTTTCTTAGACATAATAATCTTCCTATAAATAAATTAACTTTAGCCCCTAAAGGGCTTATTCAAAAACATAAAACCTAGATTACTTATTAACACTAAGAAGAATATACTAAAGAAAACTAATCTCTAAGGTATAATAAACTACAAACTACATATATCGAAATGTTACAAAATAAATCCGCATGTTGTATGCTTGGGTCTATTTACTCATAATTAGCTTACTAATGCAAGCAATCTTTTTAAAAGATTGCTTATTATATTATTAAAAATAATCCATAATGCTAATTTAAAGATATAACATTATAAATTTTATCATATTAATCTTTTCCCATTATTTGAGATTTTTTTATCGTTGCTTCCACTGCATCAATAACAGCCGATCTAAATCCTTTACCTTCAAGTATTTGCACACCTTCAATGGTTGTACCCGCAGGTGAGCAGACCATATCTTTTAATTCACCTGGATGTTTACCTGT
The DNA here is from genome assembly GCF_001690535.1 of Gilliamella sp. Bif1-4. Lineage (NCBI taxonomy): Bacteria > Pseudomonadati > Pseudomonadota > Gammaproteobacteria > Orbales > Orbaceae > Gilliamella > Gilliamella sp. Bif1-4. Next base: position 235,241 of record NZ_LZHC01000024.1, on the reverse strand, counting down.
TTCTAATAATAGTTTTGCCGATCCTAAAACTGCTTGGGCAGCAAACTTGTAAGCTTGTTTTCTTGATAATCCGCCTTTAACCGCACCATCAGCTAATGCTTCAATAAACATAAACACAAAAGCAGGGGAAGATCCACTTGCGCCAATAACTGCGTCAATTAAATCTTCAGGAACAACTTCCGTTTCACCAATACAATTTAATAATTGTTGAACAATAGACAATTCTTCATCGGTAATTTCGGTATTAGGGGTAATTGAACACATAGCGGCATTAACAAGGGCTGGTGTGTTAGGCATAACTCGTATAATTTTTTGCTCATAACCCACGCATTTGGCAATTGTTTTAATGGTAACACCTGCCGCAATTGAAATAACGATGGTATTTTTCTTTAATTCTTTTTGAATATCAACAAGTACATCAACAATCACATTAGGCTTAACCGCAACAAAAACTATATCGGCTTCACGAGCAACATCTCTTGCTGAATCAAGATTATTTACTGAATAAGTTTGATTAAGAACTTGCCCCTTTTCTGGATGATGATCATAAACATAAATTTGGGTTCCCGGCACAATATTACTACCCAAAATACCTTGCAATATGGCATTCCCCATGTTACCTAAACCAATAAAACCAATTTTTTGTTCCATTTATTTATCGCCTTTTAATATCAATGCTTTTTTACAATTATAGAATATTTTTTGATACAAAACCCACTTTTTAACAATCTAGTTTATTGTTAACTATATTTATAAGTATTTTAAATCTAAGGTTAATTTCTATTAAAGAGTGTGCTCAATATTTGTTAGACATTTTACTTTTTAAGTAATAAAAGTAGCATTTGCTGGCGTGTTGTTTAAAAACTAATTAGCAACCATATTAATTCTTAGTTTACATCAATGCGAATTTTATTGGCTATCTAGGCAAAAAATTTAGTTCTTTCTTGCCTAAATAACCATGATTAGACGTGTTTTAGATGGTAGCTGCAAACTAAGGTGTAACGCAGGCTACTCTATAGTCTTGATCCGAATGATCTCTACCACCAACAATACCTGTATTTGTCTCTACAACGAAATTGTAATTGTACGCTTTTTGATATGAATCTGATGTCCAATAATACCCTCTTATATCCCCCCAAGAAGGTTCTCCAACACGAAAATATTCCCAATCACTATCTTTATAGTAAATCTGAGTCATACGTCCCCATTCGCTAAATAACCCACCCATCCAATAACCATTCACTTTATAACTAATTTTTCGTAAATAGCTTTCATCTGTTATACCATTTTGCCAATCCACAACGCCACGCCTTGCATTGGTAAAATCAAGCACTTTGGGCATACGATACCCACCACCATTAAAGTTATTACAAAACGCAACTCCATTTTGATAACCCCCTGCACCGCCTTTTTTAGCTACATACCAACGCTCTAATCTAAAATTATACAATGGGTTATTGTTTTTATCGTGTAAATAAAATGTTGAAGGAATAAAAGAACCAGGATTACTCTCCTTAGGACCCGTTAAGTTAATTTTTATAAGCCCTGTAGGTAGCTTATTTTCAGCATTTAACGTTAATGTTACCCCTCCCGTCGAAATTGTTCGACCATTTTTATTTACTATATCTTGCGCTTTCATTCCTGCAACACTCAAGTAAAAAAATAAATTATGAGAGCCTGTGGTTGGAAAGTTTGCTCCAGGATTCGCTGGATTATAAGCATAAAACCCTCTATATTTATTCCAATCACCATGCGGATCGTTAAGAGAAGAAACTGCACCATCGTAAGGTATATCATTTGAATGCCAATCATATTCTAAGTTAGGCATAGCATAACAAAATTGTGGTTTATCCATTTTGGGATAAAGATAATAGGTATGCCTATTTCCAGTAAATTTATCACTTTCAGAAGGAATACCATATTCTGTCTTAATGCTCACATCTTCCGCTTCTAACGTCAATTGATAAGGTGCATCACAGCCATTTAATGCTTTATCTGAGTTATCCTTCACATAATTAGTAATATCTTGACCATATAAATTCTGCCATTTAATTTTTAATTTACTTGAATTGACACGATGGAGTGTATCGCCATCATCATCCTTCCAATAACCATTGTCATCAATAACTTTATCGGTCAATACTTCTGGATAATCCCTATGAGGTACTAATGTTTTGATATCAGTAAAAGTAGCTGAAAGTTTATCTAACACGATTGGCGTTTCCATGCTAGAGCTATCATTTAATGCATTAACAATTTTGTTTCCTGGTAAGGTTATTGATAACAAGGGAATAACTGAATCTGCATGGGTTGCACCACCATCAAATGTTACATAAGGCGCAGTACCTTGAATGTAATTAGAAGTAGTAGCCGATAATGCCTGTGATTCTAATGAGTACGGCAATAATAACAACGGCGCTAATGCCAATGGGATTTTTGAAAATAATTTTGTGAATAATTTCGATAATAATTCGAGAGATAATTTCGATGATATAAATGAGTTTCGTGCAAAAACTCGTCGAATAGGATTATTTGATAAATTTAAGACATAAGTTTGCCAGTGCTTGTGCCTTGTGCCTTGTGCCTAAAATGGTACTGCATTTCGTTTCACCTGTCAAGTAATATTTTGTTTTATTTGAATTTTTATGATTATTTGCTTATTTAGCGAGCTTTTATTTAAAGATCGATGAAATTATAACTGCTTTGAAAATAATTGGCTAGTTTTTTGGCGGGTTTTTTGTAAAGCTTTGTTAAGAATGCTGTTACTTAAACTTTGAATGAAAGTTTTAAGTAGTTAGAAATTTTATTTTCTCTTTAAAAATAAAATCAATAATATACCAAGTTTTATAAGTGATTATTCAATATTAAACATAAAACTCATTTAAAATAATTAATGAGCTTTATGTTTGTTAAGGTAATTAAATAAAAGATTGATTATAATAATTAGCTACTTTTAGGCATTGCGACTAACTTTTTTAGGATAAAATTCAGAATGACACCATAAAGTGGCAAAAAGAATAATCCGCAAATTAGAATTTTAAAACTATAGTCCATTAACGAAATTTCGATCCAATGATTTGCCATAAATTCATCGTTACTTTGATAAAATGCGATAGCAAAAAAGACAATAGTATCAATACCATTACCAAATATTGCTGATGCTGTTGGGGCAACCCACCATGATTTGTTTTTTCTTAAATAGTTAAAAACAGTAATATCCATTAGTTGTCCAACTAAATAAGCGGCAAAACTTGCCAATGCAATTCGAAATACGAAGCTATTAAATTCCGTCAATGCTGATAATCCAACCCAATGGGTTTCAAAAAATAGTACCGAAATCAGGTATGAAAATAACAATGCAGGAATCATTACCACAAAAATGATTTTTCTGGCTAAACTAGCACCATAAATTCGAATAGTCAGATCGGTAGTTAAAAAGATAAACGGAAAAGTGAATGCCCCCCAAGTTGTTTGAAAACCAAAAATTTCGAATGGGATTTGGACTAAATAATTGCTTGAAGCAATAACCAATATGTGAAAAAAAGCCAACCAGTAAAGCGCTTTTTGCTTTTGTTTACGGGTAAAACTTTTTTCTATCGATTCTGAATGAACATTTAAGTACATATTTTTTCCTTTTTAATGGGGTGAGAGAACCCAATGATGAATGAATTAATTTATTTAGCTTGAGCCATATATTCTTGTAAGCCCTTATTGCGCAATAAACAACTTGGACACTTACTACATCCCCCTTCAACACCGTAATAACAGGTATGGGTATGTTTTTGGACATAATCAAGATAACCTAGTTTATCAGCCATTTCCCACGTTTGCGCTTTTGTCAAATACATCAGTGGCGTGATGAGATTAAACGCATAGTCCATGGCTAAATTCATTGATACATTCATTGATTTAATAAAGACATCACGGCAATCTGGATAACCACTAAAATCGGTTTCACAAACTCCAATAATAATGTCAGAAATTCCTTGTTGCTTTGCATGACAGCCAGCCAAAAGTAAAAAAAGCATATTACGCCCATCAACAAAGGTATTGGGGTAATCACCATCTTGAGCGGCTTTAATTTCTTGAGCGTCATCAATCAACGCATTATTTGTAGTTTGTTTGATAACTGAAGTATCAATAAAAGTTTGCTTAATACCAAGATCATCAGCGATCCATTTGGCTTTTTCAAGCTCTATTGCGTGGCGTTGACCATAGCGAAAACTGATTGCCTGAACGTTTTCACGTCCATAATCAGCAATGGCTTGCAGTAAGCAAGTGGTTGAGTCTTGCCCACCAGAAAATATAACTAGTGCTTTACGAGTTTGCATTAACTGTTCCTGTTAGGATAGATTAGATTAGCGATTATCCACTTTTTCTGGATACATGTCGTGATTGGCTAATCGATTAGCCGCAACTTGTTCCCAATGAGTACCTGATTGGCCATAATTGGCATAAGGATCAATCGAAATGCCACCTCGCGGAGTGAATTTTCCCCAGACTTCGATATATTTGGGATCCATTAGTTTAATCAGGTCTTTCATGATGATATTAATGCAATCTTCGTGGTAGTCGCCATGATTACGGAAGCTAAATAGGTAGAGTTTTAATGATTTGCTTTCGACCATTTTAATATTGGGCACATACGAAATATAAATTGTCGCAAAATCAGGTTGCCCTGTGATAGGACAAAGGCTAGTAAATTCTGGGCAATTAAATTTAACAAAATAATCGTTATTCGGGTGTTTATTGTCGAACGTTTCAAGTATTTCAGGACAATAGGTTGTTGGATAGCGAACAGACTGATCGCCTAGTAGTGTAATTTTACTCATTATTTTTCCTTAGTTTTTTAGCGTGGGAGGTTCACGAACCACGTAATAAGGCGCACACCATACTCTTTTTAAATAAAAAAGTCTAGTGCTTGGGCCTTATCCATTTGGGTCAGTGGGCGTGGATTGATGTTAAATTGACAATGATGTTACTTTGTTTTCATTGACGTTAATGTGTAATCCTCGTCCATGTTTATCAAATAGGCAACATTCGTTTATGCCACAAAAAATAGAAAGCTGATCTGAGCTATGCCAATCGATGATCATTTTGAAACTGTTGCTTAGATAATGATAAAAATAAATATCACAAGCTGGATCGTTCAGCCGTTTTATCACTAAAATGGTTAAATAATCAACCGATAATATGCCCATAGTGTCGAACTGTTCTTGCGATACATTTAGCGGAATTTCGTTATATTGATGATAGCGGTAATTTCTTGGTTTAAACTGTATTCGTTGGCTTGCTTTATCATATTTAAACAACAAAACACCTTGATTTTTACTGCTCGCGATTTTACTTAAACCCTGTTCAATATCAACATTATCTCGATATGTTAAGTAATGGTTAGAACGGCTATAATGGAATTCTTCAATTTCGTCATTTGGCGTTAACGTTAAGTACATTTCATCATTTTGATTTCTTGCTATTTGTTCAATTTGGTTTGGTGATAGGTCAACGCGCCATACAACCGATAGTTTGGTGCTGATGTCGATTACTTCAATACAATTATTATTGATGATTGTCCAATTGATACCGTCAAATTCGTCATGACAACGTTGAAATTTAATAATACCTAGATCAACCGTTTTTTTAGTACTTAAATCAACTTTGTGTATACGATAATAATCACCACACTCAGCCAATGCTAACACTTGCATTTTATTATCAGAAATGACCAATTTATCTGCCGCGATCATAAAATGTGCTCGTTGTTTACTTGTGTGATCAACAATAATTATACCTGCTTGACCTAACGCTAATAAATAGCGGTCATCCGTCAATGCTACCATGCTATAAATTGCTCTATGCCCTACTTCAGGACAACGGTAATATTGCGTTATTGTGGATTCGACTAATGAACATGGTTTGACCAATTTCAATGATGCTAATGACGAAATCGGTATATCCACACGGGTTGATTGATCTTGCGTAAATGCAATTAGTCTTGCTATATCAACTGTTGTGAGTGTGTTGGGATAAGTGACAACATCAAGCACAATGGCGTTGATTAATACACCCAACAAGCTTTTTAGGCTTTCAGCATACTTTTGTTGGGCTATTATTTCTTGCGCTATGTCTAGCCTTTTTTGATAGTAATTAGGGGTGTTTTTTATGATTGCTAAGCTGTCTTCTAGCTTATCAAGTGCATCACCTGGTTTTAAAATAAAGCGTTTGACTATCGCTTTTGGATTAAGTGGGTCAACATAGTTAAACCACTGCTCAGCAAGGTGTCGATACTGCGTTAAAGGCCAAATTGCGTCAATTGCAGCAAGCCATTCTGCTTTTTCAGCCAAAGTGTTTGCCCATTCTAGCCTTAATTTATTTGCGACCTGTTGGTTTGTCTTTTCAAGTATTAATATGGCGTTGGCAAAAATATTGTCTCGCCTTGCTATCATAATTGCTTTATCCCAATCATTTGCTAGACAGCAGAGTTTAACAATTTGTTCAGGGTCGGCGTCTCTGGCTATGGCTAACTCCATTGCTTGCTTGTAAAGTTTGCGTTCTTCTAAAAACGCCAGCCCTTCTTGTAAGTTGTTTAATAATTCGACTAGGACATAAACAGCTTGTTCTGTTTTGTTTTCTTTTGCTAGCTTTTCAAAGCTTTGAAGGTAAAGAGATTGTAAATATTGGTGAAATTTTTTGTCCAGATAAATGTTAAATGAATTGCTGTAAACTGATTCACTCAATGATAATTTATTACGCGGTTTTGGAGTGCCAAAAGATTGTGTGGTTGAGTCGTTGTTGGCACCTAGTGGAATGGCATAGCGTAAGGCGTCTTCTAAATTGCCTTTTTCAAACTTTTTTATCATGGTTTCAAGATAATGACTTTGTCGAAAAGCAATTAAACGATCCAATTTTAACACCATTGAAAATAATGATAAGTAATTACGCCAACGACTTGGCTTGCGGTTATGATTATGCCGTCGTTCAGGGATACTATTAGTATGGTTCGCTATTGAGGTGGTGTTTGCGATACTATTTTTGCTGCTTACCTGATCATCTAATTGACCATTAAAAGAAATAAATTGAGATGGCTCGATATTATCAACACAATAGGTTGAGTAAGTATGGTTGCTTGTCTGAACATAGCGGTCTTTATTATTTTGTAGTCCATCGTCCAGCTTTTTAGCACAATATAGAGACGGTTTAACAACAATCTTGTTTGAATTAATGCCTTGTTTTCTATCTTTTATCAATTTAAATAGCTCTATTACAAGTTTGATGTTTATAAAAACAGAAAATAGGAAAACAATAAACAAAAATACAACTTTTAAAACATAAGTGCTATCCTCAAGTTCAAAAAGTAAATTTCTGCTTTGCTTAGCAATATAAAAAAACAGGAATAAGACTAAAAAGATAACAATACACAATAACCATAGTTTACTCTCACTCCATTTGCAAGGTGGCTTCGATGTTACATTTTGCTTGGGGGGGGATTGCTCAGCTTTTTGTTTTTCTTGTTCTATAAATGCCATCAGTTTTGGACTAGGTGATGGTATTTTGCCATCAAATATTTGAGCCATTGATTTACTTTCAATAATGAGTTCTGGCAACGCTTGGTAGATGCTATTAAGGCTGTAGCTTTTGGTTTCAAGCAATGGGTAGTCATTTAAATCAACCCATAGCGATGGATCAATGTTTACTGCATCGCTAAAGTAGTAAGTCGAAATATGATTGCCTGTAATCAATAACAAATCAGCTTGATAGAATTGTCGATTATCTATTTTGGATAGTTTTGTCGAACACAATAATCCATTTTGATAAATTAAAGGCCAGCCTTCCAGCTGTTCGCAATGGAGCGTTTTTTCTGTAGGAAATTTAAGTAAATCGCCTTGCTCAAATTGATAAATTTCACATCCTAAAAAATAATATTTTATTACTAAACGCCGGCGCCGTTCATTATCAAACCAATGAGTAGGAAACCAAATTCCCGCTACAGCTTGAGTACCTTTTAAGGTGGGGGATCGAATAAAATCAGTCGTGTTTTCCATATATCAATCAGCTTTATTTAATTTTAATCGAATCGATTGGGTGATAAATGAATATAGCATTAAGCTTCCGTTTTCATCGGTAATTGAAAACGCTTTCGCAAATGAGTTGTAACTGTAACTGACAATTTTATGTGGGGAACGTAAGCAGATATTCGTCTGATTATTCACATAGTCAAATAGTGCTATTTGCTTTTTATCTTGGTCTATGACTAAAAAGTGAGTTTCATCACTGTGTAAATCATAAAACAATCCAAATACTAACCAATCATTAGGTATGGTTACATTTACCGATTCGTGTTGATTTGTAAACACTCGCCACTGTTGTTCTGATCCAATAGCGAGTCGACCAAAACCTTTTAACCATAAATGTTCAGCCGTAAGAAGATATTGCAAATTAGCCTGATTTTTAATGCCGCCCAAACGATAGAAACGGCCGACATTGTAATCTTTCAGACATAGCAGCCCTTGCTCATCGAAATAACAATAATAAGCTGCATTGTCATTTAATTTAAATAATGCAACAACATTGTTAGCAATAGTCTTTAGTGATACGACTTCTTTCTTTTTAGGTAAGAAACATAAACAATAAAGTGAATGATCGGAATCAATAAGCATAAACACTGATCCCTGAACACCATTAAGTGCAATAAATGATCTTAATGGCCTATTTTGGTCTATATTTAGCTCTTCGGCCAATTCAAACTGTCCATTATGGGCTTGCCATAGTGATAGCCTTTCTTGTTCGTGGATCAAAGCAACAATGCGCTTACCTTGTAAATCGATCCCCAATATTGTGCTTTTTAAGGTATGGTATTGAATTCGACAACTTTTTTTAAGCAAATAAGGAGACGACAAGGTAATACAATAAGCAACGCTACCATCACGATTAAAAGTCAAAATATGATTACCATTTGCCGAAATAATGGGATTAAAGTCAAGATTAATCGGGACTGCAGACTGTTTTATTATTTCTGCGTAGTGGCTGTCGCTAGTAAATTGACCCGATAACATCTTTGTGCAAAAAATCTCATTGGGCAAGGTTAAATAACATTGCCTTGCCGTTGTGTTGCTGTTTATTGATACTGATAGCTTTTCTTGCGATTTGATTAATCGCTCAATATTCACTTGGTGAGTAGAAAACGAGTTCAATGAGTGATTTGCACCAATTAACCAACATTCATCATAATTTTGTCCAGATTGTTGAAGATAATCATCCCACTGGTGATACATTTCATCAGTTGTTAGCACGATTTTTCTTTTATTTAGTAACAATTTTAGATCGCTAATATCATTAAATAAGTGTAATTTGGAGGGATGCGGTATGCTCCCCCAATAAAACTTGCTATGCTGACGATGGGAACGGATATCTAACAATAACATCAAAATCAAATGAACAAGGCGCGGTGCGCCTAATTGTAAGGTGCCACAATCAAAGAGTGCAATTATCACGCCATTTGCTTTGGACTTTTCTTGCATTGGCGTCAAAAATAATTGCTCACAGCTCACTACTCGACGAATAAACTCATCAGGCTCTTCTTCTGCTATTAACCATTCACTAGTTAGCAAATGCTCGTAACTACCCCGTTTACGCAAATCACCTAAACCAGAAAGTAATTTTTGCTCATTCCATTGACTTTTTTTTACTGGCCCTAATACGTTATTAAGTTGCAACAATAAATCAGCAACAAGTGGCTGTAAGCTTTCATCAAACCAAGATAACCAAGGTTGCCAAGCTTTAAATGGTTTAGGTAATGGATTATATGGCATGTTCAAGAAACTCTTTGGTTAATGGCCACTGTCTTTCTAAAGGAATAACAGCTTTCGGTTGATCCCATAAAAGCACTAGTTCTCGTTCAAATTTATGACAAATTGCCTTGGCTAAAAGAATTGGGGATATTGAAGGTTTAGCATGACATGGTAACCAAAGCCTTGGTTCTTGCCTATCAAACATCGCGTATTGCACACCATCAACCCAAGGTAATAATGATGTTTTCCCAATAATCACTAAAAAATCAGTACCTTTCACAAATTGATATTGGGATAAATCATATTTATTCAAATTCTGTGCAAGATAAGTTAATAAGCGTTGAACAACTCCATACCAAGCCACGACAGCAATCGGTGCTGTTATATCGCTATTTTGTTCCCAATGCCATGGCATATTAAGATGGTTATGCATTTTAACTAATTAACTTAATGAGTTGAGCTCGAAATGGTTTTAGTTGTGCTGGAATCGTTTCACTTGAATAATTTGCATCAATTTCTCGTAATATACTTTCAATATGATTAATGTCAATATTATCATTACCGTTATTCAAGCAATTTGTCGCCATTTCGATCAATCTTTCTAAACGGGCATTGGGTTGTTGAACGGCTGATTCAGGGGCATAAAACAGTTGAGAATTATTTGATAGAGTAAAGACATCTTTTAATATTTCTTGCCCTCTTTGCTGCATATCAATAGTTGGTAAGACATAAAACAGTGGCCATAAATCTTGTTTTCCTGCCTCCAATCGGCCATTGACTAAAGCTGCGGTGGCAATAAGTTTTAATGTTTTGACCACACGCCGATCTGATAAAAAAATACCATTTTGCCTTAATAATCGAATTGCATCAGCAAAAGGCGAGAAAATTTTATCTAGATTGACATCTTTGACTTGCTCACTTAAATCAGCAAGTTCATTCAATGATAAAGATGGATTAATTTCGGCATATTCAGCTTGCCAACCGCCAACGAGCATATCTTCAATCAAGTTATCGGCTATGGGATCAACAAAAAGGTGAAGTAAAAAACGATCTGCAAAAGCAGCTAGCCCTTCATCGTCAGGCAAGCTATTTGAGGCACCGATACAAATTTTTAATGGGCATGCAATTTGCGTGTGACCTCGCCGAAATTGACGCTCATTTAAAATACCTAACAATGTATTTAAAATTGCGGTTGATCCTAAAAACACTTCATCTAAAAAAACGATTTCAGCTTCTGGTAACATGCCTGTCGTATCAGTTTCAACCGTCCCTTCTCGAAGTTTTTTAAGATCAACCGTTCCAAAAAGTTCTGAAGGTTCGGTAAATCTGCCTAACAAATACTCAAAATATTGGCCATTGATCGTTTTTGCTATGCGCCTTACTACTGCACTCTTTGCCGTACCTGGTGCACCAATTATTAATAAATGTTCTTTAGCAATAGCAGCTAAAATGATAAGTTCAGCAAGTTGTTCACGACCAATAAAGCCTTGAGTAGCAGCTTTAATACATTGCCGAATTTTAGATGAATTTTCCATTATATTTATCTATATCTTTTTATATTCTTTACCGTTATTAAATTTAAAAAATGATTCAAATATGAATTTGAATCATCGATTATAATACAGATGTTTTCCAGAAAAATATATTCTTATTCTGCTTTAATTTCTTCATAAAATTCAGCTAATTTAGTTTTAGCTTCGCTCAATTCTTTTTGAGCATTATTTAATTTTAGTTTTTGTTTAGCTATTTTTTGGGGATCACCTTTTGATAGCGCCTTAGCTAAATCTTGTTCTTTTTCGGTAACTTTTTTAGTTTTTTCAATCATTTTTTGTTTATATTTAGCTTCTAAGTCATCATCATTGCAATACGTATTGATATCGTGTAACGCTTTTTCAAGCCCTTGAATTCGGTAAAAGTTACCATTCTTTTTTGAGTAATCAATTTGTTTTTCAATGCGTTGCTTTTTACTAAAACAAGTTACACCTTGATATTCTTCATGATTTAAAGCATACACACTAGACATAAAGGTGATAATCATTAATGTAAAAAAGATTAATTTATTAGTTGATTTTATTAATAGTTTCATATTCATCCTTTTTTAAATTATTTTCTTAATTGAACACAATTGACTTTATGATCTTTACCTTTAGTTAGAATAAGGTTCGCTCGTTCTTTTGTAGGTAAAATATTTTCAACTAAATTTAATTCATTAATTTCTCGCCAAATACGATTGGCAATATTTGTAGCTTCATGTTCTGGAAGTTTTGAGTAGTGATTAAAATAAGAGTTAGGATCGCTAAATGCACCCTCCCTAAATTTTAAAAACCGATTTACATACCAATCATGTAATAATGACATATCAGCATCAACATAAATTGAAAAATCGACATAATCCGAAACAAAAACACGATTATTCGCTTGTGGATAATTCAGCGTACTTTGCAGTACATTCAAACCTTCAAGAATCAAAATGTCAGGACTATCAATAACGATTTCTTCATCTTCGACAATATCATAAACTAAATGAGAATAAACGGGTGCTTTAACTTGTGCCTGTCCTGATTTTATATCAGCAACAAAATTAAGCAATTTTTTTATATCGTAAGACTGAGGAAACCCTTTTTTATTCATTATTCCATGTTCTTCAAGATATCTATTTGGATATAAAAAACCATCAGTTGTTACCAAAGATACTTTGCGATGTTCAGGCCAACGGGTTAATAATGCTTGTAGTACTCTAGCGGTAGTACTTTTACCTACAGCAACACTGCCTGCAATGCCAATAATGTAAGGTGTTTTTTGACTTTTACCTAAGAATTTAGATAAAACAGCTTGCCGATTAAAATTATTGCTGATGTAATAATTAAGTAATCTAGATAAAGGTAAATAAATTTCACTCACTTCATCCATGGATAAATCTTCATTAATACCTTGTAACGAAACTAATTCTTCTGCTGTTAAAGTCATTGGTACCGTATTACGTAAGCTAGCCCATTCTTGACGATTGAATTTCAGATAAGGGCTTAAGTGATTTTTCATTTTATTGTTCTCTAATTCGGTCTAACAAATTTATTCGGCTCAGATTATACATAAATTTATTTTTTTACAATCTTAAATTAGCATGACGTCTTCATCATAGCTATATTTTGGACTTACTGATAAAATACGTTTGTAAAATGATTAACCCTAATATTAGACAGAGATTTTATGTTAAAAAATAAATCAAAACAGAAAGCTAAAAAAAGCCGTCAAGAGATTAATGAAGAATCTCGGGAACTGAAGCGTAAACGCAAACACAAAGGTTTACCAAGTGGCTCTCGCTTTAATAAACTAAATAATAATAAAAATAAAAATTCGACAAAAACAACCAAAGATCCAAGAGTGGGGAGCAAAAAACCTATTTCTTTAATTGTCGAAGATTCTAACAATATAGAAAAACCTGTTAAACAATCTAAAACAATTAAAACGATTTTATCACCTCAACAAGAATTAGAACAATTAGAGAACGATCCAAAATTAGATATGTTACTTGATCTAGTCGAGCAAAAAGCCAAACTCACTAAAGATCAACAAATTTATCTTGATAGCAAATTGAATCGTATCGATGAACTGATGCAAGAGCTTGGTTATACTGATGACGACTTTGATGATTTTGATGAATTAGACGAAAAGAAAGAAGATATTGTTAGTTTATTAAAACGAAACTAATAATAGGAAAATATAATTAGCAATCGTGATAGTATGTGTCTTGATATGAGTAGGAATATCATCCAAAAGTAATATTCCTACTGATAATTTAAACTTAGAATCCATTACTTTTATTCAGTCAATTAATAATTAAAAGTGAGCAATTCATAGTGCCAATATTAATTATGTTAAGTTTATATTTTGGGTTATTGATTTGCACATTGTTATATTTAAATAAAACTAATCGAATCAAAATTAAAACCAAAATCAAGAACCAACAAAAAGCAATAGTAAAAACTCATAAAAATAACAACACTAAAGATATACATAAGCGGAAGTAAAAAGCATGGCTGATACGCAATTATGGGATCAAGCGTTAATTGAAAAATATAATTATTCTGGCCCAAGATATACCTCTTACCCTACTGCACTTGAATTTAACGAAAAATTTAATGAGCAAGAATTTTTATCGGCGGCAACTCGTTATCCCACAAAACCGTTATCGCTTTATGTGCATATTCCGTTTTGTCATAAGCTTTGTTATTTTTGTGGTTGTAATAAGCTTATTACTCGCCAAACACAAAAAGTTACCAAATACCTTGACATTTTAGATATTGAAATTGCCGAACGTGCAAAATTATTTAAACATCGCACGGTAACACAAATGCACTGGGGGGGGGGTACACCGACTTTTTTAAACGATGCTGAAATTATTCGATTGATTACCTCACTAAAAAAGCATTTTAATTTTGTTGCTAATGCCGAACTATCCATCGAAATTGATCCGCGTGAAATTACACCACAAACAATTGACCATTTAGCAAGTGTTGGTTTTAATAGGTTAAGTATGGGAATTCAAGATTTTAATCACGAAATCCAAAGCCTAATTAATCGTGAACAAGATGAAATGTTAATACGATCCCTTATTAATCAAGCACGCAAAAATAATTTTCACTCAATTAGTTTAGATTTAATTTATGGCCTACCAAAACAAACCATTGAGAGTTTTTCCGAAACGCTTAATAAAGTGATTGATATTTCTCCCGATCGTTTAAGTGTATTTAATTATGCTCACTTACCAAGTCGTTTTGCTGCCCAACGTAAAATTAAAGATGATGATTTGCCTAATGCCAATCAAAAATTGCAGATCCTACAAACTAGCATTAAAAAGTTAACCGAAGCTGGTTATCACTTTATCGGTATGGATCATTTTGCTAAGCCCTCTGATGAATTAGCTATTGCTCAACAAGAAAATAAATTGCATCGCAATTTTCAGGGGTATACAACTCAAGGCGATGCTGATTTACTTGGACTTGGTGTGTCGGCCATTAGTATGTTAGGTGATAGTTATGCGCAAAATCAGAAAGATCTAAAAATCTATCAAACTCAAGTTGAGCAAAAAGGGCATGGGTTATGGAAAGGATTTACCTTAAATCGTGACGATAAGATTCGTCGTGATGTGATAAAACAACTTATCTGCCATTTTCATTTAGATAAAAATGTTATTGAACAACAATACCAAATTCAATTTGATGATTATTTTGCTGAAGATTTGAAATTACTGGCACCATTGCAAAAAGATGGATTAGTGACAATCAATAACAATATAATCGAAGTCCAACCTAAAGGACATTTATTGATACGCAATATTTGTATGTGCTTTGATATTTATATGCGAAAAATGGTAAGGCAGCAGCAGTTTTCTAGAGTTATTTAATTTGAAGTCGTTTGTCAAATTGCTGTAAACAATATGAATAATTCCTACAAAATAAATATTATGATAATATTTAGTCTAATTTAATAAAAAATAACAAATTATTTATTTTATTGTGATTAAAGGTTAGCTTTTAAATTCGCAATTTTAGCCTTTAGACATGAAATTTTTATTTTTAATGAGGAGTATATTGATAAAATGGCATTGATGAATAAATTATTAGAAGTATTTCCAACTCGCCCTTCAAAGGTTATGAAACTAAAGTAAGAAGGAAAATTGCAGCAAATAAAATTAATTTTTGCGGCAATGTTGTTCTTTGCATTAGCTATGTTTACAGCCCTAAGATATTATCCTTGATTAATTGATGCTTATAGAATATCACGTAACCCTGTTGTGGTTAACTATCATGTAGAAGGAGAATGTCGTGTAAAAAGTATGATTAATAATTGTTCAGTGTAAATTACTACTAAAACAGGACAAGTTATTAAACGTGATTACCTTTTCATTGGCGGAAAACAAGCAAATTACCAAGTTATAACTGTAGCTTCTGCTGATGACCCATCACTAGCAACAATCAATTTAGCCCTTGAGAATATGCGAACTCAATTTGTGATTACGACTATTATTATTCTTTTTTTTACATTGATTATGTGGATGGGGTTAGTAAATATTTTAAAAATATATAAAATGATAAAAGTTATTGATGAAATTAATGGGCAAAGATTAACACCAGTCATTGTTCCAATTAAATTAAAAGTTTACGGTAAAATAATAGTAGCTTTATATAATGCGAACAATGTGCAAGGAGTAAATGTAAAATATGCAGCCAATTTTGATAAAAACTCAAATGATGGACCAATCATTATAGGTGATGTGATTAGAAATAAATGTAATGCTTTGGCCGTAATCGGAGAAAATAATCCTGTTCCTATTATTCTTAATCAAAACTTTACGCGCTGTGATTTTACTGACAACGAAATTCTAGCATTAAAAAAAGCACTATCTTAATTTTGATATGATTCAATAATAGTGAAATCAGTTTGTGTTTAAATATTTAAATTTTATATATAGGACGATAGAGTCGCCCTATTTCTTAAAAATTGTGATATATATTGCAACTTATTTTTTCTTTTAAGAAAAAATAAACAAACTACACTTATTAATGGCTTGCTAGATAAACCTTAAATTTTGTCGTTTGTGCAATCACTTCAACGCTTTTGAATGTTTCATCTAAAATGGTTTGATACGGTAAAAATGAATTTGCCACAATGCACAAATAACCATTTAATTTTAGATGTTTTTTTGCTTCTTTGATTAACGTATTAACGGCCATGTAATCAGTCTGTTTACCATCATGAAAAGGTGGATTCGAAACAATAAGATGATATTTATCATTTAGATTTGAAAAAACGTCACTCGCTACAACTGTGGCATTAACATGATTACGGTTTAACGTGGCTTTACTTGATTCAATTGCTGCACTGCTTACATCAGATAACGTTAGTGCAATATCAGGGTATAATTTACCTAACACCGTGGATAAGATGCCTGAACCACACCCCACATCTAATACATTACCTTTAATAATATCAGTACGACCCATCAATGTATTTAACAGTAATTCACTACCAGCATCTAACCCTTTTTGGCTAAAAACACCGGGTAAACTTTTGATTTCAATATTCTGATTTTCAATAGTTAAATGATAACTTAACCACCATTCATCAAGATCAAAGGCTAAACGGCTATCTGCCTGAAAATGATATAAACCACAACGTCTTGCGCTATCAATTTTTTGAATTGTACCAAAATCACTCAATAAAGCTTCCACGCTTTTTACACCTGTTCTATTTTCACCTATTATAAAAATATCACTGCCTTTTGGCATATTATGTAATAAATAAGAAAGCTGAAATTGTGCTTCGCTTTTAGTTTTTGGCCAATAGTAAATCAGTGTATTCATTCCTGCGTAAAAATCCGCTTCTGGCAACAATGAAAAATAGGTGTGATTGCCTCGTGCACTAGCTTTTAGACGTAAATAAGTATGAAATTGTGTGCAATGAATCTTAACTTGATTTGCCGACATAATAGATGGATAACTATCCTGAATATCACCAGCTATCAACACATTTTTATCGTTAAAAAATGTTTGGTGACGTTCAAGTACTTGACTTGCTGGAGTAAAAGCAGATGTTGCCATATTTCCTCAATGAAAAACCTTTATAAATTGATGCATTGATTATACAATTAACTATCTTTAATCTCTAATAAAAAACAGTAAGTCAATAATGACACTACAAGATTGGTATCTAAAGCAGTGCAATATAACTCAATACGTTTTGAGGAATGCCAATGTTTTCAAAGGTGAAATAACGACACAAATAAGAGAAGAAATTAGGTTGATTGTGGTTGCAGAACAAAAACCAACTCAAAAAATCTATTTTGATATTTTAAATGCTATCCATCTAACTGAAGAACAAGTATTGTTTTTAACGCCACAACAATTAATTATACCTGCTGATGAAATTAATACAGTAATCTGGTTTATTGATATTACCTTGAATGAATCTTGGGGTAATCCATTGACTATTCAAACAACCAGTCTAGATCAGCTTGCAAAAACACCACAACAAAAACGCCAACTATGGCAAAAATTATGTCAATATGAAAACCATTTCCACCCTGACCGAACATGATTTAATAGAAGCTTTTGAATTAGAACAGATTTGCCATGCTATTCCTTGGTCAAAACAGACATTCCTTTCAAACCAAGGTGAGTGTTATCTCAATTTTAAAATAACGATTAATAATCAAATGGTTGGATTTTGTATTTGTCAATATGTAGCAGATGAAGCAAATTTATTTAACATTGCAATACATCCCGATTTTAGAAAGCAAGGACTAGCAAGAAAGCTACTCAACCATTTGATAGATAGGTTAATAACAATAAAATCGCCCTGCCCAATCTCAACACTTTGGCTTGAAGTCAGACAATCAAATACGCCAGCAATTAAGTTATATCACACACTAGGATTTAACCAAATAACGATTAGAAAAAATTATTACCCAACAACTAATGGTAAACAAGAAGACGCTATTATCATGGCATATACTTTAGCTTTATGATTTACCGTTAAAATTAGCAAAAGGAAAAAAGTGTAATGTCACAAAATAGAGCTTTACTCTTTATTAATGGCGAACCACCACAACATAACTTTCACCATTTAGATAAGTACACCTATATCGCTTGCACAGATGGAGCTTACCATAATTATCTGTCTACTTTGTCAATCGAACCAAATTTTATTATTGGTGATTTAGATAGTTATAATCCTAACAAAGCAATTCCACCTAAAACTCAAATTATTCATACACCCGACCAAAATAAAACTGATTTTGAAAAAGCAATTTTGTTTTTAGCAGGTAAAGGGGTGAAAGCATTTGATGTTTATGGAGCTAGTGGCCATGCTAGCGATCACTTTTTGGGAAATATTTCTGTTGCAATAAAATATTATCATCAGTATCAAATCACCTTTTATGATAATTATTGCCATTTCTTTTTTGCCAAACATCATCAAGAAATAACCAATGTAAAAGATCATATTATTTCACTAATGCCACTTTCAAAAGTAACTGGTGTAACCATTACAGGCTTTCAATACCCCTTAATTGATGCCACATTATCACTAGGAGGAATTGTTAGTTTAAGAAACAAGGCGATTAGTGATTTGACTAAAATATCTTTTAAAAACGGTGATTTAATGGTCTTTATTGAGAATTGAAATAATGTCAATTGACATTTATATTTACATTACTTTACAATCTTCCTTTACAAAAGAAGAAATATAATTGTGGTTCAAGGAAATTCGCCATGCTTCTCAAAAAAGTTTCTGTGCTAGTTTGCGCATCTTTCGTTTCTTGTGTATCTTTTGCCCAAACAAATAATATACAGGATGAAACAGATAAGGTAATTGATACATTTTTGCAATGTGATAATCAGTTTTTTGAACAATTATCTAAACACCAAGAGTCAATAAATCAATACGTTGATTTAGCAACCACTCCCGATAATGTAACTTATATTCCTGTTAAATCTATTCAAAAACCCGACAAAAATAAAGTCATGTTTAAAAAACCACTTAAGTATCATGGTTTAGAAATTGTTGGCTATCAAAATATTTATATTTCAACTACTTTATCTGGTCAGTTTCTTTATTGGGGATTTATCTTTGATAACAAGCAAGATGAAATTAAAAGTGCTTTAAGCAATATTAATTGGTTACATTATAGCCAAAACACTTACATAGCAAATGCTAAAATTTATGATAAAAAATCAAAATCTAAAACATGGGAAGATGATATTTATGCCATCGATGGCGTTATTCCAAGGTTTGGTACAATTAATAAAGCACTTTATCTAGAATCTTCTGCTAATAATCAAAGTAGTATTTTTTGTTCTATTCAAGGCGATTTAGAAAAAGAAACAATTCTTATGGCTCGCCCAGATCTAAAACCAATCATCGAAAAACAAGAAGCTGAACTGCAAGAGCGAATTAAGGAATACCAAGAAAAAATGAAAAAAGAAAAAGAAAAAGAAAAAAAACAAACTCAATCACAAACTAATCCTACAGAAACTAACTCAAAAGATGGAGAAAAGATTTAAATGAAAAAGGTCAATTTATTTTTAATTCTCTTTTCTTTTGCAGCATTCAGCCATGCCTCAGAGGAAAAAGCTAATATCGATACAAAAGCAAATGAAAATACTGCTGTTGAAAGTTTAAAAGATCCAAGAGTAGGAGAACAATTCATTCCAACATCAAAAACTAACGACAATAATACTATTGGCTATTCATTTTTAGATAGAAAATCGATCAACCTTCACCCTTTCAACTCCAAAATTCGTGTATTTAGTGAAGTGACTAATTATAGCCCAGCATTGGTACAAAAAAATGATGATGGTACAGAGACTCCCTATCATTCCATAAGGATCGAATATTATGCTAATTGCGACAAAATGGAGTTAGCAAAAGGAAAGCTTAGAACAATCGAAAATAATTTTGGTGATGGAAAATTAGTCAACACAATTGAGATAGCAAACCGTTGGATAGCTATCACTCATGATAACGAGCAATATAAGCTACTTACTATTGCCTGTTCCTTACCACTCGCTAATTAGTAAATCAGTACCTACTTTTACTCTTGCCATCTTTGCTGTGGCGGAGTATATTCGTTTATGTTAATATCGCTCTATTATTTATTTGAATGAATATCTCTTTATGAATATCACACAATTTCATACCATTACCGAGCAGTTATTCAACAAAATCGAACTATTCTTGGATAATTATGTAAATGAACATGACATCGATTTAGACTATGAAACAAACGGCAATGTCATCACAGTTAGTTTTCCCAATGGCAGTAAAATCATAATTAATACGCAAGAACCACTCTTTCAGGTATGGTTAGCCACTCAAAAACAAGGTTATCATTTTGATTATATTGATAATTATTGGATTTGTAATCGTACCGACAAGTCGTTTGATCAGATTTTTTCTGAATCTGTAAAAGAACAAGCTGAGCAATAATGTATAAAAAATGGGAATTAGTTTAACAATTAATTCCCGTTCAAGAGAGTAGTAACAAAATTTTACTTAAAAGAAGTCTACAATAAAGTAAGATTTGCTAATTTAACTACTAGCCATTTTATACCTTCATTAACAAAAGCAATTTGTACTCGCTTATGATCTCCTTCGCCATCAAGGTTAACAATAGTTCCTTCACCGAAACGCTTATGTAATACTTTACGGCCTAATTTGTAACCATCACATTGAGGCTTCTTTTTAGGGTAAGACTTTATTTTTTCAGGCGACATCGTTCCCTGATAACTAATTTCATTTAATTTATCAATAGGTAATTCAGACAAAAAGCGTGAAGGTAAATTACGTTCTTCACGACCATATAGACGCCTTATCTGAGCTAATGATAATGTTAAACACTTACGTGCTCGAGTAATCCCGACATAAGCAAGACGACGCTCTTCTTCCATTTTATCAATGTCTTGAGAAGATCTTAAGTCTGGAAATATGCCCTCTTCTAGTCCTACAATAAAAACATTATCAAATTCAAGGCCTTTGGCAGAATGCAGAGTCATTAGTTGAACTGTATCTTGTTCACTAATTACATCTCGGCTTTCTAATGACGTATATGCTAAAAATGATTCTAAAACAGTTAATGCCTTACCAGTTTCTTTATCTTGAATAAGGGTATTTTCATTAAAGCGATAAAACTGCTCAGCGGCCGATACCAATTCTTCAAGATTTTCTAGCTTTGATTGCCCTTTAATACCAGGTTCTTGCTCATACATTTGCAATATGCCAGATAGTTTGATGATAATATCAAGTTGTTTATAAAATGGTTTAAGCTCCACTTTATCGAAGATAGATTCTATTAATTCCAAAAAACGACCAATCCCTGCGCTTTGCCGTTCAGTAAAAGCATTGGTTTGGATTAGCATTATACATGCATCCCATAATGAAATATTATACTGCTTTGCAGTCAATCTAACTTTATCTAGCGTGACATTACCAATACCTCGAGTTGGGGTATTGATTGTAGCTTCAAACGCCATGTCATTATTGTGATCATGTAATAGCCGTAAATAGGCAAGCGCTAATTTAACTTCTTGTCGTTCATAAAAACGAATAGTGCCATAAATTTGATAAGGTAAACCTGCTTGCAATAATGTGTCTTCAAATATACGTGATTGTGCATTATTACGGTACAATATCGCACAGTCTGCGTACTTTCCACCTTCGTCATGGAATTTTTTTATTTGACTGACAACAAATCTTGCCTCATCAATATCATTAAAACCAATATAAAGCGTAATCAGTTCACCGCCGCCTATATCTGTCCATAAATTTTTACCCAATCGATTCTGGTTTTTCGATATTAAATTATTAGCTACATCTAAAATGTTACCTGTTGAACGATAATTTTGTTCCAACCTAATAATTTCAGTTTCAGGGTAATCATTTATAAATAATTGGAGATTATCCGCATTAGCACCACGCCAACTGTAAATAGATTGATCGTCATCACCCACAATCATTACATTGGCTGTATTACCTGCTAGTTTTTGTACCAAACGATATTGGATCTTATTAGTGTCTTGAAATTCATCAATTAGGATATTACTAAAACGATGATGACAATAATTTAAAACGTCTTGATTATGGCAAAGCAGCTCATACGTTCTTAAGATTAATTCTGAAAAATCAACGTATCCAACTCTATCACAAATAGTTTGGTAGTCTCGATAAATCGCCTGCCACATTACTTGTTTAGGATCTTCAGGAACAATATCTTCCGCTCGGAACCCTTTTTCCTTTTGAGTAGAAATAAAAGTAGCACACTGTTTTGGCGACCATTGTTTTTCGTCGATTTTTAGTTCGTGAAAAATTCGCTTGATAAGCCGAATTTGATCTTCAGTATCAATAAGTTGAAAATTAGGAGGTAACTTAGCTTGCTCAGGAAACATGCGTAACAAACGATGAGTAAGCCCATGGAATGTACCCACCCACATACCATTAAAATAACCCTCGCCTACTAATGCTTGAATACGTTCTTGCATTTGAATAGCCGCTTTATTGGTAAAAGTAACCGCAAAAATTGAGCCAGGTGAATAACTCTTTTCAATACAAAGCCAAGCAATACGATGAACTAAAACACGCGTTTTACCACTCCCTGCACCTGCAAGAACAATTGAATATTGACTATCGGTAGTGACTGCTTTTTGTTGCTCTGTGTTTAGGCCGTCTAATAATATTTTATTTATTTCCATTATATGCAAACCTATTTTGATAATAGAAACCGCCAAGTAGCATTAATATTGAAAGAGTTATTAGTATTTTCATCATATTCCGAATACGTTTGTCCACTGTGATCTAACAGAATATAAATAAAGACAAAGCTTCTCAGGTAAAAATTTCCATTACTATTAAAGAAACGTACCTTTACATTTATTTTACTGTTTATTTGTACAGATAAGAAAATCAATTATAGCAGATTCTCTAATTCTGGCAATTGCGTTATTTCGATGTGAGGTAAACATCTAGTATCATTAAGCTGAAAAATATTCTGATTATAAATATTAATAAAGCAAGCTAAAAAGCCGTTATCAATTGCCCCATTAACATCCGTTAATAAATTGTCACCCACATGTAAAATAGAGTGTGATGGAATATTAAGTTTGTGAGATGCTAAGTCAAAAATTTCAGGAAAAGGTTTAGAACGCCCATGTTCACCACCACGTAGTGAAAATTGAAAATAATCACTTAAGCCAATTTTGTTAATATCAACATTACCATTAGTAATAACGGCCAAAGGATATTGAGTGGCTAACTTAGTTAATAGTGCATGCGTTGATTCAGGAACGTTCATCTTGTGCCGCCAAAAATTAAAACAACTCATTGCTTCGTCGATGACATCAGCAACTTTTGATGCTGGTATATTCGTTTTATTTAATAGCGACTTAATGGTTTGAATTCGCCAAACAATAACATCGTGATAAATTTCAGGGTCAGATGCAAGTATAGCACGCTTTTCAGCAAAATATTCGGGTAACGTAAGCGTGCGTAATTGTTCATAACCTTGAAGGGTTTTGATCATTTCTTCTTCTGCTTTTTCAACAATCATGTTGTTATTGTATAACGTGTCATCTAAATCGAAAGTAAATGCTTTAATTGTGTTAATAGATCGATAAAAGTGCATCGTTATTTTCCCCTTTTAGCGCGTGGATGGGCTGAATCATAAACTTCAGATAGATGCGAAAAATCTAAATGCGTATAGACTTGGGTCGTTGATAAATCAGCATGCCCTAACAATTCTTGTACAGCACGCAAATCACCACTTGATTCTAGCATATGAGTTGCAAATGAATGACGTAATTTGTGAGGGTGAACATGACTGCTTAACCCTTGTTTAATTCCCCACTGAGCAAACCGTTTTTCAACATTTCGCGGTGAAATACGCTTACCCAATTTGGAAATAAATAAAGCATCATCTTGTGGTGCTAAAAAATTCCGCATTGACAACCAGTGTTTAATCCATTTGATAGATTCTCGACCTAATGGCAATTTTCGCTCTTTATTCCCCTTACCCATTACGCGAATTTCACCATCAACAAGATTCAATTCTCGACAGTTAAGACCGACTAATTCAGAAAGGCGTAAGCCAGAACCATACATAACTTCAAGCATAGTTCTGTCACGAACAGAAAGCGGATCGTTATGCTCAATATCAAGCAATTGATTAATTTCGTCAATATCAATATTTTTGGGTAAGTGTTGACCTAATTTTGGGTTTAGTACACCTCGGGCAGGATTAGCAGTAAGTAGCTCATTTTTAACCATCCAATCACAAAAACTACGCAATGCAGAAAGTCTTAACGATAAGCTTCTTGCTTGTAAGCCTGTCTGTTTGCTACGGCTGATTAACAATCTAACTGCGGATGAATCCAAATTTTGCCAGTTCGAGATTTCAACCTCACTTGCCAACGAAATAAGCGCATAAAGTTGACGCCGATAATTAATCTGAGTATTTAAGCTTAGTTGCTTTTCTGACTTTAGATAATTTAAAAATTGATCAACAGGCAACGTTAATGCCGTATTATCATTTTTATTAGGCTGCGCCATACTATGTCCTTAATTTGTTCGCATAATCCATCTGCTAATTAAAATTGGTAAGATTTCACTCATTTTTTCAAGTAATAATGTACCTTGTCCTGCTTGATAATGTTCGGGATTAGCACTAGTAAACATTAAAAGCCCTAAATCACCAAATTGTCCTAACAAAGATAATGCCACTGAGCCAACGTAACCGTGTTCATCAGGTAATAAAAAATCAAGCTCAGTTGAATTTAATGTACCTAAATATTGTTGACTATACTGGAAATGTCTAACACGAATAAAATCAAATTGTGATGAATCTAAAGCTATATGATGGTAATTTGATGGCGCACTAAGCAACCATTTGTCACCAAAAAGATATAAATAAGCACCACTAAGCCCTAATGATTTTGCCCATGTGTTTAATAACACAATAAGTTGATTTAGATCCTGTGCTTTAATTAACCCAATTTGTAGATCCATTAGCTGATTAAACAACAATTCGTTGGCACTGGCATGTTCCAGTAATAATGAAATTTCGCACTCTAATTGGTTAATTTTATTGCGCTGACGCGCCATGTTCCATTCTGGTAAAGAAATCATTCCCCTGACAGGATGAGGCACTCGCATACACTCAACATGCCGGGCATTTCTCATAAAAAAATCTGGATTATCAATAATATATTGACAAACGATTTCATCATTTAATTTTAATGATGAAGACGATCGCCGAGCTTTTTTTACTCTTAAATTTTGTGTATTTTTATCATCCATAATTAGAGTCTATTGCATTACCGTGTTATCTCATGTTTCTAATGTTTTCATTTCGGTTAAAGATAAAAATCCAAATGAAATCAATATTCTACATAAAGGTTTTTTGCCTTATTATTTTCTGTCAATAAGTTTTAGAGCCTACTGGGGGATGATATTAAAGTTAAGTAGCAATAAAACCATCATATACATGTGTAGCAGGTCCAGTCATATAAAGTGGTTGATTTCCACCTTTCCATTCAATTAATAATTTGCCACCAGGTAAATTAACATTAACTTGTTGGTTTAATAATCCTTGATTGATACCTACTGCCACCGCGGCACAGGCACCAGTACCACAAGCTTGTGTTTCGCCAACCCCTCGTTCGAATACACGTAAATTAATATTATTGCGATCAATAATATGCATAAATCCAATATTGGCACGTTCAGGAAAACGTTCATGCTGCTCTAATAATGGACCTAGTGTTGCTACTTCTGCGGTTACAATATTATCGACTTGAACAACACAATGGGGATTACCCATAGATGCAACACCACATAATATAGTCAGTTCTTGTGCTCGGATTATATAAGTTTTTTCTTCTTTTATAGCTTTGAAAGGAATTTTGTTAGGTTCAAAAATAGGCTGTCCCATATTAACACGCACGGTATTATCATCATTTACGGTTAAAACAATATTGCCTTTCATGGTACTAACTTTTAACACTCGTTTTCGGCTAAGGCCTTTCAAACGAACAAAACGCGCAAAACAGCGAGCCCCATTACCACATTGCTCAACTTCAGAACCATCTGAATTAAAAATGCGATAATGAAAATCACTATCTGGTACATAAGGTGGCTCAACAAGAAGAAGTTGATCAAACCCGACACCAGTATATCGATCTGCCATACGTTTAATCATTTCTGTCGAAAGATGAACATTTTGCGTCACAGCATCAATAACCATAAAATCATTTCCGAGTCCATGCATTTTTGAAAAGTTCATCGCTAGTTTACCTTCTGTTGTCAAACATGTTTTTATTTTTAACTTTTAGTCTAAACTGTTTACCAACATCAACTAAAAGAGGAATGCTATTATAATTAAGCATTCAATAACCTGTTAAATATTATAAAACTACTTCACCTCGCCATAAATCATCAAAGGATTCACGCTGGCGAATTAATTTATGTTGTTTATCATCAATAAGCATCACTTCTGCTGGTCGTAAATGGCTATTGTAATTTGATGCCATACTAAAGCCATAAGCACCAGCACTACAAATTACCAACAAATCATCTTGTTTAACCGAAAGCTCACGCTGATAAGCCAATACATCGCTAGATTCGCAAATAGGCCCCACAACATTATAGACCAAAAATTCATCACCAGTTTGTGGTTGCTTTTCAGGTAACACTCTCATCCAAGCATCGTAAAGAGCGGGACGAATTAAGTCATTCATACCTGCATCGACAATTGCAAAATGGTTATTATCTTGGTGTTTGGTATATTCCACCTTAGTAATTAGCAAACCTGAATTAGCAACAATCGAACGCCCAGGTTCGAACAAAATTTCAATATCAGGATAATCAACTAATTTGTTCTTAAGTTCGGTTACAAGTTGCGATGCTGTTGGTGGTTGTTCGTTATCATAACAGACCCCTAAACCTCCACCTAAATCAATATGTTCAATTATAATATTATTAGATTGCAATTTATCAACTAAAGCGAGTATACGATCGGCAGCATCAAGAAATGGTGACAATTGAGTTAATTGAGAGCCAATATGGCAATCAATACCAACGATTTTAATGTTAGCTAATGAGCTTGCCTTTCGATAAACATCTAAAGCTAACTCATAGCTAATACCAAATTTATTTTCGCGAAGACCTGTTGAAATATAAGGATGTGTTTTAGCATCCACATCAGGATTGATTCTCAATGAAATCGGTGCAATTTTACCTAATCTTTTAGCAACTTCATCAACTCGGTATAATTCAGCCTCAGATTCAACATTAAAGCACTTAATACCAACTTCAAGCGCACGTTCAATTTCAACTATTGATTTAGCAACACCT
The DNA here is from genome assembly GCF_001690535.1 of Gilliamella sp. Bif1-4. NCBI lineage: Bacteria > Pseudomonadati > Pseudomonadota > Gammaproteobacteria > Orbales > Orbaceae > Gilliamella > Gilliamella sp. Bif1-4. The sequence continues at coordinate 207,552 of NZ_LZHC01000024.1, read as the reverse complement.
GAAAAGACAATTTTTTTAGGATCTGCTCCTGCTTTTAATACTCGTTCTAACTCACCTTGTGAAACAATATCAAAACCAGCACCCAGTTTTGCAAGTAAACTCAAAACAGCCAAATTACTATTAGCTTTAACCGCATAACAAACCAAATGTTTATTATTAACCAAAGCATGTTCATATTCTAAAAACTGTTTACTTATATATTCGGCCGAATAAACATATAATGGTGTACCATACTGCTTAGCAAGATCCGCTATCGCTATCTGATTGGCAAATAAACGATTTTGTTGATAATTTAAAAAATCCATCATTTTATTCCATTATGCAATTTAAATAAATAAAACAGATTGAATTGAAGCAGTTGTTAGTTTTGTTTGTTGCATTGCTGTTTTTTCAACTGGATGATAAAGCGGACCTTTTAATCCACATCCTACTAATGCCAATGTAACAAAACAGATAGGGAGTAATTTTATAGTTGATTTCATACAATATTCGCAATTCTTTCCATTTTTTATAATACTATCTATATTACACGATAGGCACAATGCTGCAAAGCGCAAATCATCATGCGTACATAAACAGATATATAAAATAAGTAAATACATTAAATTAAAGGTACAAGGCTACATTCTACACTTCAAGTTACTATGTAATAAACGTTACACAATTAAACAATTTGCAGATTTGTAGATATGATTCAGATTGATAATTTCAAAACTTATCAGAAAAAATCAGCTAAGTTTTATGCATTAATATACTTTTCACGATTTGGAAGCCAACAATCAACTAATTGTTCAGCACTGTGTGGATGGTTTTTTTGGATGTCATAAGATATATTTTGAATTTCACTAATCAAATGCTGGTCGCGAATCAAATCAACAACTTTAAAATTAGCTGTACCCATTTGCCGAGTCCCTAAAATTTCACCACCACCACGAAGTTCAAGATCTTTTTGGGCAATAACAAATCCATCAGTACTTTCACGCATTACCTTCATGCGTGCTTGAGCAACTTTACTTAGAGGAGCTTGATACATTAATACACAATGAGATACTGCCGTGCCACGTCCAACTCGCCCACGCAACTGATGTAACTGAGCTAAACCTAAACGTTCTGCATTTTCGATAATCATTAAACTAGCATTAGGAACATCAACACCAACTTCAATAACTGTTGTAGCAACCAGCAGTTGAATTTTTCCTGCTTTAAACTCTTGCATAACTGATTGTTTTAAATCAGACTTCATTTTACCATGCACTAACGCAATATTTAAATGCGGCAAACGCATTTGCAATTCTGCAACCAGCATTTCAGCCGCTTGTGCGTCAAGCATTTCAGACTCTTCAACCAAAGTACACACCCAATAAACTTGGCGGTTTGCTAAGCAAGCTTGATTTACACGTTCAATAATTTCATCTCGGCGATTATTAGGTATTACAACCGTGTTAATTGGTGTTCTACCTGGTGGTAATTCATCAATAATAGAAACATCTAAATCAGCATAAACTGTCATAGCTAATGTCCTTGGAATAGGAGTTGCCGTCATAATTAATTGGTGTGGATAAAGATGATCTTTAATTCCTTTTTCCCAAAGACTTAGACGCTGATTAACACCAAATCGATGCTGTTCATCAATAATAACAAGACCTAACGAGGTGAATTCTACTTTATCAACAAATACTGCATGAGTACCAATTAACATAGTAATCTCACCCTTTTGAATGCGTTCATAACGCTGTCGCTTATTTTTGGCAGTTAATCTTCCTGACAACCAGTCAACACTAATTCCCAACGGCTCAAACCAAGTACTAAAATTATTATAATGTTGCTCGGCTAATATTTCTGTCGGTGCCATTAAAACTACTTGACAACCATTTTCAATTGCATTCAACGCTGCTAAAGCAGCTACTAATGTTTTACCAGAACCAACATCACCTTGAATTAATCGCATCATAGGTACTGGTTTTGCCATATCGAGATAAATCTCTTGCACAACTTGCTGTTGAGCATGGGTTGGCGTAAAAGGTAATGATGATAAAAACGGGTTAATCAAGCGTTGAGTTGGGGAAAGCAAGTGCGCTTGCTGTTTTTGATTATGTTTTTTTATCATTAACATACTCAAATGATAAGCAATCAATTCCTCAAAAATAAACCGCTTAATAGCAGGGTGAGCCCCCGACTCCAGTTGTTCAATCTCAGTATCAATGGGTGGATTGTGAATAATATTTAAAGAATCAAAAGCCGACAAAAAACGACAAGCTAGCTGTGGAGGTAAAACTTCTTCTGAAGGATTATTTTTGAGTAAAATTAGCGCAGCCATAATTGACCGTCGAATCACAGCTTGAGTTAATCCATAGGTAGTTGAATAAATAGGTGTGTATCTTTCTTGATCATCTTCTAACGTGATAGATTTTTCGTCTCGACTTGTTTTTAATTTAAATTGTGGATGAATTATTTCAAGATAATTTTTACCGCGTTTTATTTCACCATAAGCACTGATCCATTTACCTTTAATCAACGAAGCCTTCATGCTGGCAGTAAAATGCATAAATCGTAATATTGCAATACCAGAATCATCTTGAACGTAACAAACTAGCATCTGTTTACGACCAAAAGCAATTTCGCTTTTAATAATAACACCTTCAATTGTCGTAAATTCACCAATATTGGCTTCAGCAATAACGCAAGATGATGTACGATCTTCATAACGTAAAGGAAAATGCAATAACAGATCTTTAGCGGTATAGATACCTAATGTATTGAACTTTTTTTCTAGACTTTCACCAATTCCCGTTAGTTTTATCAACGGTAAATGGTCAAAAAAACGATTTATCATAATGACTAATTTATATTTCGTTTAATACTTACTACCTCGGATTGTAGTAACATTTTACGAATTAATTCATTAAGTTGTTGGGTGTTTTTTACTTCTATCTGTAGAATAACCGTATAAATCTGCCTATCTTTTTCTTCAGTATTTAACCATTGCAGGCGAGTATTTTCATCATTAATAATTGAAAGTATATGCGCCAAAGAACCTTGAGTATTTAAAATATTGAGCCAAATTTCAGCAACAAAACGTTGAGAAATATCGGGAGCCCATTTAAGTAAGATATAGTTTTCTGGATGATGTTGATAACTAGTAACATTTCGACAAGATTCATGATGCACAATTAACCCCTTCTCTGGACTAACATGCCCAACGATAGGATCATTCGGAATCGGATGACAACACTTAGAAAACGTAACAGAAACACCTTCACTGCCAGTAATAACAAGAGTTTTGTTTGGCTCTGATTTATTTTGTAATAGTGCTTTATGTTCTAAACCTTTGGCAATAAAATGACTCATAATATTACCTAATCCGATTTCGACCAAGACATCATCAAAATTGGACAATTTAGCTAACTCAACCACTCTAGCCTTTTGGCTTTCTGACAGTCCACTAATCCCGCCAGATTTAACTAACGAAAGATTCAATAAACGTCGACCCAATTCAATTGCATCTTCACGCTTAAGGGTTTTAAGCGCCTGACGAATACGCGACTTCGCTCTAGCACTAACCACAAAATTTAACCAACTCGCATTAGGATGACCTTCAGGAGAGGTAATAATTTCAACAGTTTGCCCACTGCTTAATGATTGTGATAAAGGATAAGGTTTACGATCAACAATTGCGCCAATGCATTGATAACCAATATCAGAATGGACTGCATAAGCAAGATCAACTGCTGTGGCTCCTTCTGGTAATTGTACAATGCGCCCTTTGGGAGTAAAAACGTAAATTTCTTTAGGAAACAAATCAGATTTAACGTTTTCGATAAATTCGAAAGAATTCCCTGCGCTTTGTTGCAATTCTAACAGGCTTTGCATCCAGCGCTGAGCTTTAATTTGCGCAGTAGTATTGTTTAATTCATCAGCTGCATTATACGCCCAATGAGCAGCAACACCCATTTCTGCCATTTGATCCATATCTTCGGTACGAATTTGGACTTCAACTGGTGTACCGTGAGGGCCTATTAACGATGAATGCAATGATTGGTAGCCATTCGCTTTAGGAATAGCAATATAATCTTTAAAACGATTAAGACGTGGTTTATACAAATTATGTACCAGCCCAAGAGCACGATAACAAGCATCAACATCTTTTACCACAATTCTAAAAGTGTAAATATCCATAATAGAATGAAAATGTTGTTCACGTAGTTTCATCTTTTGATAAATGACATAGATATTTTTCTCGATACCAGTAACTTTTGCATCAACATGAGCATCATGTAATCGTCCACGGATTTCAGACAAAATTTGTCGAATTAGCTCTTTTCGCGTATTTCGCGCTGTTTTAACTACTTTTTCAATCACTTTAGCTCGATTTGGATGCATTGCTGTAAAGCCCAAAATCTCAAGTTCTGTTTTAATGTGATTGATACCTAAACGATGAGCCAACGGTGCGTAAATTTCGAGGGTTTCTTTAGCAATACGACGACGTTTATCAGGTCTTAAAGCACTAAGTGTACGCATGTTATGCGTACGATCAGCAAGCTTAATTAAAATTACACGCACATCCTCAGTCATAGCAAGAACCATTTTCCTAAAATTTTCAGCTTGTGCTTCTTGTCTGTTACGGAATTTTAATTTATCAAGTTTAGAGACACCTTCGACTAAAATGGCAACATGTTTACCAAATTTTTCGGTAATATCTTGAAAGGTGACAGGAGTATCTTCAATAGTATCGTGTAAAAGTGCGGCAATGACTGTTTCATAATCAAGCCGCATTTCAGCTAGATATGTTGCAACTGCAACTGGGTGAGTAATATAAGGTTCGCCACTACATCGGAATTGCCCTTCATGTGCATTTTTAGCAAAAAGATAAGAATCTTGTATCAATTCAACTTGTTTAGACGGAAGATAAGATGCTACAACCTCTTTTAAGCTATCAAAATATTGCATAAGCAATTCCTGTAAAGCTTATTCGTATGACGGTGTATTTTCGAGAAGAACCGACTCATGAAGTGTTGCTCGTGTTTCTTCCTCTTTATTTTGGCGAGCTTGAAAATCAGCAATATCAAGAATCTGTTTATTGACAAGACCATCTTCAATTTCACGTAGAGCTATAACGGTTTCTTTGTCGTTCTCTTCAGGAACATGTGGCGATTTATTTTCCACTTGTAGTTGACGAGCGCGTCTCGCTGCTACAAGAACGAGATCAAAGCGATTACCAATTTTTTCTACTGCATCTTGAACAGTTACACGTGCCATTTTTACCTCTAATTTTTTACTAAAATACTTTATTTGAAAGATCTAATATTGTACTTAAATTTGTAGGCGATTGTCCATATTAATATTACTTTATCTGTCAATAATTGAGAAATGTCAGATAATTAAAAACAAATCCTACATTTTTGATGATTAGTCATGACAAATGTTCAGATTCATCATCAGTTTTATTATCCATATGGCCCTTACTTTGAGCTAACTTAACTGCAAAATAAAGATCATAAGCAAACTCGATATATTCATCATCAAGCTTAATATTAATCTGTTTAAACCAATTTTTAAGTGTTTTACGTCGACCAGATAAAATTAGGGTAACATTTCTTACTTTTAAAGACTTCACTAATTCATCAATTCCCGATAGCACACTCACATCTTTATAAGTAAAACAAGGGATTGCATCGACAATAACATAGCTTATTGGATCACTAGACTCATCAATATAACTGATAATTCTTCGTTTAAAATAAGCGATATTGAAATAAGTTAGCGGAGAATTAAATCGATAAATCATTGTATTACTGATCGGTTGCACATTTTGGCTTATAGAATGAATTCGACCACTTTCATCAACACCTAGTAATTGATCTTTTGGTCTAAATACTCGACGTAAAAATAAAAATAACCCCAGTAGTACCGCTAGTGCCATACCAGGAATAATTCCTATAACAAGTACTGAAATGAGTGTTATCAAACTCAAATAAAAAGCGTCTCGATCAAATTTAAAAAAGCGAACGATGATCTGAAAATTAATGAGTGAAATTGAAGAATATATTAAAATCACACCTAACACACAAGTTGGAATATATTGTAAAGGCGAAAGAAAAAACAATACCACAATACCAATTAATATTGCTGCAATAACCGAAACTAGTTGTGTTTTACCTCCATTTGCATCATTTACAGCTGTTCTTGATGATGTACCACTAACAACAAAGCCTTGTGATAACCCTGCTACAATATTAGCTATACCTAACGCTTTAAATTCAACATCGGCATTGGTTTCATAGTTATTTTTTGATGCAAAACTGCGTACAGTTATCATCATACTAACAAAACAGATGATAGCAATATTAAGTGAAGGAACAACTAAATCACGCATTAATCCTTTATCAAAATCAAGCCATGACTCAGTAGGAATAAAATCACTGCTAACATTACCAATAATACGAATATTAAAATATTCAAAATTAAATACCCACGAAAAAAACGTCATGACAATAACAGCTAATAAAGGTGCAGGATATAGGGGTTTTAATCGCTTTAAGGCAATTAAAATAGACAAAGTAAAAAACGAAACAAGTGCAGTGCCTATATGAATTTCTGACAATTTAAAAGGGAAATAGACTATTCGCTCAATCAAATAAGAATAATCGTAGCTAAAGCCTAAGGTCTTGGCTAACTGATCGACCATAATGGTAATTGATATGCCATTAAGCAAACCAATTAAAATAGGCTGACTAAGCAAGTCGGCTAAAGCACCAAGATGTAACTTTCCAGCAATGATACACCAAATGCCTATCATTATTGTTAATATAATAACTAATTGCCAGCGCAATATTGGATCATTAGCCGCTAAAGGTAACACAACAGCGGCAACTACAGCACAAGTTGCTGTATCAGGTCCTACAATCAATTGTTTAGAAGAACCAAAAAACGCATATACAATTAAAGGCAAAATGGTCGAATACAGTCCAGCTATAGCGCCAACACCAGTCAATTCAGCATAAGCAATTGACACAGGTAACGAAACAGCAGCAACTGATAAACCAGCCTTAATATCAAAATTAAGATATTCTCGTTTATACTGTAATAAACTGCCTAATCCAGGCATCCATGCAATTAGTTTTTGAAAAAAAGTACTTTTTAACAAATCAGCCATGCTAATCCTTATTTCCCCGCTATACTCATATTATCAATCAAAATTGAGCCACATTGAATACTTGTTCTGGTTTCGATATCGTTTCCAATTTCCACAATATTTTTATACATATCTTTAAGATTACCAGCAATGGTGATTTCACTAACTGGATATTGAATTTTTCCATTCTCAACCCAAAATCCTGTAGCTCCACGCGAATAATCACCAGTCACACTATTAACACCTTGCCCCATTAACGAAGTCACCAAAACACCTTTATCCAATTTTTTTAGCATCTCATCAAAACTAGCATTTGCATGGCTTGGCGATACAAACCAATTATGAATCCCACCTGCATGCCCAGTCGATTTTAAGCCTAATTTACGAGCTGAATAATTGCCTAACAAATAAGTTTGCAACACACCTTGCTCAACAATATTGCGCTTAACCGTCTTTGTTCCTTCGCTATCAAAAGGCGATGACCCAATGCCCTTTAAAATAAAAGGATCTTCATAAATTGTTAACCATTTAGGCAAAATATTCTTTCCTACACTATCTAAAAGAAAAGAAGATTTACGATAAATGGCACCGCCACTTATGGCCCCCACTAAATGCCTAATGAGTCCAACGGCAACTTCAGCACTAAATAACACTGGAGTTTGCATTGTTGCGATCTGTTTAGCGCCTAAATGTGAAATCGCTCTATCAGCTGCCTGCACACCAACCCAATCAGCAGACTTGAGCTGACTATAATCACGTGATGAAGTATAAGCATAATTACTTTCCATCTGCCCTGCTTGTTGAGCAATAACTGAGCATGAAAGTGAATGTGAACTTGCGCAATAACCTTGCAACATCCCCAAACTATTACCATAAACATAAACGCCATAGCGACTACTAAAATAACCGCCATCAGAATTAATCAATTTGGAATGATTTAACGCAGTTAATTCGGCTTGTTTAGCCTGCTCAATGGCATTATCAACGTTCAAATCACTAGGATGAAATAAATCTAAATCGGGTGGATTAAATGCCATTTGACTCACATCACCCAAACCTGAACAAGGATCTGGCGAAGTATATTGCATAATATCAATCGCCATATTCACCGTTTGCAAAATAGCCTGAGAAGACAAATCATTGGTAGAAGCACTCCCTTTACGTTTATTTTGATAAACAGTAATAGATAACGCACCATCACTATTAAATTCAACATTCTCGGTTTCACCCATGCGAGTGCTAACATTAATACCTGTTGACTTATTAATCGATACCTCAACTTCATCAACACGTGACTTTGCTTGCTCAATAGCATTAGCAACAATTGCCGATAAAGTTTCTTTTTGATTTAAAGCTTCTTGTTTAATCTGTTCAATACTCATTTTATTATTTTCTACAATTCTGCTAGCGATACGTTATAATAAGCTAGAATTACACAATAGTTAACAAAAGAAATAACATGAATCATAATCAAGAGACAAATCTAGAACCCAACTTCGCTATTGACACTGAAGATGACGAAATCATCTACGTTAGTAAAAGTGAAATTAAACGTGATGCTGAAGCTTTAAAAAAATTAGGGATTGAACTTGTCAAGCTAAGCAAAAACGAACTTGAAAAAATTCCTCTCGATGAAGATCTCTCTTATGCAATTGAACTTGCGCAGAAAATAAAAAAAGAAGGGTATCGCCGCCAAATTCAATACATTGGTAAACTGCTGCGTAACCGAGATATTGACCCAATTAGTCAAGCACTTGATAAACTTAAAAATCGCCATAATCAGCAAATCGCCCTGTTTCACAAACTTGAAAAACTTCGTGATGAATTGATTGCAACTGGCGATGCCGAAACTATTATCGGTTTGTACCCAACTGCCGATCGTCAGCAACTACGAACCTTAGCCCGTTTAGCAAAAAAAGAGCAAGAAACGAACAAGCCAACCAAAACGGCAAGGCAAATTTTTCAATATTTAAAAGAATTGAGCGACACTGAATAATCTTTATAATGTGCGCTTATTATTATTCACAAACACTATATAAATTTAGATAGAGGATACAAAAATGGGACTTTTAAATGTACCAGCAGGTAAAGAATTACCAGATGATATTTACGTTGTGATTGAAATTCCAGCCAATGCAGATCCAATTAAATATGAAGTTGATAAAGACACTGGCGCTGTATTTGTTGACCGTTTTATGGCTACAGCAATGTTTTATCCATGCAACTATGGTTATATTAATCACACATTATCATTAGATGGCGATCCAGTTGATGTATTAGTCCCAACGCCATATCCATTACAACCAGGCTCAGTTATTCGTTGCCGCCCAGTTGGTGTATTAAAAATGACAGACGAAGCAGGTCAAGATGCAAAACTAGTTGCAGTACCTCACAGCAAACTATCAAAAGAATATGATCACATTAAAGATGTTGATGATTTGCCTGAATTGCTCAAATCACAAATCAAACACTTTTTTGAACAATACAAAGCATTAGAGAAAGGTAAATGGGTGAAAGTTGACGGATGGGATAACGCTAATGCAGCCCGTAAAGAAATTATTGAGTCATTTGAACGAGCAAAAAATAAATAAAGCTCAATAAAAAATATTTTTATCAAAGCCATAAATATTATTTTATGGCTTTTTTATTTTTCATAATTTTTTAGTGACTTTAAAAATCAATTAAAATTTCAGCGATTAAAATTTGACTTTTATCAACTAAAAAATAATTTCCTGAAAATTCAATAAAACTTTTTTTTATAAAAAAAAATTATTATTCACATCTTGCTTTTGATTATAATTTATGCGGTAATATTACTGGGTAAACAACAAAGTACAAAATAGTGAATAACAATGAACCACAATAATGTATTGTTAAGCACATTATCTTGGCTTTTGGTTACATTATTAACACGATGTTAAAACCCATACGGTCGTGATGACTAATTATTAACTATTGTTAGGATGTCTAAATAAATGAATAAAAAAACAGGCCAAGTAAAATGGTTTAATGAAAGTAAAGGTTTTGGTTTTATTACCCCTGCGGATGGAAGTAAAGATGTATTTGTTCACTTTTCAGCTATTTCAGGTGATGGTTTTAAAACATTAGCCGAAGGACAACAAGTTGAATTTGCTATCCAAGATAGCCCTCGTGGACCTGCAGCTGCTGAAGTCGTTGTAATCTAATTGAAACTTTAGCATTTCATATTAGAAAAACGCTCACTCACAAAGTGAGCGTTTTTTTATCTCTAAAAAAACTAAAAATCACTCTAAAATGAGAGCATAAAAAAAGCGACTCTAAAGCCGCCTTATAAACAAAGTTAAATATCAATTATTTTTTAGAAATAACTGCGATTAAATCTAATACTTTGTTTGAATAACCTACTTCGTTGTCATACCAAGAAACAAGTTTAACAAAGTTATCACTTAATTGGATACCAGCTTTAGCATCAAATACTGAAGTACAAACTTCACCTAAAAAATCAGTAGAAACAACATCATCTTCGGTATAGCCAAGAACGCCTTTCATTGGACCTTCAGCTGCGGCTTTGATTGCTTTACAGATATCTTCATATTTAGCTGGTTTTTCTAAACGAGCAGTTAAGTCAACAACAGAAACGTCTGGAGTAGGAACTCGGAAAGCCATACCTGTTAATTTACCGTTTAATTCAGGGATAACTTTACCTACCGCCTTAGCAGCACCAGTAGATGAAGGGATGATGTTTTGAGCAGCACCACGACCACCACGCCAATCTTTATGAGATGGACCATCTACAGTTTTTTGAGTTGCAGTTGTTGCATGAACAGTTGTCATTAATGCTTCAACAATACCAAAGTTATCGTTAATAACTTTAGCTAAAGGCGCTAGACAGTTAGTTGTACAAGAAGCGTTAGAAACAATATCTTGACCAGCATAATCTTTATCATTAACACCGATAACAAACATTGGAGTGCTGTCTTTAGAAGGTCCAGTTAAAACAACTTTCTTAGCACCAGCTTGGATGTGTTTACGAGCAGTTTCATCAGTCAAGAATAAACCAGTTGCTTCAGCAACAACATCAACACCAACTTCGTTCCATTTTAAGTTTGCAGGATCTCGTTCAGCAGTAACACGAATTGCTTTACCGTTAACGACTAATTTACCATCTTTAACTTCAACTGTACCGTCAAAACGACCATGTGTTGAATCATATTTAAGCATATAAGCCATATATTCAACATCTAATAAATCGTTGATAGCAACGATTTCAATGTCTGAACGTTTTTGAGCAGCACGGAAAACAATACGGCCAATACGGCCAAAGCCATTAATACCTACTTTGATTGTCATAACAATTACCTTCTTTTTAGTGTTTTTAATGTTAAAAATCTTTCCTGTAAACTATCAAATTTTAAAGATTTATTCAAGAAGATTCCTAATAATTAAACACGAAATGATTAAATAGATTAAACCAAGTGTAAGTTATATTAATTATTATAAATAAAATCATGATATTGTAAAAAATAACCTAACGTAGTAAGCCGTACTATAATCAAAAACCATCCTAAAACTAAATAACAAACCAATAACTTAGAATTCAGTTTTAGATATATTCTAACGTCGTAAAAAGGCAGGCATATAAATTTTATAATATGTAGGATTTTTACCTTAAAATACTTCAGGTAACGTATTGATCTTATTGAAGTTTTCCACTTTTATTTTTAAATAAAATCAAACACTTATAGGCTGGTTATTTTTTTATTACGCTGAATTTGGCTTTTTAAGAAATAAGAAAATCGCTTTTGTTATTTGATAATAGCTATTTAATAACAACTTGTTAATAACAGACAGTTAATAACAAAAGCACAAGCTTTTAATTGGTATCGGTCGGAGCGCTGTTTTGGCTTTCAGTTATTAAAGCGCTAGGTTCGCAGTTTTTCCTGCTCAAGACCTCAACTTTCGCGGGGGCTACATTCTTTCTTATATTGTCCTCTATTGGCACCATAAGCGCTTTCCGCACCCTAAGGATTAAGAAATAAACGCTAAAATCTAAGGTGTGGTGCAAAGACCCCTGCCGTGAAAGGTATAGCGGACGCTGCCGTCGTGCGAGAGAACAGAGAACCGTTCACTACCTGATAACACATCGCTTGCCCAATAGAAGTCGTTGGCGAAACCCGCATCACGGTAGTAGTAGTATATGAGGCCCCACTCCGCGAAAAAACCTGCACCTATGTAACGCATGTAACGATTAAAAGATGAACTAGGTGCTGCGCCATTTATGCTATTTACACAAGGGAATCTACCATCTACGCCACACTTCGCATTGGTTAAATCCCTTATCCTCGGCATGCGATACCCCAAACCATTACACCATGCTAACGCCTCACCTCTTTCCCTCATATCTCGATTTCGATGGACGAACCACTGCCTCAAAACAAATCCATATTTTACTACCTCATCACCGGTATTAATATCTCTACCCACTAACTCAAACGTCTGCAGTAACTTTGGTACAGTAATTCGACTAGGATTCCGATTATCCCATTGATTTCTTGCCTCTGGACCTGTTAGCTTAACACGCACTAACGGCTCTACCATGACTCCATTTATCATTAGGTATTGTCACTGTCGCAGTGATTCCCTCATGCGTGACAGGTTCCCATGTCAACTCTTCTGGTTCTATTCCTGTTATGAGTAAATCAAAATATAAACCATCCAGACCAGTGGTCGGGAAATTTTGGTTGTATGATTTAGGATTGATTGATTGAACTAAGAACCCCCTGCTAAAACTCCATATGTCTGCTGGACCTGCATATGTGTCGGAACCCCAAAATAAGTTCGGCTTTGCATAATGGATAACCGGCGACTGTGGTAGCATTATTGCATCACTACGATTACCTGCTCGATATTTTTTACCATTCGCCTGTACATTCCATGAAGATGACAATAATAACAGCCCCAACACCAATAAGTTTTTTCGGGAGAATTTCGATAATAAGTTGAGAGATAATTTCGACGATATAAATGAGTTTCGTGTAAAAACTCGTCGAATAGAATTATTTAATAAATTTAAGACATAGGTTTGCCAGTACTTGTGCCAAAAATGATACTGCATATCACATTCCCTGTGCTAAGTAATACTTTTTTTATTTAAATTTTTATAACTATTCACTTATTTAATAAGCTTGTTTTCCTATTGCGATAAAAGTATAGCTATTTAAAAAATAGTTGGCTAGTTTTTTTGTAAAAAAATGTAAAGATGAAAATAATTCACTTTATAAATAAATAATTTTTAATTAAAATATGCTGTTAGCTTTATGGATTTTGAAGCTAGCAGATTGACCTTGCCGTGTTATGGAATTTTTTGCTCTAAAATTATTCAGGTAGACAATTCATTTCAGTTCAGATGGACGTTACTAGTGAAACATCAATCAAAAAAGCAGTAAAGGAAGGAATTAAATTATTTAAAAGAATCGATGTAGATGTACTAGTTAACAATGCTGGTTATGGTCTCTTTAGCGCTGTCGAAACAGCAAAAACATTGGAGCGGGAAACGAGGTTCGAACTCGCGACCCCGACCTTGGCAAGGTCGTGCTCTACCAACTGAGCTATTCCCGCTTATTGAGGTGCTTCGTAAGAAGTGGTGAGCATTATACAAAAATTTTTGTATCTCGCAACCACTTTTTATTATTATTTTTTGTCTTTCCTACTATCTTTCCAACTAAGTGATTCAAAAACACCAAATAAAAATAGCCGTAACACTTTAAATTTGTCTTGTTGTTTTTCTTGTTTGGTCATGGTTGAGTTTAACATCCAAGCTTGTAAGCCATGAGTAACAGTAAAGGCGATTAAGCCAATATTGGCAACAACATTTGCCGGTTTTGGATATGGGTGGATTAAGTTAAATAATAAAAATAACCACATTAATGAGTATAAAGTTTTACCAATAAAGATGAACATTAATTATCTTCTCGTATAAATAGATAGCTGTGAACTTGCCCTGCAATTTTTTCACGATGTAAGCGCCAGTTAGTTGGAATATAAGTTGTTAGATTATGCTGTATTTCTGTTTCAATATAAATATAAGCCAACGGTTTTAGCCAGTTGTTATTTTCAAGTTCGTTAACCGTTTTTGCAACTAATGATTGATGAAATGGCGGATCGATAAATACAATATCAAACTGTTTTACAGCTGGCCTATTTAGCCATTGTATAGTATCGGTATGATAAATGTCGATTGCGTTGCTAGCAATAATCTGTTTATTTTTGCTAAGTAGTTGTGCTACTTGTTTATCTTTTTCAAGCAAAGTAACACTTTGAGCTCCTCTTGATGCTGCTTCAAAACCTAATGAGCCACTACCCGAAAAGCAGTCCAAACAATCACTATCATGTATAACTGGCATTAACCAGTTATATAGAGTTCCTTTGATTCGATCGGTGGTTGGGCGTAATCCTTGTTTGTCTAGTACCGGCAATTTACGCCCACGCCATTTTCCGCCAATAATTCTTATTGAACCATTCATACTAAATCCTTTATTAGAATAGTTCTGAAGTATTACCTTCTGAATCTGTTACTTTCGTGCCCACCTCTTGGGTTGCATAAGTCGTTGGTTCGGTACCTTTTATAAAGTACTCTGACATTGTTTTAGATCCAGATTGAGGTAATAGACCTGTTTTTTGATCAATAGTAACAGAAATAACATTTTCAGGTTTTACATCTTCTATTACTGGTACATCTTTTAGGGCAACTTTCATATAATCAACCCATATTGGATTTGCGGTTACTGCCCCTGCTTCAGCTCGGACAGTTCGCCCCAAGTCTCGACGATGATCATCAAATCCCATCCAAACAGTAGTTACAATATTGCCTCCAAATCCAGAAAACCAAACGTCTTTAGATGAGTTAGTTGTGCCAGTTTTACCACCAACATCTTTTCTACCCAATGCTTTTACACGCCATGCAGTACCTTGCCAATCTGAACCACCAAATACGATGGAGCGAAGGCCATCTTTCATAATAAATGCAATACCGCTATTTACCGTATGCGGTGCATATTTTGGTGTTACATCAGTGACTTTATTTTCAGTATCAATATCAGGTAAAATTATATTATCATCTGCTTTTAGATTTTCTTGCTCTGGTTCTTCATTACCTAATTCGGTTGATTCATTTTCAACATTATCAAGTGATACTGGTGTAGCCCCTACAATGACGTCATCGTCAGTACAATTGTGACAAGCAATTAAAGGTTGATGCTGATAAATTAGACCTTTACCATCATTTTCTTCAATTTTTTCAATTAAATATGGTGATATTAAATAACCGCCATTAGTGATCACCGAATAAGCTCTTGCCACTTGCAATGGCGTAAATGATGCCGAACCTAAAGCTAACGATTCATTATAAGAAATATTTTCTTTAGGAAATCCAAAACGCTCTAAATAAGTCGCAGCATAATCTATACCAACTGCACGCAATGCTCTTACCATCATTACATTTTTAGACATTCCTAGGCCAATTCTTAAACGTAAAGGTCCTTCATAGTTTGGTGGTGAGTTTTTGGGACGCCATGTTGCACTACCCGCAGAACGAACAATTGGTGCATCATTAAGAAGCGTAGCCATTGTTAAACCTTGCTCTAATGTTGAGGTATAAATAAATGGTTTAATATTCGATCCTAATTGCCTTAGTGCTTGTGTTGCTCGATTAAATTTACTCAAATTAAAATCATAACCACCAACAATCGCTTTGATTGCACCATTGTCTGAATCAAGTGATACTAGCGCAGCGTTAACAGCAGGAATTTGTGATAATTCCCAATTATCACCAGTTTTTTTGACCCAAATTAACTGTCCTGCCTTGATGGTGTCAGAGACTTTTCTTGGGTAAGCGCCTTGTCTTGTATCGCTAATAAATGGGCGAGCCCATTTCATGTTTTGATATGCAATAGTAATATTACTTTTATCAGATAATACCGCTGTTGCTTCTTTATCTGAAGATGTCATGACCACCGCTGGGCATATTCCGCCATAGCACATGTATTTATTAAGAGTTTGCTGGATTTGTTCAGAATTCCATGGTGCTTCGTCTGGTTGCCATAATACTTTTTCAGCACCACGATAACCATGTCTGGTATCATACTCAATAATATGCTTTTGCACTGTTTCTGTTGCAGCTATTTGATCGGTTTTTGAGATAGTTGTATAGACTTTATAGCCATCTGTGTAGGCATTTTCGCCAAATTTGTCGTACATAAATTGACGTGCCATTTCAGCAACATAAGGCGCCGAAAACTCAATTTGTGGTGAGTGGTAACTAGCGCCTAACGGTTTTTTAATCGCTTCGTCATATTCTGCTTGAGTAATATAGGATTGATCTAGCATTCGTCCTAGTACCCAATTGCGTCTAGTTAATGCTCGTTCTGGATGTGAAATTGGATTGTAAGCTGATGGTGCATTTGGTAAACCAGCTAATAAAGCCGCTTCATCAACAGTTAACTGATCAGGTGTTTTACCAAAAAAAGTATAAGATGCAGCAGCAACACCATATGCCCTCGATCCGAAGTTAATCATGTTAAGGTATAGTGCCATGATTTCTTCTTTTGATAACTCTTTTTCCATACGGATAGCCAAAATCATTTCTTTGACTTTACGCGCTATACTTTTTTCAGGTGTTAAGAAAAAGTTCTTAGCGACTTGTTGCGTAATTGTACTGCCACCTTGAGAAAATCCTTTTTGCTTTAAGCCAATATACATCGCTCGAGCAATACCAACTGGATCGATGCCAAAATGTTCATAAAAACGAGCATCTTCAGTTGCAATGACCGCATTAATAACTATTGGAGGAATTTCATCATATTTCAGAGGGGTTCTACGTCGTTCACCAAAAATGGCAATTAATTCACCATCTTTGCTTAATACTTGCATTGGTGTTTGAAGTCGAACATCTTTTAATGTAGTAACGTCAGGAAGATCCTTTGAATAATGAGCATAACCTGCAATACCAATAATTAAGCCACAAAGAAATAAGCCAATGAATAATTTTAGAATAATTTTTAACACTCTAATTAAAATCACAAATCTTTCCTATTCTAAATTTTAAGGCAAAAATAATGGCACGAGAGTTCTCTCTGCGCCAAATTTAGTAACACTACCTTCAGATCAGGATCTTCACATTGACATTAAAAGAAAATGTCTATGGTTGATCGCTCGTTTATTAAAACACACAAAAATTATGTGCATTATCTCCCATATTTGTCTTTATTTTAAGTAATTTTTTGCAAAAAAATGAAATAATCCTAATTTAACTAAAGTAAAGAATGAATTATGTGGAGCATAAAACTTAGCATATCAAAGATACAATTACTGATTTCAACTCTTTTTTACTCAGTGTTAATCGCACTTTGTTTAGTTATGTTTGCTAACACATACTTAAATTGTTATACCTTTGTTATTATTCTATTATTAATAATAGAATGGTGGCACAGTCTGTGTTATTTCAAAACTATTAAAGACGAATTTGCGCT
Organism: Gilliamella sp. Bif1-4; assembly: GCF_001690535.1. NCBI lineage: Bacteria > Pseudomonadati > Pseudomonadota > Gammaproteobacteria > Orbales > Orbaceae > Gilliamella > Gilliamella sp. Bif1-4. The sequence continues at coordinate 189,915 of NZ_LZHC01000024.1, read as the reverse complement.
ATTTCACTATATCAATCAAATATACTGGCACAAACAACGTTGGTACTTAATGCATAAGCCGTTGATATTTCGTTATATCATTATTTTGAATTTAAAATCCCGACATAATGGCAAACGCTGTACGCTGTTATTAATGATTGATAATCTTCAACCTAATGATTGGCGTACATTACGTTTTTACTTAAAGCAAATAGAATCAACTTGACACAAACACCTACTTTCCTGAAACTTTTTGTCATAAAAATCGTTACACTAATGGGATTTTTTGATCCAATACTGATAAGGTTGAGATTCTATTTGCAATGATAATAATTGATGATCCATATAGCGACAAAAGCTAGGTACATCACGAGTAGTTGCAAAATCATCAGCAATCACATAAAGGACTTGCCCTATAGCCAGTTCTCGGATCGCTTTTCTGATCAACATTATAGGTTCAGGACAACGCAATCCAAGCGTGTTGAGTTCTTTGTCAATAGTTATATTCATATTTAATAATTATAAAAACAGTTTACTTAGATAATGTGGTACAGCATCTTGAGCGTTCGAGCCAATAACCTCTAATTCAGGCAATAATGATTTTAATTCCGAGCTTCCGTTTTGCATTATACAACCTTTACCTGCGGCTTTTAACATTTCGTAGTCATTCATGCCATCACCAAAAGCGATACTATCTTTTAAACTGTAACCTAATTTTTCTACCACTTTTTTTAGTGCACTACCCTTAGACACATTTTCGGCCATCACTTCAAGGCAATTTAAAGTTGAAAAAGCAATACTAAGTTTGTCACCAAATTTTGCATCAAGTCGATTCTTTAATTGGACTAAATGCGAGTAAAGTGCATTATCCGTAGTCGTAAAATAAATTTTAGCAACATCGCTGGTGTCAAAATTAAGTGGATTAAATAATTGATAAGTAAAATCTGTGTCTCGAAAGTATTCTAATGAATATGTATCTTCCTTATTAATTAACCAATGATCACCACGATATACATGAGTATAAATTAAAGGATCATCCATACTCATTTTAGCTATTTCACTAGCAAGCGATGGTTCAATACTTTGGCTAAAAACTAGATTACCTTCGCTATCATGCACCCTAGCACCATTTGCTGTTATCATAAAGGCGTCAATTTCCATGTTTTCTCGCATTTGAGCGACATCAATGTGATGTCTTCCAGTTGCAAAAACAAAGTGAATACCTTTTTTACGTAACGCTTGAAGGACTTGCTTGGTATAAGGTGATAAGCTATGTTCAGGAGTTAATAAAGTACCGTCTAAATCAGAAGCAACAACATGCATAATATTCTCTACTTTTATAATTAATGGTAATAATAATATACTTTAAAACAATATTTACTTCTCAAAGCAACTGCTAAAACAAGTCAAAGTATGATACAACTCCGTTAACATTTACTCAACCAATTGCGGTGTAATAAAAATGACCAACTCTCGTTTTTGTTGTTTTTTTCTATTATGTTTAAATATATTTCCAATAATTGGCACATCGCCCGCACCAGGTACTTTTTGTTGCTCGTTGGTGTTAAGCTGTTGAAAAATACCCCCTAAAACTACTGTTTCGCCATTTTTTATTTGAACTTGTGTTTTGATCTCTTGTGTATCAATAGCTATCGCCTCTCCACCATCACTACGTTTAATTGAGCGACCGGCCGTATTTTGCGTAATGTATAAATCTAAAATCATCCTATCATCTGTTAGTACTTTCGGTGTGACCTCTAGCCCTAACACCGCAGGCTTAAATTCAATAGATGTTGCACCATTACTACCACTAGAAACCTCGTAAGGAATTTCAGTACCTTGTTTTATCGACGCCATATTTTGATTGGCTGTTAACAAATTAGGGCTGGCTATAATTTCAAGTTGATTTTCAGATTCGAGTGCTGATAACTCTAAATTAAGTAAATGACCAGATATTTTAGCTAAATTAAAACCTACAGTTGTGGTGGGATAACTAGCCCCAAGCCCCACATCGAACTTATCTAATAATTGTGATGATTTTCCTGAATATCCCCATTTTATACCTAGCTCTGACATACTCTCCTCATTCATGGTAACAATGTGCGCTGAAATATGAACTTGAGGCATAGGTTTATCCAGTGTTTTAACTAATTTTTGGATATTACCAAATTGTTTAGCTAAATCAGTAATGATAAGTGAATTTGTCCGCTTATCGAGCGTAATCTTGCCCCGTTCTGATAATAATCCTTGTTGTTGAATTGTTTCAATTAAGGTGGTGGGGTCTGCATGATTAACAGCTATAGGCAAAGAATTAAGTGGTTGGTTTAATTCTTTTTCTCTTTGTTCAGATTGCTGTTTTTTCAATAAAACTTCTGGTTCTATCGCTTTAGATACGAACAAAATATTATCGTCAATTTCGGCTTGTAAATTTGCTGAATCTAATATTATCTTTAGCGCTTTGTGCCAATCAACGTTGTTGAGTTTAATGGTTTGCTTAATTGGTATATCTTCTGCCATGACTAAATTCATCTGCTGACTATCGGCTAAAGCTTGTAAGATAATTGCAATGTCGGTTTGGTAAAATGTCATTGAGATATTTTGTTGCAAATCGACATTTACTGATTGCTTCATATTTGCGTAAGTTGTATTTATGATCATTGTTACAAATATAAAAATTATTACAGCTAACAAACTTATTATTGCTTTAGTCAATCTGCAAATACATTGTTCTAGCCATTGATACATTTGATTTTTACTATTGTTATTATTCATTTAGCGACATTGTCCATGATACAGTACTATGGCAATAATCAGGTAAATCGGCTTGCCACGTTATTTTATCGTTTAATAAAGATTGCAAACGCCAAGGAAACAAAACGTTAGGCACCACATCATCAGTTATTGCTAACCATTGATTTTCAGATGTTAACCAAATTTGCTGATAATTCTGATCAATTTGATTCATGCTTCCCCTAAAATGCCAAACTTTAATTTGTTCAAGCAGTAACGCAGTTTGCTCACTACAAGAAACCGAGTAATTTTGTTGAAAAGGATCTCGTTCTAAAGACATATCAGCCTTTAGTTCAAAACAGATAGCAATTAATAAGTTAATAAATTGATAAATATAACGTTTCACTTTATGCCTTTTTAAATAAGAGCGTAAACATGATCTGTAACTGCTGTTCTTGTTTGCTGATTTTTAGATTTTGAAAATCAAGATAATAAAAATCATCCGTTAATGATGAAATTAAAGCCATAAAATCAAAAAATTGTCCTTCTAATTCAATATCCCAATTAACCGTATTATCAGTTTGATAATGTTTAAAGGAACTTAATGCTAGATGATTTTGTTCAATAGCCAGCGCTAATTCTTTTTCAGATATCAAACTATATAAACTATTTTTACTTGCCTGATAACGCCTTACTTTTTCCTGTAACAATTCAATTTCAGTAATCTTTTGCTGATATAGCTCGGACTTTAGCTCAGCTTGTTGCTGGTTTTCTTTAATAAAAAGTTGATAAACAATAACAAAAAATGCCAAACAACATAAAATACACAATGCGTACTGTTGCCAAACTGGGCGATAGAAAAAATCACTGTTCATTAAGTTCCATTTCCATTTCAAAAAATAAATTATTTTTATTGGTCGATACTGTCTTTATTTGACTTTTAGCGATATTTTTTAGCATTAACAAATTTTGATTAAAATGAGTAAGTTCGACATAACTAAAGCTTTGCCCTTCTATCGCTACTTTTTTAGGTTCATAATAGAAAGAATCAAGCCAAATTACTGAAGGTAACTGCGCTGAAAGCAATAATAGGGATTGCTGAATTTGTTTTTGGCTTAATGACGGATTAGGCAAATAATTAGCTAATTCTTCAGTTAATTTTTGTACTACCTTTTGCTGGTGTAGTAATTTTTCATCATAAGTTTGTAAATCATTTTGAGCTTGTACCCACAAATAACAGAGCAAACAACTTATTATACCCATAAATCCAATAACCATGCCTGTCAATTGTCGTTGATGTTTTGTTTGTTTCTCTTGCCGCCAAGGTAAAAAATTAACTTTATTATTTTCAAATCGACAACCTACAAAAGTTAATAGTCGTTGATGCTTTTTAAAAAGATTGATCCAATTTTCAATATAATGACGTTCAACTATCATCACTGTAATTTGTTTTGTATGTTCAGTTGAATAAACAAAATCAAAAAACACACTTTTAGCCGACACTTGGAATAATTTATAGATGTTAGCTTCAACGTATAAACTCAATTCATTTAAATTTAGCTTTACATCAGGTAAGGTTAATTGTTGTATTTGAATTAAATTAATATCCAAATTAAGTTCAAATACCGCGCGTTCAGAAATTTTTTTTCGTAACTCATCAATAAAAATATCTATATCATTTTCATTTTGATAATTAAATACAATCAGATCTTCGCTAGTGGCTGTTGTAGCATTTCGCTTAACTGAATTTTCAATCCTATAGCGTAAAATTGTAGGTTCGACATAAATAATGACGCTACTTTTATTAAAAATCATGATGGATTATCTTCTTGTTTCTGATAATAGCATCACTTAATCATAATCATCTTTTTCTAAATAAAAATCGACAAAAGCGATTTTTGCGAACTATCACCCAAAAAATGTCTAAATTTAAATCGAACGAAGTGGATTTTAGAGAATTTTTAAAAAAAAGGTTGACTGAAATAAGTCGTGCCTTATAATGCACATCCACACGGTAAGGGTGATTAGCTCAGTTGGGAGAGCACCTCCCTTACAAGGAGGGGGTCACTGGTTCGAACCCGGTATCACCCACCAATCTTTACCGTGACGTTTCAGTAATGAAACACTTGGGGTGATTAGCTCAGTTGGGAGAGCACCTCCCTTACAAGGAGGGGGTCACTGGTTCGAACCCGGTATCACCCACCATCTTTAGATGGGTCGTTAGCTCAGTCGGTAGAGCAGCGGACTTTTAATCCGTTGGTCGAGCGTTCGAATCGCTCACGACCCACCATCTTATTGAATGATTCCTAAATAAATCCAATCAATCTAGTTAAGCAAAAAAAACGATGAGAACGATAGCGTTCGGAAAATTTGTCTGGAACAAATTTGAACAACACGTAGTGTTGACCCCAAAGGGGTGAGGCACACGATGTGCCGAATAATCGCTCACGACCCACTATTTCATGACATCAATATTTAATCAATAAACAACTTATTTAATTACGCTATACTAAACAAATACGCTAAAATAATTAAATTATTTATTTTATAAGGAAGTTGTATGCTAAAGTTTTTGCAAAACTATCATTAGTTTTATGTTTTAGTATTGTTGTTAATGCTGATCAACAAACATTATTTGATTTTAATGAGAAATATCAAAAAGCAACAGAATAAAATAGTGCCGAAGCACAAAACCGGTTAAGTTATATGTACCAGTACGATCTAAACGTTAAACAAGATTATGCTAAAGCTATTGAATGGTACCAAGAGTCGGCTAATCAGAATTACCCCTATACACAAGTGAGTTTAGGCTGCATGTACAATTACGATATCGGTGTGAAAAAAAATTTGCTTAAAGCAACGCAGTTATATGAAAAAGCAGCCTCAATTGGTTATGCTTTAGGCTTATTCAAGCTAGGAGCACTTTACTACTAATTTGCAGAAAAAAACATTATCGAAAAGGTATTGAACAAAATTTAAACAATAATATTATTAGCCAAGACTATGTTAAAGCGAAATATTTTTACGAAAAAGCAGTGCAACTAGGTAACAAAAAGGCTCAAAACAATCTGGGTAAATTTTATCATATTGGAATTGTTGTTAAAAAGAACTATACCAAAGGCTAGAAAACTATATGCACAAGCAGCCAAGCAAGGTAATATATATGCACTGCATAATTTAGCAAATATGTATTACAATGGATTAGGTGGATTAAAAAAAGATTTTGCCAAAGGTGTAGAATTAGATACTCAATCTGCACAAAGAGGAAATGCTGAAGCACAATATAGCTTAGGTTGGTTATATTATAATGGTTCTTGGTTTGAAAAAGATTATACAGAAGCTAGGAGATGGTTTCAGTTTGCCGCTGAGCAAAACCATACCAATGCACAATACAATTTAGGTATTATCTATCAACAAGGATTGGGAGTGGCAATAAATACCCATACTGCAAAATATTACTTTCAACAAGCTTGCCAAAACAACCATCAAGAGGCATGTAAACATGTCAAGAAACTTCTTTAATAAAAGTATTATATTGGCAATGGGAAATAACAAAATGGCACTATAAAAGGTATTTAAACTGGTAAACATTACTTTTAAACAATATTGTAAAAATAATATATATCAAGCTGGTCAAAAATAACCTAACACAATTCCCAAATAATAATTATTAGTTCAACGTTTTGGTTATGTATGTGCTTAATGCACATCAAATACATACATAACTAAACAATAGGCAATATAGAACATTACAGCACCAACTATACAGTCCAATATTACCCACATTCTTTTCTTTCTAAATAGCGGTATGAGTAATTTTGCTCCATAACCAAGACTAAAAAACCAGATGAATGAAACACTGACGCCACCAACCAAAAATGCAAATTTTTGTTCATTAGTTAACGTTCCAGCAATTCCACCCACAATAACAACAGTATCCAAATAGACATGAGGATTGAGTAAAGTAACAGCCAAAGTTGCCAGTACAACTTTTAATAAGTTGTTATTGTTTAGTGATTGAGATTCTATTTGTATGCTACTTGTGCCTTTAATTGCACTTTTAAACGCACAAAAACCATACCAAATTAAAAAAATCGCCCCAGAGATTGCTAAAATATTAGTAATTAAAGAATTGCTACGAATAAAAGTACCTACCCCAAAAATCCCTATTGACATTAAAGCAAAATCACAAATAAAACAAATTGCCGACACATAAAAGATATGATTTTTTAATAATCCTTGCTTGAGTACAAATAAATTTTGAGCACCAATCGCAATAATTAGACTAGCCGAAATGAAAGCACCACGTAATATTTCCAATAGCATTTAGTTATAACACCAGAATAAAGATAGGAAAATTTATTATATAATCTAAATGCTATAAGTTTATAACAAACGTATTGAATTTGTTATTTGTTATTTGTTATTTGTTATTTGTTATTTGTTATTTTTCTCTAACCACAATAGTTCGGTTTTATTTTTGTTTAAATAGAGAATGATCATTCCAATAGCTAACCAAATAATACCGACCATTTTTGCATCGTTATCAATATGTAATAATACAGGTAATAGCACTACAATACCTATAATAGGCATAAAGACGTCTAGAAACCACGAAAACCATCCTTTTGAGCCTTTTTTAAACTTAAAATAACCAATTACAGATAAATGTAACATGATAAATGCAGTTAATGCTCCAATATCAACAAATGAGACTAAAGTTGGCAACCCTTTAGCATTATTAGCAGCAACAACAACTAAACATAAATTAAATAGCGCTGCAAATATAATAGCCATTGTCGGTACACCGCTTTTTTTTCCCACTTTTGCAAAAAATGAAGGTAAACGTTTGTCACGCCCCATACTGAATAAAAGACGACTTGCTGCGGCTTGTCCAACCATTGCTGCAAATGATGCACCAATAGCTTTCATTAAACCTAGCGCCCACCCTAACCATAGATTAATTTCTTGATTAACAATATGATAGTAAACTTTACCTTGTAGTTCTGGATGACTACGCAAATATTCTGGGTTATAAGGGTTAAGTAAGCTACCGACATAAATTTGTAGCACAAATAAACAACCAGCTAAAATTAAACAACATATAATCGCTTTACTAACTAAATTATGAGGCCCGCCATTTTCTTCTGAAAAAGTAGCAATAGCGTCAAATCCCAAATAAGATAGTACAGCAATAGACACAGCATTAAATAAATTACTCCAACTGAATAAATCACCACCAATAAAAGGTAGTAACCAATCTCTATTACTACCATTAGTGGCTATTATCCAAATACCAACAGATAACACAGCAAGTAATATAATAATTTCAAATATCAAGATGATTAACGTAATTTTAGTCGATTTTCTAACACCAACTAAATTCAGCGTAGTAGTTAACATAACAGCTAAACATGTCCAAACCCATACTGGTACTTCTGGAATCAATGCATTGAACGATATACCGCTAAATAAGTACGCAACCGCAGGGATAAACATATAATCAAGTAACAACAACCAGCCTACTAAAAATCCAACACTAGGATGAATGCCAATAGAACAATAAGCATAAACGGCTCCCGCATGCGGTAAAGCGTTTGCCATTCTGGCATAAGAAAGCGCGGTAAATGCCATTACAAAAGTTGCTATGATATAAACCAAAGCAACTGCACCATCACTTATCGCATCTAAAACACCAAATAATCCTACAGGTGCTGCTGGACCAATAAAAAGCAATCCCAGAATAACCAAATCCCGGAATCGCATATTTTTATTTAACTGTTGCATAATCATTCTCGTATCACAATTATCTGTAATGATGAAATATTAAATGATTAATTCACAACATGCTAAGATCGGCTTGTTATTAGTTTATAATTATTTGTTATAAAAACATACTTTAGTGATATTCTTTAACCTCATAGGTATAAGACATTTTCGCTGTTTTACCAAGCATGATAGAGGCACTGCAATATTTTTCTGATGCAAGTTTTACAGCTGTTTCGACTGTTTCGTTATCGATATTAGTACCCGTAATAACAATATGAAAATTAATTGACGTATACACTTTAGGGGAAGATTCTGCTTGAGTTTTATCAATATCTATCCAAAGATCACGAACATCTTTTTTTTTATTTTTTAAAATCGCAATAATATCATAAGCCATACAACCAGCTGCACCATGCAATAAAAGCTCCATAGGACGAGCTCCACGATTACGACCGCCATGTTCAATACCGCCATCCATCACTAGCGAATGTCCACTTGCTGTCTCACCTAAAAAACCAAATTCATCAATCCACTTTAAACGATCTTTCATAATTATCTCCTTTAAATTTATCTTTAAACTTCTTATTAGTTACAAATTTATTAAATAACATAATCGTTTTTAACCACGCTGTCATCATTTTGATTATTACTTTATTGATCAAATATGACAATGTTAGTGAAGTTTTTACTAATAGAATCATTAAGATCTTTTAAATTATTCAGGTAAAATCACTGTATTATTTGCAACAAATAATATTAGCAATGTGTAATTAAAATCTATATTCTAATCATAATTTTTGCTTAACAAATAATTATATAGATTGGGTTACCCTACTCTAAGGATTGAATATGATTTTTAAGTTTATTATCTTCCTTTTGATAGGATCCTTGGCTGGATTATTAGCTAGTATTTTGGTGTTGACGTATTAGTTGTAACATTTTGCAAAAATATGGTGTTGATATATGAAAAACCATTGGAACATCTGCTGCTTTTACCGTTCCCATTGTCTTAGGTGGTCGCATTAACTATGATAATAGTAGCAGATTGTAATAATTCTCAATTACCAAACTACTGTTTAAGGTTTATTTACCTACTGCATTAGTTATTATGCTAACAAGTATTCCGATAGCTAAAATAGGTGCACAACTTGCACAAAAATTATCGATTAAAAAATGAATTAAATTCTTTGGTATATTTTATTATTGCTTGCAACGAAATTAATCATTTTTTAAACATCATTAATAAATAAAAAGGCCGCAAAAGCGACCTTATCAGTTTTGATACAATCCCCCCATTAAATGACTATCTAGCTTCTTTAACTGCAAGTCCTAATTGCCAAACGGCCATTGCATAATGAGTACTGTGGTTATAACGGGTGATAGTATAAAAGTTGGGTAATCCATACCAATATTGGTAACGATCACCCATATCAAGACGCAATAAACTTACCTGCGCATGCCCTTCTAATGAACTTTGTGGTTTTAATCCAGCTTTTGCCAATGTTTCAATTGAATATTTAGTACTAAAACCAGTATCAAGTGATAGTGCTTGGCCATCAGCCATTACAGCCACTTTTTTACCACGTTGCCAACCGTATGATTTAAAATAGCTTGCCACACTACCAATGGCATCAACAGGATCCCATAAATCAATATGCCCATCATGATTAAAATCAACAGCGTGACGTCTAAATGCTGATGGCATAAATTGACCATATCCCATAGCACCAGCAAATGATCCACTCAAATCAAAGGGATCAACGCCTTCATCTCGGCACATAACTAAAAAATCTTCTAATTCGTCAGAAAAATATTGCGCACGTCTTGGATAGTAAAATGCAAGAGTTGACAAGGCATCAATGATTTTAGTTTTACCCATCACTCTACCCCAACCTGTTTCGACACCAATAATGCCAACAATAATTTCAGGTGGCACACCATATTCATTATAAGCACGCTGTAATTCTTTTTGGTATTGATTCCAAAATTCAACACCACGAGGAAGGTTACTTGGTGTAATAAATTTATTTTTATATCGAATCCAAGCGCCATTTGGTGCCGTTGGCGAAGTTGCTTTTGGTGCTTGTTTATCCATTAAATTAATTACCCAATCAAGCTTATTAGCTTGAGCAAGCACATTACGGAGTTGTTGACGATTAAAACCATGCTTACTGACCATTCTATCGATAAATTTTTCTTTATCTATATCTAGTGACGCACTAGCGGTTTTAGATTGATTGTGCTCTTTTTCGAGATAAACACCGCCTTTAACATTTGCATGTCCACGGTGTTCTTTCATAGGAGATGTTGAAGATTTATTACTACTACAAGCTACAAGCAATAAAATTGTACTAATAAAAATGGCAATACGCTGCATAAAAAATCCATATTTTAAGTAATTAAAAATCGACAACATCATAAGATATTTATTGTTATTTAACAATATTTGGGCATGATTCGCCTTCCGAAACTTGTTTAATATTGTTTAACGTCGTATCAGAAATATTTAACAATGCTTCTTGTGTTAAAAAGGCTTGGTGACCCGTAAAAATAACATTATGACAAGAAGATAGGCGACGGAACACATCATCTAAAATAACATCATTAGATTTGTCTTCAAAAAAGAGATCTCGTTCGTTTTCATAAACATCCATGCCTAAAGCACCAATTTTTGTTTTCTTTAATGCATCAATAGCTGCTGTTGCATCAAGTAATGCACCGCGACTAGTATTGATAATCATTACACCGTCTTTCATCTTTTGGAAAGACTCTTTATTCAATAAATGATAATTTTCAGGTGTCATAGGGCAATGTAACGTAATCACATCAGATTTTGCATATAACTCATCTAACTCAACATATTGCGCTCCTAATTCAACTGCAACATCATTAGGATAAGGATCATAGGCAAGAATATGCATACCAAAACCTTTCAAAATGCGTATAACCGCTTGACCTATTTTCCCCGTACCAATAACACCAGCAGTACGATTGTGCATATTAAATCCAGTTAATCCGTCCAACGAAAAATTAGCATCACGAGTACGCTGATAGGCTTTATGCGTTCTTCTATTTAACGTCATCATTAAAGCCACTGCATGTTCTGCAACCGCTTCAGGGGAATAAGCTGGCACACGAACCACCGTAATACCTAACTTTTCAGCTTCAGTTAAATCAACATTATCAAATCCAGCGCAACGAAGCGCTAAAATCTTAATGCCATAACTTGCTAATTTTTTTAGTACTTTTTTATCTACTTCGTCATTAACAAATGCACAAACGGCGTCATAACCTTGAGAGGTAACCACTGTTTTACAGCTAAGTTTATGTTCATAATATTCAATATCAAAGCCATATTTTTTATTAGCGATTTCTAAATGTTCTTTATCATAATGTTTACTACTAAAAACAGCCACTCTAATTGAACTTTTCATATTGCTACACCCCTTTTAAATGGTAGTTTGTTAATCTCTTAATTAATTATTGACATTAATTTTATACTGAAACACATAGTTACCTGAAACTTTTTAACAAAGAATAGCTAAAATAATGAATCTCTAACTTTCAAAAAGTCATTGCGCATAACTTCCTTATATTGAAAACATGACTTTGGATAAAACGGTCAATCTTGGCTTGCAGAATTATTTTTTATATGTTGTGTGCTATGATAACACTTTGCCAAAAACTAACAATAAAGTTAAATAATGAATAAAAAATTAGCTCATATTTTTTTTAATAGAAAAATGTTGTTGTGCATTTATACAGGCTTTTGTTCTGGACTTCCTTTTTTCTTTATTATTCAATTAATTCCAGCTTGGCTAAAAGTTGGAGGCGTAGACATAAAAACAATTGGTGCTTTCGCATTAACCCAAATTCCTTACTTATGTAAATTTCTCTGGTCACCATTATTAGATAAGATGTCACCTTTCTCATTAGGGTATCGTAAAGGTTGGTTATTTTTAACTCAATTAGGGCTCTTAATTATCATGCCTATGTATGGTTTTTTAACTCCCCAAGATAACATTAAAATAGTCGTTGCTTTAAGTTTGTTAACAGCTTTTATTTCTGCAACTCAAGATATTGCAATTGATGCTTACAGAAGAGAAATTTTAAGCGATAACGAACTTGGTAGCGGAAATAGTATACATATTAATATTTATCGAATATCAGGATTCGTCCCTGGTGGATTATCTTTGGTTCTTGCTGATTATTTATCATGGATGGAAGTATTCGTATTTACTGCTGCATTTTTTATACCAATACTATTGATTACGATAAGATTAAAAGAGCCATCACATATCAGTGTAATTCATTCAGATAAATCTATTTTCAAACAATCAATAAATGAGTTCATTCATCGACAATCGTTGCGTAACACTTTATTTATTATTGCCTTTATTTCATTTTATAAGCTTGGTGATAGCCTTGCTACATCTTTAACTACACCTTTTTATTTAGATATGAATTTTGAAAAGAGACATATAGGAACTGTAGTTAAAAATGCGGCAGTCTGGCCAAGTTTATTAGGTGCTTTTTTAGGCGGTTTTATTATTTCAAAATATGGACTCAACCGCTCATTGTGGATATCGGGATTTGTGCAAATGTTTTCTATTTTAGGTTTTGCCTTTTTATCTTACCAAGGGCCTTTTTTAACTATTACTTATACTCAACTTATCACATTGGCGACTGTAATTAGTTTTGAATCTATTGGTGTTGGAATGGGCTCAGCTGCTTTAGTTACTTTTATATCAAAAAAAACAAGCCCATTATTTACCACAACACAGTTTGCACTACTAACTGGTTTTTCAGCTATACCAAGAACATTAATAAATTCAACATCAGGTGTTTTAACTTCACATTTAGGATGGACAAACTTTTTTTGGTTATGTTTTATTCTTGCTTTTCCCGGTATGTTATTATTGTTAAAAGTTGCCCCGTGGAATAGCCAATCTTAGGAGAAAATATGGACAAACTAACCCAAGCATTCGACTTTAGACATGCATGTAAAAAATTTGATAATACCAAAAAAATTAGTGATGATGATATTAAATATATTTTAGAAGCGGGTCGTCAATCTCCTTCATCATTTGGCATGGAGCCATGGCATTTTGTGGTTGTTGATAGTCACAAGATAAAAATTGAATTACGTAATGTTTGCTATAACCAAGAACAAGTTACCAGCTGTTCACATTTTGTAATTGTACTTTACCGCAAAGCCAATAATTTTACATTACAGAGCGATTATTTGCGACGATCAATTGCACGCACTTTACCTAATCCAGATAATCAAACTACTATTGACATCGCCTGCCAAGCATTTATCAATTTTTGCGAACAAGGACTCGCTGACGGCTTAACAATTAATCATTGGTCTGAAATGCAAGATTATATTGCTTGCGCCAATATGATGACTGCAGCGGCATTTCGTGGTATTGATTCATGTGCTATTGGTGGATTTGATCATGATAAAGTCATCAAGATTCTAGAAAAATATATTCCACAATTTGGTGGCGACTCATTCGGAATAGGACTTTGCTTAGCTTTTGGTTATCGAATTAATGAACCAACAGCGCATATTCGTTGGCCACTTTCAGACTTAACAACGTATTTAACTGATAACAGTGAAACGAATTAAACAATAGGCACCTTCAATCACAAATGGTAATTGAAGGTGTTGATAAAAATAGATAACTTAATTATTCAATTGATTGATAAAGCGCTTCGGCTTCAGATGAAGCTGAATCAATAATAAAGGCAATTCCAGATAAAATATTACCAATCTGAGGATCGGTAATATTTTGTTGTACTGAGTTTAAAATCTCTTGAGCCCAATTAATTTTTGTAAGTACAGCTTCCACACTTTCTTTTGAAGGATTACTCATTTTCTCTCCTACTGTTAGGATGTTAACTAAACCAATAACCAAAAATATATTATTAAATAATAAAAAATTTGAGATAACGGATATAAGAATAAGAAAATCGCATATTCTAAACAGTAAAAACAAAAACAAAAATTAATGTTGTTTAAATAAAGAATAAATATATTTAAAATAATTGAAAATAAAAAGATAAACTTTTAGTTTAATAAAAATTAGCGCAATACAAAAAAGCCTATTATGATTACCTATTGCTACAATAAACAATTCTTTTACACTATAAAGGTTGATAATGTTAGACTTATCAGCAATAAATTGCGTTAATTTTACTTAAAATCGTCAAAATTATTAAAATAAGTAAGGATTTAAAATGAAAACCAAACATGCTCGTTTATTAATACTCGGCTCAGGCCCTGCCGGTTACACTGCGGCCGTTTATGCTGCACGAGCTAACCTTTCACCCGTGTTAATTACTGGAATGCAAGAAGGTGGGCAACTAACAACCACAACCGATCTTGAAAACTGGCCAGCCGGTGCTCCTGATTTAACAGGACCAGAATTAATGGTTAAGATGAAAGAACATGCAGAAAGATTTAATACCGAAATTATTTTAGATCAAATCGATCGTGTCGATTTTAGCACAAAGCCATTTAAGCTTTATGGTAGCGAAACACAATACAGTTGTGATGCGCTTATTATTGCAACTGGCGCATCAGCGCAATACCTTGGTTTACCGTCAGAAGAAGCATTCAAAAGTAAAGGTGTGTCGGCTTGTGCTACCTGTGATGGATTTTTCTATCGCAACCAAAAAGTTGCCGTAGTGGGTGGTGGCAATACTGCGGTTGAAGAAACGCTTTATTTAGCCAATATCGCGAGTGAAGTGCATTTAATTCACCGTCGAGATACCTTTAGAGCAGAAAAAATATTAATGGATCGTTTAGATCAAAAGATTAAAGAAGGCAAAGTTATCTTACATACTCATCGTGTAGTTGATGAAGTTTTAGGGGATAACATGGGAGTAACTGGAGTTAGAATCCGTAGCTCACAAGATCCTAATATTACCGAAGAGTTGTCGGTTTTAGGCGTGTTTATCGCTATTGGCCACAAACCAAACACCGCTATATTTGAAGATCAACTTGAACTAAATGGCGGTTATATTAAAGTACAATCGGGCACACAAGGCAACGCTACTCAAACCAGTGTCGAAGGGATTTTTGCTGCTGGTGATGTAATGGATCATGTCTATCGTCAAGCAATCACTTCAGCAGGTACAGGCTGTATGGCCGCTTTAGATGCAGAACATTATTTGGATAATTTAAAATAAGCAGTAAAGATCTTTATGTCATTAGATAAAAAACGCCAGTCCTATCTACTTGGCTGGTTAAAACAGCAAGCAAAAATGCATAAAACTAATTTGCGTGCTTCAATTTTAACCGGCTTGGTTTTAACTATATTAGTCATTATTCAATCTGCATTGCTCGCTATAATTTTGCAAAAAATTATTATCGAACAACACCATTTTGTGAATATTCTACCTTTTTTTGGTGCACTAGTTACAGTGTTACTTGGTCGAGCAGTCTTAATTTATCTACGCGAAAAGATCAACTTTGCCATAGGCAAAAAAGTTCGTCAGCAAATTCGACAGCAATTAATTGATCAACTTGAATTGCATGGGCCCGCTTATTTAAATCAAAGCACGATCGGCGCATGGAGTACGTTGCTTATTGAACAAGTTGATAAATTGCATGACTTTTTTGCCCGTTATCTTCCTCAAATGCGATTGGCAGGCATGGCACCGATTTTAATCTGTATTGCTATCTTCCCATTTAACTGGGCTGCTGCTACTATTTTGCTTTGCACCGCCCCCCTGATTCCTATTTTTATGATTTTAGTGGGAATGGGAGCTGCTGATATTAATCGTCGTCATTTTAAAGCGCTCGCATATTTAAGCGGTCATTTTTTAGATCGTTTAAAAGGACTCAATACCATTCGATTATTCAACCAAGGCGAAAAACAAACTAACGAAATAGCCATTGCCTCTGAAGATTTTCGTATTAAAACTATGCAAGTGCTCAAAATAGCCTTTTTATCTTCAGCTGTATTAGAGTTTTTTACTTCTATTTCAATCGCCATTGTAGCAGTTTATTTTGGATTTTCGTATTTAGGCGAATTCGATTTTGGTGCATATAATGGAACTGTTACTTTATTTGCTGGTTTTTTTGCGCTAATGTTAGCCCCTGAATACTTTCAACCTTTACGTGATTTGGGCACTTACTATCATGCCAAAGCTGAAGCAATCGCAGCAGCAGATAATATCGAAACTTTTTTAAGTAAAAAAATCGCACCAAAACAAGTCAACGATAATATAACAAACATCAAATTGACTGAGCCATTAAAAACAATTGAAGCAAATAGTTTAATTGTATTATCTAACGAACAACAACCTATCGTTGGTCCATTATCATTTAGCTTGCAAGCACCATTTAAATTAGCTCTAATAGGAACTAGTGGCGAGGGTAAAACTTCGTTAATGCAAGTACTACTCGGCTTTTTACCTTATCAAGGCTCACTAAAGATTAATGGTATTGAATTTAATCAATTAGATATTAATGATTGGCAACAGCAAGTAAGCTGGATTGGTCAAAATCCTTACTTGATTAATGATACTATCCGTGAAAATATTTTATTGGGTAAACAAAATGCAAAAAGCCATGATCTGGATAACGTGATAGCCAAAACCCAATTGACCCAAGTTATTGCTAAATTACCACAAGGCATTGAAAACCAAGTTGGCGAAGATGCGATACGTTTATCAGTTGGACAAGCACAGCGGATCGCCTTAGCCAGAGCAATGCTAAAACCCTGTCAATTATTAATTCTTGATGAACCAACTGCTAGTTTAGATAAACAAACCATCCAAAATTTGGATCAGCAACACATTGCCCCGAATAGCATTACAATTACTCATCTAACAGATGACATGCAAGATTTTAAACAGATCTGGCAATTGGCTAATGGTAAGCTACACTGTGATATCAAGGGGGATTTATGCTAGCTATATTACGCCCTTACATCGCACTATATAAACACTATTTTGGGCAAATTTTATTGGGATTATTTTTGTCAATTCTTACCTTATTTGCCAGCGTATTTTTGCTCGCATTATCAGGGTGGTTTTTAGCCTCTACCGCTTTTGTTGGCGTTGCAGGTTTGTATACTTTCAATTACATGTTGCCCGCTGCCGGTGTTCGTGCGGCGGCAATTACTCGAACAGCCGCTCGCTATATGGAGCGTTTAGTTGATCATAATACCACATTTAAAATCTTAGCTTATTTAAGAACGTTAGCTTTTCGTAAGATTTTGCCCTTAAGTGCCAATCAATTAGCCCACTACCAACGGGCTGACTTGCTTAATCGCTTTATTGTTGATATTGACGCACTTGATCACTTATACCTAAAACTTTTTTCACCTATTGTAACCGCACTTGTTACCATTGTTGTTTTATTTGTTGGATTAGCAAATATAAACTTACCTATTGCGTTAATTATTACTATTATCCTTACAACCACTTTACTTGTGGTTCCGGTCATTTTTTATCAAGCAGGAAAACAACTCGGCAAAACACTAGCTAAACAACAAAGTGAATATCGTTTATTATTAATTAATTATCTACAAGGACAAGCTGAACTTATCCTATTTAATGCACAACCACGCTATCGAGCTAAACTTGATGAGCTTGAATCAAAGTGGCTTTATAACCAGCAACGTCAATCAACATTAATGGCACTATCAAGCGCATTGATTGTGCTGATTGCTGGATTTTTAACGTTGCTTGTTCTATGGCTAATTACCCAATACACCCTATCCCCTTTGGTGGCGCTATTTGTATTTGTTAGTCTTGCAAGTGCCGAAATACTTATGTCAATTCCTGGCGCATTTATCTTTTTAGGGCAAGTACTGACTTCTGCCACACGCACAACGGCTATTTTTAATCAAACACCCGACATTCAATTTGTTTCTAAAGGTAAAGAGATAGATTTAACTACGGCAAAATTACAATTTGAACAAATTAATTTCAGCTATCCAAATCAACCTTTTGCGATATTAACTGGTTTTTCCTTAACTGTTGAACAAGGTGAACATATTGGAATAATTGGTAAAACAGGTTGTGGTAAATCAACTTTATTAAGCCTAGTGAATAGGACTTGGGAGGCAAGCTCCGGCAATATTTATTTTAATGATACCCCAATAAATCAACTGGATGAAAAAACTTTACGACAAGCCATTGCTATGGTTCCGCAAGTTATTACTATTTTTAGTGAAACTTTACGGCAAAATTTACTCATTGGTAATCCTAATGCAACTGATCAACAGCTTATTGAGGTTCTACATCAAGTTGAATTGGACAAATTACTAACTACAGAACAAGGTTTAGATATGCTAATTGGACAAGGTGGGCGTACTTTATCTGGCGGTGAAATTCGTCGTATCGGCATTGCAAGAGCATTACTCCATAATTCCCCCTTAATTTTAATGGACGAACCAACAGAAAGCCTTGATCAACGAACAGAACAACAAATTATCCAATTGATCAAACAAACATGTAAAAATAAAACACTAATCATGGTTACGCATCGTTTGACTGATAATCCGCTGTTTGATCGAATTATTTCGCTTTAATAAATGGTTTAATTTATACGTCATTCAATTACGGATAAAGAGCAATATTAACTTTCGGAAATTGTAAAAATTCGAAAGTTTTGCTTATACAAATGTCCAGCTAGACTATTGTTTTTATTTGGTTTTATTTGGTTTTATTTGGTTTTTGTTTTTTATTATATGGTTATAAGAAAGTAGTTTGGATATGGTCTCTTTTAGATATTTAAAGTTGTGATATTTAAAATAGTTACACAAAACCTTTCCAAAATTCGAGTAATCTATTAAAAAGACAATCAAAATTTTTTCTTTTTAAATTTATCTATTTAAATTGGTTTAAAAAAATGGTATTTCAATAGTGAATAGCTCAATCTTTCTTGTTTAAATCTACTTTAGAACTCATTACATGTAGGAAAACACAGAGCTTAACTATTTATATATCTAAATTGGAAAATGAACTACTATTTTACCGCCTTTAAGTTAATAATAAGAAAAATCTTCAAATAGTTTTAGATCATAATTCATTGTTTTATTTTATTGGCTGGGGTACCAGGATTCGAACCTGGGCGTGGCGGGATCAAAACCCGCTGCCTTACCGCTTGGCTATACCCCACTATAGAAAGTGAAAATCACTTTTGATACGAGCAGTGAGATTCGAACTCGCACATATTTTTAAGCTAGACCTTGAATCTAGTGCATCTACCAATTCCATTATGCTCACATGAAAATAGTGAATAATTAATACACCAAACATTGATACAAATCAAAGAATGAAATACCAAAACTATGCATATTGGAATGGCTGGGGTACCAGGATTCGAACCTGGGCGTGGCGGGATCAAAACCCGCTGCCTTACCGCTTGGCTATACCCCAATAAAGGATAGATATTAAGATTAAATGGTGCGGGTGGAGAGACTTGAACTCACACACCTTGCGGCGCCAGAACCTAAATCTGGTGCGTCTACCAATTTCGCCACACCCGCACTGAATACTTTTGGTAAAAGTACTACCTAATCTTAATGGTGGCTACGACGGGATTCGAACCTGTGACCCCATCATTATGAGTGATGTGCTCTAACCAACTGAGCTACGTAGCCATTCATTCGCAACGTCGTAACCAACACTGCGAGGCGCATTATGCTAGGGTTACGCCAAATCGTCAACTATTTTTTAAAGATATTTTGAAAAAAAGTGACGATTGATTAAGATGCAATCAAATCCAGTTTAATAACGCTTCGATTCGCCTTTTTTGTAACTCAAAATGAATTTGTTTTCCTGTATAACCTTCAGAAATAATTTGCTGCACATTGACGCCATTGACGATTTTATAAGCTTCTTTTATATAACTTTCTTGTGCAAACGGTGTTGTTTTAATAAAAGCTTGGCTTGCAATAATTAATTGGTCAAGGTGCGAAGGGTTACGCCATACATCAATGCTATTTAGAAAAGAAATAATTTGTTCAGCAGTCAGGTTTTGCACTCGTTCAAGATTATTTCGATTCTGCTGAACCATGACGGCAACTTTAGTATAGTTGTTAGGTACTTTAAATTTTGTACATAATGCTTCGACCGCTAATTTATTAGGTAACTGTGCACACAGTACAGCAAAACGGATAGTTAAATCATCAGTTAATAGAGCAGATTTTTTTAGTGCATCACTAATATTGTCTGTTAAGTCTAATGGTGAAAATAATAATGGAAGCGCTCTACATTGTTCTAGCACTTGAAAATAGATCTGTGGATTTGATGTCGACAATGCTTTTTCGGTTTCTTTCCACACACGTTCAGCTGTTAAGTAACTAACCTCACCGGCTAATACCATTTGTTTCATTAGATCCAGAGTTTGAGGTGCTACAGTAAAACCGAATCGATGAAAACGAGCAGCAAAACGAGCTACACGCAAAATACGTAGAGGATCTTCTCGGAAGGCTGGCGATACATGGCGTAAGATTTTATGTTTGATGTCATCAACGCCATGATATGGATCGATGATATTACCATCTTCGTCCATTGCAATGGCGTTAATGGTTAGATCACGGCGAATCAGATCTTGTTCTAATGTGATCTCTTTACCAAAATCACAGATAAATCCAGTATAACCTCTACCCGATTTGCGCTCAGTACGAGCCAATGCGTATTCTTCTTTAGTGCTAGGGTGCAAAAAAACCGGAAAGTCTTTACCGACTTGTTGATAACCTAACGCCAAAAGATCCTCTGGCGTAGCGCCAACAACAACCCAGTCATGATCAGCAACAGGTAGGTGCAACAATTTATCGCGCACACTCCCTCCTACAAGATAGATTTTACTCATCTATCTCATCCAACGATCTTTTTTGCGTCGGCTTGGTATAATTTTTGGTAATATAAGCCCTAAAATAAGACCGCCTCCAGCAACAAGACCGCCATAGGTAAACCAAGTTACAATAAGGTCACGCCGTTTATCATCAACTTGATTTAGCATTGATTCAATTCGTGAATTTTGTTCTTTAACTTTTTGTTCTAGTGCTTCATTTTTATTTTGAAGTGTTTCTATAGATTTTTCAGCCGTCTGCAACTTTTGGATATAATCACTTAACAATTTTTGTTGATTTGACTCAGCATTATCAACTTTATCTTGATATTCTGCTAGTTTTGCTTCGAGCGCTGGAAAGAGTTCTTTATAACTAGGTTGTTCATTTAGTTTACTTGTTTCAATCCAAGCGATGCTACCATTATTAAGTTGAATGCGAGTAAATTTGCCATCTGCACTTTTTTCAAGCTCGACAACTTTTTCTCCAACTTTAACGGCATTAGAAAACGCATATTGCGAACCAGGGCCTCTACGCAAATAAATATCGACATTATCAGTCACATATTTGTCTATAGCGTAACCATTAGAAGAAATCGCAAAAAACGAAAGTAGTGCAATAATATTCTGTTTTTTCATATATTTCCAATAAGCATCTATAAATAGATTCATGATAACATAAAATAATAGCAAGACGCATATTCATTTTATAATAAATAGTTTTAAAATCTAAAATAGATATAACCCTTAACAATGAAATCGTTTACATTTTTAATGAGATCTTAATCACAAAATATGAAATTAAAAATATTATTTTATATAAATAGTTATTATTTTATATAATGAAATATTACAAATTTGGAGCCATTATGAATTATCGTCTTAGTAATAACAATATAGATATCCTTTTTCGCACTGAACCATATGCCGAATTGTGTTATTTTGGTAAACGATTACAAAAATTTCAACCTGAAATGATTGACATGCTTTACCCTGCTGTCCCTAATTCCCGTATTGATGTCAACGTTCCATTTACTCTATGCCCAGAAGAAGGTTTAGGTAATTTCAACACACCTGGACTTGAAGGACACCGAAATGGTAAAGATTGGTCTCCCGTTTTTACAACTAAAGAAGTTAATAAAACTGACAATTACATTACCATTATTAGTGAAGATAATATAACTAAACTTCGTTTAACCAGCCTTTTTATTTTAGATAAAAGTGGTGTATTGCAGTGTCAAAATACGTTAACCAATTTAGGTGATGAACCATATCAAGTTAACCGTTTTTCTATTACGTTACCTATTCCTGAACGAGCACAAGAATTAATGGCTTTTAGTGGTCGTTGGATTAAAGAGTTTTTCCCTCATCGAACTAAAATATCACATTGTGGTTATTTACAAGAAAATCGACGAGGACGAACATCACACGAATATTTCCCGGGTATGATGGTTGGAACAGAAGGTTTTAAAGAACAAACTGGCGAAGTTTGGGGAATCCACTTGGGATGGAGTGGTAATCATCGTATTCAAGTTGCAGTTAAAAGTAATGGTAAACGTTTTATTCAAGCAGAAGCTCTGTATTATGCAGGAGAAATATCACTAGCTAAAGGTGAATCTTTAAGTACTCCTTGGTTATATACTACCTATAGCGATGAAGGCTTAAATAAAATGAGTCAACATTTCCATCAATATTTACGTAGCAATATTATTAAATTCGCCAAAAATAAAGCTCGTCCTGTTCATCTTAATACATGGGAAGGTATCTTTTTTGACCATAATCCTGATTACATTATGAAAATGGCTACTAAAGCGGCTCAAATTGGTGTTGAACGCTTTATCATTGATGACGGTTGGTTTGGTAAACGTAATGATGATTACCAAGGATTAGGTGATTGGTATTTAGATGAGCGAAAATATCCTAATGGTTTAGAACCAGTTATTAAACATGTTAAAGATCTTGGTATGGAGTTTGGTATTTGGGTTGAGCCTGAAATGGTTAATAAAAACTCAGATCTTTATCGTGCACACCCAGATTGGTTACTTGAACTACCGGGTTATCAACAACCAGAAGGTCGCCATCAGTATTTACTTGATCTACAAAATCCTGCTGTTTTTGAATATCTGCATGAAAGACTAACTTGGTTACTCAGTAGTTATGATGTTGATTATATTAAATGGGATATGAATCGTGAAATTGTTCAACCTGGTCATGAAGGTAATCCCGCTATTGTTGGTCAAACTAAAGCGCTTTACCGATTGCTTGATATTTTGCAAGAAAAATTCCCTGATGTTGAAATAGAATCTTGTTCATCAGGTGGAGGTCGAATTGATTATGAGATTTTAAAGCGTACACAACGTTTTTGGACTTCAGATTCTAACGATGCATTAGATAGACAAATAATTCAACGTGGAATGAGTTATTTCTTCCCTCCTGAAGTAATGGGTGCTCATATTGGCGGTGCATTATGTCATACTACATTTCGTGAGCTACATATGAATTTACGCGGTCTAACTGCTTTATTTGGTCATATGGGAGTTGAACTCGATCCAGTAAAAGTATCTGAGCAAGAACAAAAAGGTTTTACATATTATATTAATTTACATAAACAACTGCGTCCTTTGTTACATAGCGGTAACTCTGTAAGATTGGATGTTGATGATAACCCAGCTATGCAAAGTTATGGTGTTGTTAGCCAAGACCAAAAAGAAGCTGCGTTTATTATTGCTCAACTAACATTACCAACCTACGCATTAAGCGGTAATTTACGATTGACTGGCTTGTTGGCTGATAAACAATACCAAATTGAAGTGCTAGATATGCCTGATAATATCGATCCTAAAATAAATGGTCATGTTATGAAAGAATTACCTCAATGGATGAAAGGCAAAACAATTTTATCTGGTGATTGGTTAATAAATGTTGGATTACCTTTACCAGTACTTGATCCAGCAACGGCTATATTAATAAAAGTAACTGCTAAATAATGTTATTAATACTTTTAAATTAATTATTTAGCGACTATCAGGGGATTTGCTAATCGCTGTCCCCTTAATATTCAATTTTCAATGAAACAATTCTAGTTTTCAATTCACCAATGATATTATTGGCAAAGTTTTTATTTTACCTTATTATGATCAATTAGTTCAGTCATATATCAATAGTATTGCAAGTGAATTAACTTCAAGACAGTAAAAAAGATAACCCTTTCACTTTCAGTGCTTTTTGCCTTATATTATTGTTAATCTACAGAACTCTATATTGATAAGTATTAAATATTATAATTATCGATATTTTATGGATAGTAATTAATTAAAAGGTTTTTTATGGCGACAATAAAAGATGTTGCACGTTTAGCTAAAGTTTCAGTTGCAACCGTATCTCGCGTAATTAATAACGCAAATAACGTTCGAGATAATACTAGAGATACCGTAAAAGAAGCTATGGAAAAATTAAACTACTATCCGGATGCTAATGCACGCGCTTTATCACAACAAAATTCGAATACTATTGGTATTGTTGTAGCTGATGTATCGGATCCATTTTTTGGTGCCATGGTTAGTACCGTTGAAAAAGTTGCCTCACGAACAGGTCATTTTTTGTTGATCGGTAATGGCTATCATAATGAGCAACAAGAATATAATGCTATTACTCAATTAATTGAGCATCGCTGTTCGTCGTTAGTTGTACATGCCAAAATGCTCTCTGATAGCGATCTAGAAAAATTGATGCAACAAGTACCCGGTATGGTTCTAATTAATCGTATCGTAAAAGGATTTGAAAAACGCTGTATTGCTCTTGATGATCGTTACGGATCTTATCTTGCAGTCAAACATTTAATTCAACATGGACATACTAGAATTGGTTATTTATGTTCTAATCATAATATTTCTGATTCATCTGATCGTTTACAAGGCTATAAAGACGCATTGTTAGAAAATGGTATTGATGTTAATGAAAATCTTATTGCGATGGGTTTACCAAATGAAATAGGTGGCGAACAAGCAATGATGTCATTACTTGAACGTAACTGCCATATCACCGCAATTGCTTGTTATAACGATTCAATGGCCGCCGGTGCAATGTCTGTGCTTTATGATAATGATATTAAAATTCCAAACGATATTTCGATCATTGGTTTTGATGATCTTGTTTTATCACGTTATTTACATCCTAAATTAACTACCATTCGTTATCCTTTACAGACAATGGCTGAACAAGCTGCTGAATTAGCTCTAAAGCTTGCAAAAGGAGAAAGTATTCCAACAAATTTGATTAACGTCTATATACCAACCTTAACTAAGCGTTATTCAGTCACTTTTTTTAATTAATATGTAGGAATTACTGTTTACAGTCATTTAAGAAACTACTGTAATAAATATACATAATTTGCCTTATCACAGACAAAAAATATAGAGATATTATAAAAAAATTATCCGTCACTTATTTGTCTAAACAGTTTATAGCCAATCGCGAAACTATTTATTATGCTTTATCTTCTGATGCGAAATAATAATCTTTAAAGCAAGTATATCTACCAAGATAGTCATTATTCTACTCACTTAAAATTTCCATATTACTGGTATATTTTTAAACGTTTTTTGCTGATTATTTCTAACAAATTTTTATCAATTAAAACCGATAAAACTAGATTTAATATTTTATGTATACGATTACATAAATGTTAACAAGATCACCGTATTTAATTACAGACTCCCTATAATAATTAGTAAATAAATCGGTGATAGTAACAATAATCAGAGTAAAATGGAGAACATATGAATCCTTCTTTCAATGAAATTATAAGCCGGCACGATTGGAATAATTTATCTGTTTTAAGTATTAATAAACTCGATACCCATCCAAAATTTCATAGTTGGCGAAATAAACAACAAGCTAAAAATAATAGTGATTCAGATTCTATAATATCGTTAAATGGTAATTGGTTTTTTAGTTATTTTACAAGTCCCAAGCAAGTTCCAGAGTCATGGTTACAAAAGGAACTTGATGCAACTACAATTGAGGTACCATCTAACTGGCAGTTGAAGGGATATGATGCGCCGGTTTATACCAATATACGTTATCCTTTTCCATATAACCCACCTTATGTACCAGATGAAAATCCAACAGGATGTTATTCACGATATTTTTCTGTGACTAAAGAGTGGCTGACTAAAGGTGATACACGGATTATATTTGATGGGGTTAGCTCTGCATTTCATCTTTGGTGTAATGGACAATGGGTTGGTTATTCGCAAGATAGTAGAATTCCAGCAGAATTTGATCTAACGCCTTTTTTGAAAGTCGGTAAAAACCGCATAGCAGTATTAGTCTTAAAATGGTGTGATGGCAGTTATCTTGAAGATCAAGATATGTGGCGATTGAGTGGTATTTTCCGAAATGTTTCCCTACTGAATAAACCTAAATCACACTTAAGTGATATTCACATTGATACTTTACTTGACGATTGTTATCAAAATGCAACTTTATCTCTACAGGCCGATATTCAGCATGATGGAAACATGGATTTATTGGATGTAGGTATTGAATTATGGCAGCAAGATAAGTTAGTTGTCGAGCATATGCAATCAATCGGCTTACCTTTTGTTGACGAAAAAGGAGGATACACTGACCGTTTATGTTGTCAAATACCGGTTACTAAACCACAGTTATGGAGTGCTGAAACCCCAAACCTTTATCGAATTATTGTTAGTTTATATCACAAAAAAACAGGATTAATTGAATCAGAAGCTTATAACGTTGGATTTAGGACTATTGAAATTAAACATGGACAACTATGCTTAAATGGTAAACCACTATTAATTAAAGGCACAAATCGTCATGAGTTCTATCCTGATTTGGGATATGCATTGACCGAAGAAGCAATGTTGCATGATATCAAATTGATTAAACAATATAATTTTAATGCTGTGAGGTGTAGTCATTATCCTAATGATCCTCGTTGGTATGATCTTTGTGATCTATATGGACTATATTTAGTTGATGAAGCCAATATCGAATCACATGGTATGTTTCCTATGTCTCGTTTGTCGGCCGATCCTAGATGGCTTGCAGCTTATAGTGAACGTGTAACGCGAATGGTTCAGCGCGATCGTAATCACCCTTCTATTATTATTTGGTCGTTAGGAAATGAATCGGGACATGGGGCGAACCATGATGCACTTTATGCTTGGATTAAAAGTAACGATCCAACTCGTCCTGTGCAATATGAAGGCGGTGGCGCAAACACTACTGCCACTGACATTATTTGTCCTATGTATGCCCGCGTTGAGCAAGATCAACCACACCCGAATGTTGCCAAATGGGCAATAAAAAAATGGATTTCATTACCAAATGAAAATCGCCCACTTATTTTGTGTGAATATGCCCATGCAATGGGTAATAGCCTAGGTGCATTTTATAAATACTGGCAAGCGTTCAGGCAATATCCTAGGCTACAAGGTGGGTTTATTTGGGAATGGGCTGATCATGGGATACGCTGTTCTACACCTTCTGGCGATAATTATTGGGCTTATGGCGGTGATTTTGCTGAAACTTATCATGACCGACAATTTTGCTTGGATGGATTAGTCTTTCCTGATAGAACTTCTCACCCAAGTTTGATTGAAGCCAAAAAGGTACAACAGCCATTCCAATTTAAGCTAATTAGTCAAAAACCGTTGGTTATTGACATTACAAGCGAATATCTATTTCACCATGCAAATAATGAAACTTTATATTGGGAATTATTATTTAATGGAAAAAAATATCAAAAAGGAAAAATTAAGCTTAATATTAAACCCAATAGTTCATTACAAATAACTTTACTTGACGATATAGCAAATGATTTAAATTGTGAAGACTTACATTTATCAGTTCGTGTTATTCAAAACAAGGCTACACCATGGTCACAAGCTGGTCATATTGTTGCATGGGAACAGTGGAAATTAGCTAATTCTTATATTCCTTCATTAGCTTTTTGCCAAGCAAAAAATAAACTAAAATTGACCGAAACTAAAGATGATTACATTATTAATTACAAAAACCAAAGTTGGCTATTTAATAAAAAAACAGGGCAGCTTTACCAATGGATAAAAGGTAATAAACCATTATTAGCTTCACCTTTTGCTGATCAGTTTGTTCGTGCACCTATTGATAATGATATTGGTATTAGTGGCGATTTTGATAGTAATAATAATCCATTCGCTTGGGTTGAGCAGTGGAAAGCCGCTGGCTATTACGATCTAATCCATCAATGTTTAGGTATGCATCTTACACAATCAACAGATAAGATTGTGATCGAAGCACTGCATGGGTATTTGTTCAAAAACAAAAAAGTAATTCAAACTAAATGGCAATACGAGTTCGATCAAGAAGGCAAATTCACTTTATCTGTGCAAGTTGATATTGCTAACGATATGCCCGCACCCGCGAGAGTCGGTTTATGTTATCAAATGAAACTGATTCCTAAAAAAGTAAAATGGCTTGGCTTAGGACCTCATGAAAATTATCCCGACCGAAAAACATCAGCTATTTTTGGTGATTGGTCGTTACCTTTCGCAGAACTTTATACACCTTATATTTATCCATGTGAAAATGGGTTACGTTGCGAGGTTAAAAGATTGCAACTTAATGAGATGATCATAACTGGACATCAGTTTAAATTTAACGTTAATCAATATGGGACAGAGCAATTAATAGAAAAAACTCATCGTCATTTATTGGAGCCTAGGTCATGCGCTTATATAAGTATTGATGCTTATCATATGGGAATTGGTGGAGATGATTCTTGGACACCAAATGTACATCATGAATTTTTACTGACAGATAAACACTATAGTTATCAGCTTATGTTTAAATGTTAAATAAGCCATCTAAAAATAAGGCACCGTTTTGGGTGCCTTATTTTTATTCAATTGTATTTTTCGATATGGTTATTTCTTAATAATTGTTATATTCCATTTAACATTTCACCATCAAACAGCTTATCAAGTTCTTCGATAAATTCTTGCTGAGGTAGGTGATAAAAGATGCCTTGCTCGGGCATTCCTCGTAAAAAGAGATAGTATACCCCTCCAAAATGCGTTTGGTATTGGTAATTAGACAAACGTCCTTTTAAAAAACGATGCAATGCTAAACAGTAAAGTTGATATTGTAGGTCATAGCGATGATCGCACATCACTTTTTCAAGTGCTTCTTGGCTATAAGCATCAACACATTCACCTAACCAATTAGATTTATAATCAACCACATAATATTTCCCTTCAAATTTGAAGACTAAATCGATAAAGCCTCTTAGCATACCTTGTACCGACTCAAAATCTAATTCGGGACATAACCTTGATAAATGATCATATTTTTTACACAAACTATCTAATTGCTGACTAGTGACTGTTTTACGTATAGGAAGATAGAATTGCAATTCGTTAATATGTTGACCCATTAACACTTGCGATAATATTAAATTTGGATCATGCAGTTTTGTAGTCAATATCTGTTGCATCCAATTTATTACTACGCTATTCCACTCTGTTTCTAAATTGAGCTTTTTTACCATCTGATTACATAATTCAACAAGATTATCTAATGTGATATCTTCCATAATGCTGTGCATTAATGTACCGACATATGCTCCTTTAGGAAAATGGTGGATATCATATAATGTGTCGTTTGATTGTACTCTATCGGATTCGTATGGGGATTCGTCCCAGTCATTAATAAGATCAGGCTTATAAGCCAATACATTATGATTATGCCTTTGTAATTCAGTATAACTTGTGACCCGCCAACTGTTTGAAATATTACGCGAAAATACGTTAGCCGATAATGATTGGTCTGGCAAAATTGCCGGAATATACTGTTCGCTCTCTATTGGTAATTGGACATCAATTAAATTAGCTATATTGGCAATTGATCTTAATTCACTTTTTAATAAATGATTAATAGCCGATTGGCTTTTTTTCAATGAAGCAAGTCCAATACTACAATGATAAACCGAGCGAGTCATTGCAACATATAATAGCCGCAAATCTTCAGCAAGTCGCTCTTTTTCTATCTGCTCTTTAATCTCATCAGACAGTAACCATGCATAAGTTGGCTGATAGTCATTATCTTTATCATGATAAAATTGGCTATCGGATGCACGATATATTGAAATAAATGGTAACCAAACAATCGGAAACTCTAATCCCTTTGATTTATGAATAGTAATAATCTTGACAAGGTTTTCATCACTTTCAAGGCGTTGCTGATGATTTTCTAAATTTGGATCTGGGTTAACAATTTGTTTTGTCAACCACCGAATTAAGACGTGTGGACCATCTAACTCATTTGATGTTTCTTGAAGTAATTCACCTAAATGCATTAAGTTAGTTAATGTTCGTTCGCCATCTTGGCGAGCTAAGATGTTTTCAGCTAGATGCCGTTTTTTCATCATTCGGCGTAACATAACCAATACACCATAATATTGCCAAATTGCTTGATATTGTTTGAATTCTTCGACCAAACTTTCCCATTTATCTTGATCGTCAGTGATTTGTTCAAGGTCTGTCATGGTTTGACCTAATAGCGATGTCATTAATGCTAGCTTGAGCATTGTTTCGTTTTCTGGCATTAAAACAGCTTGCAATAGGCTCAATACATCTTTTGCTTCATTTGAAGAAAACACACTACTATTGTTTGACAAGTAGACACTCTTAACACCGCAATGAGTCAATTTTTGTTGGATAACTTTGGCCTCACGTCCATTACGCACTAAGATTGCAATGTCAGCTGTAGTCACTGGACGTTGTTCGTTTTCGCTATCAATTAACATTGACGAATTAGACAGTAAAGTCACTATTTGGGTAGCACAACAACTAGCCATGTGTTCTTGATAATCTGAATTGGTTGCAATATCATCAGGCAGTAAGTAAGCAGCTAATGCCGATACTTCTTGGTTGTTAACTTGCAAAGACTTTTGCTGATTCCATTTTGCCGCTTCCATGGGTAAAAAAGGAATATCATTAAATATAAATGGATTATCGCAATTAGAAAATAATTGGTTAACAGCTTTGACCATCGAAGCAGATGAACGATGGTTTACATCCATGGTAAAAGAATTTTCCCCTGTCGATTGTTTAGCTTTTAAGTAAGTGAATATATCTGCACCTCGAAAGCTGTAAATTGCTTGTTTTGGATCACCAATAAATAATAGACCTCGATCTAACTTGTTCCTGTCATAAATACGATCAAAAATTTGATACTGAGCAGGATCGGTATCCTGGAACTCATCAATTAAAGCAACACAATATTTTGAGGCTATACTTTGCGCCAATCGATCACCTGCTTTTGCTTTTAGTGCACGATTTAGTTGCCAAATAAGATCGTCAAAGCTCATCTCGCCATTTTTGAGTTTTTCGTTATAGATTCCTTTCTGAATTACGCTGACGATATCCATTAAGATTTGGCTTCGTAGATCAAAAGGTTGTTTATATAGATCGTCAATTTGTTCAAAAAACGAATGACATGGAACACTTTTTCCTTCTTTCGTCTTTTCGATTAAAACTGATTGCTTAAATTTTTCAAGTTCGTTGGGTAATTCAAACGTTCGAGTTTCGCTGTTAGCCCATGCCGATACTTTAATTACCCAATTGGGTAGATTTCGACTACTATATGATTGTTTGCTGACACCTGATTGTATAATGATTTCAACTAATTTTTCAGACAAAGCTAACCAAGATTTTTTAATATTTTCAATTTTTTCATAACATTGTTGGTAAAAAAGCTTTATTTTTGTACTTATATCTAGGTTTACCTTGCCAGCATTGTTGAAATCTAACCCTAAATAAGGGGTGATGTATTTTAGTAATGCCGTTGGATCTTGCCATGTAGCAAGCACTAAATAAGCAAGTGGTTTATCAAGCGGTGTAAAATAGTGACGCCAAAAATCTTGGGTTACTCTTAATTTTAACTCATATTCATCAGAGATTAGCTTTTGCTCAAATAAAACACCCGATTCAAATGCATGGCTAGTTAGTATTCGTTGGCAAAAACTATGTATAGTATAAATAGCCGCATCATCCATTGACTGTTGAGCAATAGTAAGTTGCTGCACTGCAAATTTTTTATCATCAATTAATTCAATTAGTTGTTGATAAATAGGATCTTTATGATGTCCTTGTAATAGCCCTATTCGCAGTTCTTGAATATTTTGCCTTATCCGCGATCGAAGTTCTTGAGTTGCCGCTTTGGTAAAAGTCACAACCAAAATTTCGTTAACATTTAAAGGCCTTGGGTAACTATTTTGGCCAATGCCCAATAATAATCTTAAGTAAATAAAGGCAAGAGAATAAGTTTTACCAGTCCCTGCCGACGCTTCAATTAAAGTCCGACCAGTTAAAGGTAAATCAAAAAGATTAAGTTTTTTTACTCCGCTTGATGAAACCATTCAAGATTTCCTGCAGAGTTTGGTAATAAACTAATACAAGCAATTGCGGCAGTAGAAAACATAGGAGGAGCAACTTGCGGACATAGTTCATTAACTAAATATCCCACCAATGGCAAATGAGATACAATAATCACATTTTCAACCCCATCATTTAACAATATTGCTAATACGTCAGCAATATGAGATGGGCCACCACCAGGCACTAAAAATTGATTAGTTTCAACTTTTGCAACACTAACGTGTGATGATAATTCTGTTAATGTTTGTTGAGCTCGTAAATAAGGGCTAACTAAACCAATTTCAAATTGAAAATTTTGCTGTTTAAGCCATTTTCCAGCTTGATTTGACTGATTAATGCCATAATTTGTTAATGTTCTACTGGAATCCGATGAAGCAGAAAACCCTGCTTCACCATGTCTCATAATACAAACTTTCATCAATATTCAATTAACGTAATTTTAATTGGAAAATCATACATTCTGCACCACAACAAAAGGTGAATTTTGTTGATAATTTAAAGCCATTACTTATTTTATCAATATTGCTATTAATTTCACACGGCTCTGTTGCGACATCATTTGCAGCTTGAGTTAAAGATGCTAACTTAGCTTGAGCTTCTGATTCTGTCGCAAAGATGTGTTCATACTCAGCGCTACAGTCTTCGTTATCAATTATTGTACCAACATCCACACAACAACATGCTGGAGTTTCATTTGCTTTGCATTTGTTTAAAGAATCTGCCATGTTTACCTCTACTTAACTGTTAATATTTCTAATAGTATACTCTCAATCATAACTTAGGGCAAAGCGCTAACTCTGTTTTGTTTTCTATCTGAATATTATACAGTATGTGGCTACTAAACTATTTTGCTAGTTGAGATAAAGGGATTAAAGATACCTCTGCCATTTGGCAGAGGTCAATACATTAGAATTTAGGCGCCGTTGGGCGACTACGCTTTTTTGCAAACGGTTTATCAGATGTATCTGATTTACTGTTTTTACGAGCTCGTTTAGTATCAGACGCTGCTTCACTGATTAAGCTCATTTTCATTGGTTGATTAAGTACTCTTACTTTTTCAAAATGTTTTAGTATGTCTTTTGGCATACCTTTTGGTAATTCAACTGTCGAATAAGTATCATAAAGCTTGATATTACCAATGTAACGACTGCTAATATCAGCTTCATTAGCAATTGCCCCCACAATATGACGAACTTCAATACCGTTCTCTTTACCAACTTCAATACGATACATATCCATATCACCAACATCCCGTCGTTCTCGACGTTTTGGGGATTCACGATTATCACCTCGTAAACGGCGTTCACCGCCACGATTATCCCGATCTCGCATTTCACGCGATGGTTTAAACACTGGGTCTGGTGGTAAAATTAAAGGGCGTTCCCCTTGTGCTAATTTTAATAAAGCGGTGGCAATCGTTTCAAGATCGGCTCCACTATCCGCTTGTATTTTTGCTAATAACTTTTGGTACTCATCTAAATCACTACTCTCAAGTTGTTTCTGGACTTGCGCAGTAAATTTAGCTAAACGACGCTGTTCAAGTAGCTCTTTTGATGGCAACCCAACTTCTGGAATTGGTTTTTTGATAGTTTGCTCGATATTCTTAAGTAAACGACGTTCGCGGCTATCAACAAATAAAATAGCACGGCCAGCACGACCAGCACGACCCGTTCGTCCAATACGGTGGACATAAGATTCAGAATCTAACGTGATATCATAATTGATAACTAAGCTAATACGCTCAACATCTAAACCACGAGCAGCAACATCAGTTGCAATTAATATATCTAAACGACCATTTCGTAAACGATCTAATGTTTGTTCACGCAATTGTTGTGTCATATCACCATTTAATGCAGCACAACTATAACCGTGCTTTTCAAGCACTTCCGCCACATCTAAAGTAGCTGATTTTGTTCGAACAAAAATAATAGCCGCATCAAAATCTTCTGCTTCTAGAAAGCGAACGATAGCTTCGTTTTTACGCATACTCCGAACAAGCCAATAACTTTGGTCAATATCAGGAGCTGTTTGCTTGGTACCTTTGATCTGGACTTCTTTAGGATTTTGCATAAATCGTTTAGTAATACGACGAATTGGCGCTGGCATTGTTGCCGAAAATAAAGCTGTTTGATGATCATCAGGAATCGTTGTCATAATGCTTTCAACATCATCAATAAAACCCATTCTTAACATTTCATCTGCTTCATCAAGAACCAAGCCCTTAAGATTAGAAAGATCTAAGGTTTTACGATTTAAGTGATCAAGCAAACGTCCTGGTGTACCAACTACAATTTGAGGACCTTGTTTTAAGGCTCGTAATTGAACGTCATAACGCTGTCCACCATATAAAGCGAGTACTTTTACCCCTTTCATATATTTTGAATATTCAGAGCAAGCATCAGCAACTTGTATAGCCAATTCCCGCGTAGGAGCTAATACTAAAAGTTGTGGTACTTTTAAATTTGCGTCAATATTCATTAAGAAAGGGATTGAAAACGCAGCAGTTTTGCCACTACCCGTCTGTGCCATACCCAATACATCATTCCCCTCTAATAATAAAGGAATACATTCAGATTGGATTGGTGATGGTTTGCTAAAACCAAGATCATTTAATGCGTTAAGAATATCCTCAGATAAACCAAGATCAATAAAAGAAACTTCTTTTGTCATGTAAACTCGCTTATAAATTTTGAATATATAAACTTACTTATTTAGTAAAAATCCTGATAATTATTAATTAATATCAAATAAGTTTTATCTTATGTTTTTAAACCAAATAAAGAAAGCAGATATAAATTTATGCCAGCTCACTAAATTGAAAATTTACAACTCACCCCAATAACTAACTGCCTATGTTAACTCAACAAATCGAATCTAAAAAATAAACTAAGGTTAATTAGTATTTATATATCTGAGATAAAGCTAATCGCATTATCAATGTTGAGAACATATTATTTGGCAAATCAGAACTACGCTATAACAATATTTTCACTTTTAAAACTGGCATGACCCTTGTTACTCTTCTTTTTCTTCAAGTAACTTCATTTCATAAAGTGCCTGTTGATGTTCAACATAGTTATAAATATTATTGGCTAAAGCATATTTAAATAACATTTTGGCACGTTCGTTGTCACCTTTACTTTGATAATATTTACCTAAGTAAAAGTAGGTTTCACAAAGGCGTTCGGCTAATTGCCGATTATTCTCTACACCTTGTTGAAGGTTCTGCATTAATTTAGATTCACTAATTTTACCTAAATAAAATGCAATAATATTGCCACTATAACTCGTTTTATCATTAATCAGATCATAACGTTTTTGTAGCTCATTTTTGGCAGCTTTATTATCATTTTCTTTTTCAATCAAATAAAGCCATATAATACTAATAGGTTCATTCACATCATATTGATAAAACCGTAATGCATCACGCTCTGCGGCTTGATAATGGCCTGTACGATACAACGTAATAGCACGATTTAAATACGCATAGATATAAGCAGGATCAAGCTCTAATGTAGTATTAAATGACATCAAAGCTGTATCGAAATCACCATCTCTTAATGCATAAGTTCCTAGAAAGTTGTAAATGTCAGGAACTTCAGGATTTAAGCTCAACAAATAGGAAAAATCGCTTTGAGCAAAGGCTTTAAAACCCAATGAATCATAAGCAATACCTCGCTCAAATATCAGTTGCATTCGCGTTCCAGTATCAAGGCCTTTTTGAGATAGCTGTTGGCTGAGTTGAGCAATTTTTAACTCATCATCATATGAAACTTGCTCAGGAACAGCTAACAAAGGTTGAGAATTAGAACAACCTGACAAAAGAATAACAGCTAGCAAAATGCAGCATACAGCTCTCAGGTTGAATAATCCCATTTTTATCCCCTAATGAATAATAATTTTATTCTGCTGTTGAAGCAACGTCTGCTATCGGTTCGACAGCATCTTTCATACTCAAACGGATTCTACCTTGGCGATCAATTTCTAGTACTTTAACATTTACTTCTTGACCTACTTTTAGATAATCAGCCACTTTTTCAACTCGATGATCGGCAATTTGGGACACATGAACAAGTCCTTCTTTACCACCAATAACCGATACAAAAGCACCAAAATCAACGATTCTTGTCACTTTACCTGTATAAATTTTACCAATTTCGACATCAGCAACTAAGTTAGTAATACGTGCCATAGCATCTTTGGCTTTATTGCCATCTGAAGCTGCAATCTTAACAATACCATCATCAGTGATTTCAATAGTTGTCCCTGTTTCTTCGGTTAAAGCCCGAATTGTTGCGCCACCTTTACCGATAATATCGCGAATTTTGTCAGGATTTACATTCATTGTATAAATACGTGGTGCAAACTCTGAAATTTCTTGGCGAGGCTTATTAATTGCTTGTTCCATTACACCTAAAATGTGTAAACGAGCACCTTTAGCTTGATTAAGTGCTACTTGCATAATTTCTTTGGTTATACCTTCAATTTTGATATCCATTTGCAATGCACTTACACCTTCGCGTGTACCTGCTACTTTAAAGTCCATATCACCAAGGTGGTCTTCGTCACCAAGAATATCTGACAATACGACAAACTGATCACCTTCTTTTACTAATCCCATTGCAATACCAGCAACAGATGATTTGATTGGTACCCCTGCATCCATAAGAGCAAGGGAAGCACCACAAACAGAAGCCATTGAAGATGAACCATTTGACTCAGTAATTTCAGACACAACTCGAACAGTATATGGAAATTCTTCACGACTTGGCATTACAGCCGCAACACCTCGTTTAGCTAGGCGACCATGACCAATTTCTCGGCGTTTTGGTGAGCCAACCATGCCTGTTTCGCCAACAGAGTATGGAGGAAAATTGTAATGAAGTAAGAACCGTTCGGTATATTCACCAGTTAACTCATCAATGATTTGTGCGTCACGCTCAGTACCTAATGTTGCAGTAACTAGTGCCTGAGTTTCACCACGTGTAAACAGTGCACTACCATGAGTTCTTGGTAAGACATTAGTACGGATATCAAGTGCACGAATCATATCTTTTTCACGACCATCAATACGTGGTTCACCAGCAATAACACGCTTACGAACAATTTGACTTTCCAACTCAACAATAATATTAATCACTTCGTTTTCATCAAGCTCGTCATTTTGTTCTTTTAGTACAGCTAAAACTTCTTCTTTAATTAAATCGATTTGTGCATAACGTGCTTGTTTTTCAGTAATACGATAAGCTTCGCCCAAACGATCTTTAGCTAGTTCAACAATGGCGTTATATAGCTCTTCATTTTTAGCCGGTGCTACCCAATCCCATTTTTCACAATTGGCTTTTTCTACAAATTCGTTAATATTATCAATAACAACTTGTTGTTGTTCATGACCAAATACCACAGCTGCTAACATTTGATCTTCAGTAAGTAAATCAGCTTCAGATTCAACCATTAATACTGCACTTTTTGTACCAGCAACCACTAAGTCTAGACGACTAGCAGCAAGCTCTTTTACTGATGGATTTAATACAAATTCATCATTAATAAAACCAACACGTGCAGCACCAATAGGGCCGTGGAATGGAACACCAGATAAGCAAAGTGCAGCAGAAGCACCAATCATTGCAACTAGGTCAGGGCTCACCTCGGGATTAACCGAAACAACGGTTGCAATAATTTGGATTTCATTAACAAATCCTTCAGGAAATAATGGACGAAGCGGGCGGTCGATTAAACGTGCAATTAGAGTTTCACCTTCACTTGGACGACCTTCACGTTTAAAAAATCCACCAGGAATACGCCCTGCAGCATAGGTACGTTCTTGGTAATTAACTGTTAATGGGAAGAAGTCTTGACCTTCTTTTACTTTTTTATTTGCAACAACCGTGACAAATACAGCAGTATCATCCATATTAACCATAACAGCTGCGGTTGCTTGACGAGCCATAATACCAGTTTCTAAAGTCACGGTATGACGACCATATTGAAATTTTTGACATGTCGGATTAAACAAAATAGTTTCCTCTTGTTATTTGTTATGTTGAAGTTTGATATTTCGACAGGACGCAGCATTACACTACGCTTATTGATACTCTCTTCAACAATGTGGGATATATACTACAAAAAGATTATTTCACTGTCACGACTAATGACAAATCTATAAATTATAGAGCTCTCATTAGTCGCGCGAAACATGAGATATAATCTTTACTTTGTTGGCTTACATAACATAATAATTTTTAACGCTCAATATTATATCAGAGCATCAATTTTTCACAACAAAAAAGAGGCCTAAGCCTCTTTTCAAGTAGATTATCAATTAGCGACGTAAACCTAGTTTTTTAATCAATTGGTTATAACGTTCAATATCTTTACGACGTAAATAATCTAATAATTTACGACGGCTAGACACCATACGTAATAGACCACGACGGCTATGGTGATCTTTTTTATGCTCAGAAAAATGACCTTGTAAATCATTAATACGTGCTGTTAAAAGAGCAACTTGAACCTCTGTTGAACCAGTGTCGTTAGTACCACGACCATATTCGGCAA
The DNA here is from genome assembly GCF_001690535.1 of Gilliamella sp. Bif1-4. Taxonomy (NCBI): domain Bacteria; kingdom Pseudomonadati; phylum Pseudomonadota; class Gammaproteobacteria; order Orbales; family Orbaceae; genus Gilliamella; species Gilliamella sp. Bif1-4. The sequence goes on along the minus strand of NZ_LZHC01000024.1, from coordinate 150,609 downwards.
CGATTTTCGCTTTAGCTTCTACAGTTAGAGACATAATAAACCTCTTAAAATAAATATAAAAAATGGAATGACCGATCTCTAATTCAGACATTCCTCGGTATTCATATAGTAAATATATGACTTAAGCAATTATACTGAAATTTATAAAAATAGCAATTTGATTTATTTAGTTAACAGCAGTATTTACTTAAGTTCAAAACCATACTCTTCTTGAATTAGTTTTTTTAGCGCCTCAATATAATTTTGAGCCGATAAGCTTAGTTGAACCTTTTGTGATGTGATCCAGCCAATTAGGATTTTTTCTTCTACATCTAACGGTATTGATAAAATATCAGTTCCATTTAAGTCAACACTTAAAACCCCAGTGCTAATGGTATAGCCATTAAGTCCGTGCAATAGGTTAAATAAGGTTGCTCTATCACTTACGTGTATACTCTTTTTATGATAAACCGTACTTAAAATTTCTTCGGAAAAATAAAATGAGTTATATTCGCCCTGTTCAAAAGAGAGATAAGGGTAATCCTTTAAATCATCTAAAGTTAATATCTTCATGGATGATAATGGATGATGGGTACTAATAAATACATGAGGATTAGCTTCAAAAAGTGGATTAAAGGTTAATCTATGTTCTTTCAGTAACCGTAAAATCACTTTTTGATTAAAATCATTCAAATACAAAATACCAACTTCACTACGTAAATTAGCTACATCGGTGATAATATCATATGTTTTAGTTTCTCTAAGTGTAAACTCATACTCATCTGTTTGATTTTTTTTAATTAAATTAACAAAAGCATTAACCGCAAAAGCGTAATGCTGAGTAGATATACTACATAACTGCTTAGAGGGTTCTTTTTTTGAGTAGTGCTGTTCCAATAGCTCAGCTTGATCTAGAACTTGTTTGGCATAACCTAAAAACTCAACGCCATCAGGTGAAAGTGAAACTCCTTTAGAACTGCGCACAAAAATCTCAATACCAAATTCAGCTTCTAGATCTTTCACCGCTGTTGATAAGCTTGGCTGAGTAATATATAAATTCTTAGCGGCTTCATTTATTGAGCCAGAACGTGCAATTTCTAAAATATAACGTAATTGTTGAAGTTTCATAATATCGGTTGACGTGTTAACACAAACTATCTTATATAACACAAATATATACTAAATAATATTTAAGTGAAGTAAATACTTATTGCTATTTTATACTCAAACATATAGTTACCTGAAAGTTTTTGACAAAAAATTTAATATAAATGAATTATGAAAGGTAAAAATGAGAAGCAGTATAATTGATAATAAAATTACTTTAGATATTTTAGGTAAAAAAATGTGAATTATTTGGCTTATAAGTATCTAAAAAAAGTTTTCGTAAATTAATTTTATACTCATAAGGGTCGAAACAGTAATTAACATTGGTCGAATTAATTTACGACCTTTGGCGATGACCATTTTAGCTCCAAGCCTTGCTCCTATAAATTGACCAACTAACATAACCAATCCAATTGACCATATTACTTCGCCCCCTATAATAAAAAACAACAATCCAGCCAAATTTGAAGCAAAGTTTAGTACTTTGGTATGTGCAGTCGCTTTAGTTAAATTAAAACCAGCTAACGTGATATAAGCTAACGCATAAAATGAACCAGCACCAGGACCAAAAAAACCATCATAAAAACCTATACCAAAGGCAGGAATTAATGCGAATTGAATAAGTGAAAGGCGACTGTTACGGTCGTTTTCTCCAATAGTTGGAGAAAGTAAAAAATAAAAACCAACACTAATAGTTAAAATAGGTAATAATAATTTTAAAAAATCAGCTTGGATACGCATCACCGATAATGTACCAATTGCTGAACCAACAAAAGCAAAAGCGATTGCCCATTTCTGTTGTTTCAAATCCACCATATGCTGTCGGATAAAATATAAGCTAGCAGAAAACGAACCACCGCAACTTTGTAATTTATTGGTTGCCAATGCACTAGCAGGTGGCAGTCCAACAGCTAGCAATGCAGGAACAGTTAATAAACCACCTCCGCCAGCAATTGAGTCAATAAAACCAGCCAAGGCAGCAATCAGGAAAAGTAAAATAAGCAGATCATAGCTCATAGTTTATTTACATCACTACATTGAGCCCGATAACGAAGGTAGTGATCCATCAGCACAATAGCAACCATTGCTTCAGCAATGGGTACAGCTCGAATACCAACACATGGATCATGTCGACCATGTGTCGATACTTCAACGCTTTCACCCAAAATATTAACTGATTGACCTGGAATTTCTATACTAGGCGTGGGTTTAAGCGCTATGCTGGCTGATATGGTTTGTCCTGAACTAATACCACCTAAAATCCCACCAGCATGATTGGATAAAAAGCCCTTAGGTGTTATTTCATCACGATTTTCGCTACCACGTTTATTAACAACAGCAAAACCATCACCAATTTCTACACCTTTCACGGCATTAATACTCATTAGTGCATGTGCAAGATCAGCATCTAGTTTATCAAATACAGGTTCGCCAAGTCCTACTGGAATATTTTCAGCAACAATGCAAACTTTCGCACCTATTGAGTCCCCCTCTTTTTTTAGTGATCGAAGCAACTGTTCAAGCGCATCTAATTTACTTTCATCTGCACAAAAAAATGGATTGCGTTCAACTTGTTGCCAGTCTTTCAATTCACAATTTACATCGCCCATTTGAGCCAAATAACCACGAATAGTAATGCCAAGCTTTTCATGTAGATATTTTTTTGCAATAGCGCCGGCAGCAACTCTCATAGCCGTTTCACGAGCAGAGGAGCGACCGCCACCACGATAATCTCGTATACCATATTTATTTTGATAAGTGTAATCTGCATGGCTTGGTCTGAAGATATCTTTAATTTTACTATAATCTTGAGAACGTTGATCGGTATTTTCAATAAGTAAACCAATACTCGTCCCTGTTGTAACTCCTTCAAATACGCCTGACAAAATTTTAACTTGATCAGCTTCTCGGCGTTGAGTTGTATAACGAGATGAGCCAGGTCTACGACGATCAAGATCAATTTGCATGTCTGATTCTGTTAACGCAAGTCCAGGAGGAACACCATCGACAACACACCCTAATGCTACACCGTGTGATTCACCAAATGTGGTTACTTTGAATAATTTTCCGATTGAGTTTCCAGCCATAATAAATTTATTCCAATGATTAAAAACAGCTTATTTAAAATAATAATGATATTGGATCAGTTCTTCACGTGTGATAGAAAACACACCCAACCCACCACGTTCAAATTCTATCCAATTAAAAGGGACATCGAGATATTGTTGTTGTAAGCTAACCCAACTATTACCAACTTCACAAACTAATACTCCTTCTGGTGTTAAATAATTTATCGCATCTCGTAAAATTTTTTTTACCAGATCTAAACCATCAAAGCCCGCTTCTAATGCTAATTTAGGTTCATATAAAAACTCGTCTGGCAAATCACTCATATCTTCACTATCAACATAAGGCGGATTAGTGACAATCAGATCGTATTGTTTTTCTGGCACATCATCAAATAGATCTGACAAAATAGGAGTAACTTGAAAATCCATTTCGTGCATTTCAATATTTGTTTTGGCGATATCTAATGCTTCTAAGGAAATATCAGTTATATCAACTTGAGCATCAGCAAACTCATAAGCACAAGCAATCCCTATACAGCCACTACCAGTACATAGATCTAAAATATTTTTAGGTTCAGTTAATATTATTTTCTCAAAATGGTTATCAATTAGTTCACCAATAGGAGAACGAGGAATTAATACACGTTCATCAACATAAAAAGCATGTCCACAAAACCAAGCTTGGTTAGTTAAATAAGGGGTTGGTACACGATCTTTTATTCGCTTTTGAATAATATCAATAATTTGATTTTTTTCATCATTAGTTAGATTTGCGGAATAAAATTCTTCAGGAATAAACAACGATAATCCTAACGTTGCTAAAACTAATTGTTTAGACTCATCAATAGGATTATCTGTACCATGACCTAAAAAGACATCTGATAGACTAAGTTGTGATGCTGTCCAGCGTATAAAGTCTTGAACTGTGCGTAAGTTTTCCATAATAACTCCAAATGATTTAGGAGAGGAAGGTATTGTTTGTCATTTTAAATAACAACTATAAATTACGAACTATTAAAATAATCTAGATAGCTAGTTTTATAGCGTTATGAACTAATGGTCCCATCTTTTAATGACTAAATATTTATGGCGGTGAGGAAGGGATTCGAACCCTTGATACGTTGCCGTATACACACTTTCCAGGCGTGCTCCTTCAACCACTCGGACACCTCACCTCATTATTAGAACCCGCTTTTCAAAAGCAAGTTGCATACTATAATGATCACTAACTAATTAATCAAGCTTTTTAATTCATACAAACAATAAAACCAAATGTTGCCAAAACAGCTAACACAGCAATAGTTGTAATTAAAGCGTATTTTAAATTTGAATCCATTATGTTATCTCCAATTATTTATTTAGCTTTCTCAATTGGTAAATCAAACGTAATAACCTCTTTAATAGAGTTATTGCCTTCAATTTTGGGATACTTAGGTGAAAAATCAAGAAGTATCTCGATAGATTCATCTAAGTAAGCATCAGGTTGTTTATAATTTTTTGGTAAATCATCTAATTTAGTAATTGATGGTAAACCTATCTTATTCAAACGTTCATTCGTTCTTTTTAAATCACGTTCCTCATTATTTTTTTGTTCTGATTCTCGTTTTTTCTTATTAAGTGAAACAATATATTGACGATCTTTTTTATCATTAAATCGTTTGATATCTTCATCAATATACATAAATTCAGGATTATGTGAAATTCTAGCCAAATGTTGTGATTCTAAATCAGGCAACAATGGCTTAATATTGGCAAGAGTCAAATAATCAGCGGACGGTATTTTATCCCACGGTAGTGCGTTATCTAAAAAACGCTCTCCCGTTTCATCAACATACTTAACTTTATTCATTTCAATATCTGGCTCAACACCTTTTAATTGAGTACTACCACCATTGATACGATAAAACTTCTGAATAGTATATTGAGCCCCACCAAGTTCAGGCCAATTTGGATGTAGTCTTGCATCAACTGGATAAGAGATGTTACGAGAAGTTTGGACGGTTCCCTTACCATAAGTGGTTTCACCAACTATTAATGCTCGCCCATAATCTTGCATAGCCGCAGAAAATATTTCTGATGCTGATGCACTATAACGATTAATCATAACAACAAGTGGTCCAGTGTATTCGATACCTTTATTCTTATCATTGTAAGTGATGACTTTTTGTAAATTATCACGTACCTGAACAACTGGTCCAGTATCAATAAATAAGCCGGTTAAATTGATAACTTCGGTTAACGAACCACCGCCATTATCACGTAAATCAATAACTAAACCTTGCAAATTTTCTTTATTTGCTTTTGATAAGAGTTCTTCAACTTTTTCCGTTAATCCCATATAGAAACTTGGTATTTCAATGACTCCAACTTTACCACGTGGATTATCGATAATATTTAATTTCGCTTCTCTATCTTCAAAATGAATTTTATCACGAGTGAGTTCAATTACTTTTGTCTTACTATTATTACCAGCAGGTAAAATTTCTAATCTTACAACAGTACCTTTAGGTCCACGAATTTTATCGACAATATCATCTAAGCGCCACCCAATAACATCTTCAATTCCAGAATTACTTTGACCTACTCCAGTAATCCTATCCCCGATGGTCAGTAACTTACTTTTTTCAGCAGGTCCGCCAGTTACAAAAGACATAATCACGGTATAGTCATCTTGCTGACTTAATGTTGCACCAATACCTTCAAATGATAAACTCATTTCGGAATCAAAATCTCGTTTTTTACGTGGTGCCAAATAACTTGTATGGGGATCAATTTCTCTGGCAAATGCATTCATAAATACTTGAAAGGCATCTTCATTATTTGATTGCATTATCGTTTTCAAAACGCGATTGTAACGTTTGCTTAAAACTTTACGGATCTCTTTTTCATTTTTTCCTGATAAGGATAAACTCAATTCATCATATTTAACACGCTTATCCCAATAAACATTAAGTTCGTTTTCTGATGTCGGCCAAGCAATTTCTTCACGATTAAAATCAATTTCATCATTGGCAGAAAAATCCATAGGCCGTTGTAAAACTTCAAGAGCATATTGATAACGGTCATAACGTTTTTTCAAAAAAAGATTGTAAATATCATAAGCGGTTTTTAAATTGCCATCAATTAACTCTTGACCTAAAGACTCTTGTCTATTTCGAAAACCATCAACATCACTTTGAATAAAAATGGATTTATTACCATCTAATAACTTGAAATAGCGATCAAAAATCTGAGCTGAAAAAGCACCATCCAAGGAAAAATTACGATAATGTGATTGGGTAAAAAAATTCGTTACACGTTTAGCAACAACTTGGTGGATATCATCTTGCTTTAGAACTGGTATTTGTTCATTAGCTTGCGGTTTTGCCTGAACATTTTGGCTAAAAATACCCAAAATAAGGCTAAGTGTAATAATACCATTGAGTAATTTATTCATTCAAACTCTCTACTTATTGATAATATGTTCAGGTTTGACCGTTAACTCCATACCTGCACCAACCTTTACCTTGATATGCTCTTTTTCAATGTTAATGACTTGTACTTTTATAGGTTTATTACCTACTACAACTTTAACAAAATCACCAATTTTTAAAACTTTAGCTTTTTTAGGAAGCATCCGAGTAGCTTTACGTTTTTCTTTTTCACGTTCTTTAAAACGCTCTTTAGCTTTTTCTTTGCTCTCTTTCAACTGCTGTTGCGCATGATCCATCTGTTCTTGACTGATAACCTCAGTAGGATTACCATCTAAATCAACACGATTGGCTCCTTCTTTTATACTATATAAGTAACGCCAACTCATTGTATATGAGCGCAGTGCGGCACGGAGTTTAGTTTTACTAAGTTCGTCATTACCATCTAGACTAGAAATAATATCTTGAAAAATTCCAATCTTTAATGGTATTGCCTCACCTTCAAGGGTAAAACAATTTGGGAATTGTTGAGCTAAATAAGCAATAATCTCTTTACTATTTGTTAATTGACACTGTTTTTCCATTGGTTATTCCATAGCAACTAAATTTTACTAGCGTTAAAGTATATCGCAGCTTATATAATAACACTAACTATCTTTTTGGGTTTATTAATAATTGTTATAAAATCTTTAATAGCTGTATATATTAGGCATAAAAGCCAAACAGCCTATTCATTAATAGATAGCTAATTAAATGCTACCACTGAAAATCGATTAAAATAAATACTAAAACGAATTAAACTATCAAATTTTCTCTTTTATTGGATGGAAAAGCATAGCATAGATACTTATGGTTATAAACTAAGATAAATTAAAAAATGGAAATAAAATTTAATGAATGATATAGAGAAGAAAATCTGATTACATTAAAAAAGTACAGCACTGAAGAATTAAATTTTTTAATTATACCTTCAGTTGATCTATCTTGAACGTTATAAAACATATGCTATTATCAATTCACATTTCATATCAACTACAAATTAACACAGTAGGCAACTATATCATGAAAAATATTAAGAAATTTCTGCTTATCCTTTGTTCTATACTTACTTTATCAGCATGCGCACAAAAAAATCTTGTTGAGCTAGGCACACCGCTTAATAACGCAAAAGTAAGCAAAATTGTTGAAGGGTCATCAACTGAATCTCAGATTTTGTCCCTATTTGGTGAGCCAATAACAAAAACAGCTATAAATAGCAACGAAACACAGTGGACATATCAATACACTAAAAATAGCTCAACAAGTCATATGTTAATTGGCGAAACGCAATACAATATTATTGAAGGAAAGCTTGATATTATTATGTCTAACGGCGTAGTAACTTGGTTCAATTATGATGAAAAGCAACGACAGAAAAAATGGTAATAAATTATCTTGTTTTATAGCACATCACCAAGATGTGCTAAAAATTTGTTGTTTCAATTCCATTGAGTTACATTACTTTATACATGTTTAAACTTCAGTCACCTATTCCCTAAAGAAAAGACATCTCTGGACAAAACTGTACATTAGGTTATACTCATCAGCGAAATTAACCAGACAATCGCTGCTTTGTTGCTATTCTTTTATTAAAGGAGACAAACAAAGGGGAGGAAAGTCCGGGCTCCATAGGGCAGAGTGCCAGGTAACGCCTGGGGAATTTTGGCGAGAGCGAAAATTCACGACAAGTGCAACAGAGAGTAAACCGCCGATGGCTTATTTTATAAGTTCAGGTAAGGGTGAAAGGGTGTGGTAAGAGCACACCGCGCAACTGGTAACAGTTGTGGCACGGTAAACTCCACTCGGAGCAAGGTCAAATAGGGATTCATTGGCGTGGCCCGCGTTGAATCCGGGTAGACTGCTTGAGCTAATGCGTGAGTATTAGCCTAGAGGAATGATTGTCCACGACAGAACCCGGCTTATCGGTTAATTTCACCTTCTACTTCTTATCGTTGTTTAATTCAATTTTTGATTGCTTTTTATTTTTTAAAAAGCGCTTAACAGCAAGAAAAATTGAAAAAATTAACCCTAACACCAACAACAAAACAGGTATTAGCATTAACAGAGACATGATCTGCTTTTCATACTCTTTAAAAACTGGCGATAATCCAAATAGGTAACCTAATGTCACAATCAAGAAAATCCATAATGTAGCACTGATTATATTATAAATATGGAATTTTCGACTATGTAGTCCTGATAATCCTGCCATCATTGGTAATAATGTACGTACAAAAGCAATAAATCGCCCAATAAATAGCGCTTGTAATCCATACTTATGGAATAATACTTCAGATTTATGATGATACTTTTCAGGTATATGTGCCATCCAACCTTGAACTAGCTTAGTATTACCAAGCCAAAGTCCTTGGGCATATCCTAACCAAGTACCTAAAGCAGCGCCAGCAATTAAAATAAAATTAATTAAACCAAAATGAAATACATTTTGGCTAATTAACACACCGGTTAAGAATAATAGACTATCTCCAGGTAAAAAAGCCGCTGGTAAAACGCCATTTTCTAAAAGAATAATGACAAACAACATTCCATATAGTGTCCATAGCACATTAGGATTTGAAAGCGTTGCAATATCCAAATTAACAAACGCATGATAAAGTGTAATTATTGTTTCCATCTATTTTAAAATCCCATTGATGTATTATTACTAGTGGTTAATGGTACCACCAACGGTTAGATTATCTACTTTTAAAGTAGGTTGCCCAACCCCAACAGGTATACTTTGCCCTGCTTTACCACAAACTCCTACACCTGAATCTAATGCTAGATCATTACCTACCATAGATATTTGCTGCATAGTTTCTATACCTGAACCAATTAATGTTGCACCTTTAACTGGAGTTGTTATTTTTCCCTTTTCAATTAAGTAAGCTACTGAAGTTGAAAACACAAACTTACCAGAGGTGATATCTACTTGTCCACCAGCAAAATTAGGGGCATAAATACCATAATCGACGCTACTAATGATATCGTCAAAAGAAGAATTTCCTGCCAACATATAGGTATTAGTCATTCTTGGCATAGGTAAGTAAGCATATCCTTCGCGACGACCATTACCAGTTGAACATGTATTCATCAATTTTGCGTTGAGCTTATCAAACATATAACCTTTTAAAATACCATTTTCAATAAGCACTGTTTTTTGGCTTGGAGTACCTTCGTCATCAATAGATAGTGAGCCTCGGCGGTTCTCAATTGTACCATCATCAACAATAGTGCAAACTTCTGAGGTGACTTGTTCACCAATTTTCCCAGAAAAAACTGAACTATTTTTACGATTAAAATCGCCTTCCAAACCATGGCCTACAGCCTCATGTAACAAAACGCCAGGCCAACCAGCACCTAAAACAACAGGCATTGTTCCTGCTGGTGCAGCTTTAGCAGAAAGAGAAACAAGTGCTTGACGCACGGCTTCTCGGGCATAGCTGTCAGCATAACTTTCTGATATTTCTGGGTTGATTGTTAAAAAATATTCATACCCAAATCGACCACCACCACCACTACTTCCTCGCTCACGTTTACCCCCTTTTTCAACCAAAACTGAAACGGATAAACGCACCAAAGGACGGATGTCAGCTTTTAATGTACCATCTGTTGCTACTATTAAAATATCTTCATAACTTCCAGTCAAACTGGCTGAAACTTCAATAACTCTAGGATCGATTGAACGTGCTAAGTGGTCAATGTGTTGCAACAATTCAATTTTCTTTTCTTTAGAAAAAGAATTGATTGGATTGATTGACGAGTATATAGAGACTGTTTGAGCAGATTTAAATGGTGTCACTCTGATAGGTGTTTGTATTTTAGTGATTGAATTGGCCGCTAATATACTTTGTTCTAATCGAGCTAATGAAAGCTGATCAGTATAAGCAAACCCTGTTTTTTCACCAACAACGGCTCTAACGCCAACACCTTGGTCACGATGAAATGAGGCATTTTTTATAATACCATCTTCAAGTAACCAGTTTTCATAATAACCTGATAGAAAATACAAATCACCAAAATCAATTTTCCTTGAGCTCAGCATATCAAGCAAATGCGAAAGATCTTGTTGGCTTAGATTGTTTGGGTTGAGTAGTCGTTCACTCACTTGAGTTACTATCATAAATTCCTTAAATTCTAATTGTGAATGAAAGTATTTTGATAATCGATTATAACTATTTGATCATAATAATTATTTAACTTTCATCATTTTTATACTGAAACGTATAATTACCTGAAACTTTTTTACAGGATATTGCTTCTACATTAGTACAACATCATATTGTTCTTGAATATAAAGTGGTTCAACTTTTACTTCAACACGTTTACCCACAAATACCTCAACTTCAGCTAAAGCATGAGACTCATCATTAGTTAAAGCATTAGCCACAGCAGCCGAGGCATAGACTAAAAAATATTCTGAATGATGCGCTTTATAAACACGAACTATATCACGTAAAATTTCGTTGCAAACTGTTTCCACCGATTTAACCATACCACGACCTTTACATGCTGGACATTCTTCACACAGAATATGCCCTATACTTTCACGTGTTCGCTTGCGGGTCATTTCGACCAATCCTAAACTCGAAAATAAATTAACTGTTGTTCTAGCCCTATCTTTAGATAAAGAATCATGGAGCGATTGTAACACCCTTTCACGATGCAGTTCTTCTTGCATATCAATAAAATCAATAATAATAATACCCCCCAAATTACGCAAACGCAATTGACGGGCAATCGCTATTGTTGCCTCAATATTAGTATTAAAAATCGTTTCTTCTAAATTTCGATGACCTACAAAGGCACCAGTATTAATATCAATAGTAGTCATGGCTTCGGTTTGATCAATAATTAAATATCCGCCAGACTTCAATTTAACTTTACGATCTAATGCTCTTTGAATCTCGTTTTCGGTATCATAAAGATCGAAAATAGGAATATTACCACGATAAAGAGATAATTTATTGGTTACTTCAGGCATAAATTCTTTTGTAAATTCAACTAATAAATCATAAGTTAATTTTGAATCCACCAAAATTCGCTCAATTGGATCACCAACAAAATCGCGCAATACACGTTGGGATAATGCCAACTCCCCATAAACTAGATTTTTACTTCCTGGGCGAGCCATGCGTTCTTGAATTTTAGTCCAAAGTCGTTTTAAAAAATTGGCATCTTGTTCTAACTCATGCGCACTTGCACCTTCTGCGGCCGTTCTAACAATAAAACCAGCTTCTGCTGTCACATATTGCTCAACAATATTTTTTAACCTTTCACGTTCTTGTTCACTTTCTATGCGTTGCGATGTGGCTACATGCGCAGAATTTGAGCCTGGCATTAATACCAAATAACGTGATGGCAAAGTAATATCAGTTGTAAGCCTAGCCCCTTTAGTTCCCAATGGATCTTTAACCACTTGTACCATTAAGTCCTGTCCTTGGCGCACAAGTTCAGAGATATCTTTTACTTGAAATTGTTCTTGCTCTGTATCTGATACGCACTCAGTATGAGGCATAATATCTGATGCATGTAAAAAGGCAGCTTTATCAAGACCAATGTCTACAAAAGCGGCTTGCATACCAGGCAAAATACGAATTATTTTACCTTTATAAATATTCCCAACAATACCGCGCCTAGATTCACGATCAACATGAATTTCTTGCAATACACCATCTTCGATATAAGCAACTCGAGTTTCAGATGGCGTTACATTCATTAATAATTCAACAGACATAAGATTCCCTTTTAATTGATAGCAAAGCTTCGTCTTATTAGTCGTAAAAATAGATAGATACCAATCCATAATAGACTATCTATACAGCTTGATATAAAAATCAATGGCGATATTGTTATAGTATGATAAATACAGACTTGAAATAAAAATACCAGTAAATTATAACATATCGATATCCCAAAGATGATAAACGACTGTTGCCATAACGCTAAATTACGTATCAATTGGAATTTAAAAACAAACAAATAAGCAATAAATGAATAAATGAAAGCATGGATTCCTAAAATAGAACCAGTACATAGGTCCATTATAGTTCCAAAAACAAAAGCTGTACCAATCCCAACTCGATGAGGAAGAGCTATCAACCAATAAGCAAAAATTAAGATCAATATATGTGGTTTAAACATACTATATGATGGAGACCAAGGAATGATTTGTAAACATAAGCCAATTAATAGCGTTATCCAAATAATTATTATTCGATTACGACCTCTCATGTTTTACTCCTTGATTTCCCCACAATAACAATAAATAACGTAAACGTTTCAAATCCGCTGTCGGTGTCGCTGAAATAATTGGGGTTGAATCTGTAATATCAAGTTTTACTGAACTAACTACTGCTACGGGATATCCTTCAGGAAAACGACCATCTAGTCCTGAAGTGACTAAAACATCACCAACTTTTATATCAACGTTATTAGGCATAAATTCTAATGTTAAATCATTACTACATCCATTACCCACAGCAATCATACCAATATCATTTCTTAATACTTGTACTGGTATCGCATGTTGATAATCGCACAATAAAATTGCACGACTAGTTGATTGAGCTGTTTCATAAATTTGCCCTACAATCCCTTTTTCATCAACAACAGGTTGCCCAACATAAACGCCATCTTGTTTACCTTTATTTACAACAAATTGATAGATATAAGGATCAGTGTCTATAAGCAATACTTGTGCAGCCATCTTTTGTTCATCATGCCTTAAAGGAGAACCTAACAATTCGCGAAGTCTATCATTTTCATGTTTTAAATGCTCAAGTAACAATAGATCGTTTTTTTGTTGTAATAAGTCTGCATGCAAATTTGCATTTTCATTTATTAATGTTTCTCGTGTTTTGGACATCTCATAAAGAGAATCAAACGACGACTTTGGTGCATTTGAAACATAATATAGAGGAGAAATAAGGGTATCTAAATAATAACGAATTTCTTTAAATGGATGATAATTGATATTTAATACAATTAGAACCAAGGCTAACGCCAGAGAAGTAAATAATTGTACACTAAGAGGGGAGCGTTTAGAAAAAAGTAATTTCATTGCCGGTACTTACCTGTTTAAAGCTCAAGATCTAATTATTTCAAAATATGACTCCGCCGACACGATTGTCGGCGGGGGAAAATATGAGATGCATGCTTAGCTATTATTTTATTAACATGAAACTAATTAACAATAACTTATTAATTACTCTTCACTAAATAGATCACCACCATGCATATCAACCATATCTAACGCCTTACCGCCACCTCTGGCAACGCACGTTAATGGATCTTCAGCCACTACTACATGAATACCTGTTTCAGCCGATAATAACTTATCAATATTACGTAATAAAGCACCACCACCGGTTAAAACCATACCATGTTCTGAAATATCAGAAGCAAGCTCAGGAGGGCACTGCTCTAATGCAACTTTTACCGCACTAACAATACCGCTTAATGGCTCTTGTAATGCTTCTAAAATTTCATTAGAGTTTAAAGTAAAGCTACGCGGCACACCTTCAGCAAGATTGCGCCCGCGTACTTCAATTTCAAGAACTTCATCGCCAGGATAAGCACTACCAATAAAATGTTTGATTTTTTCGGCTGTTGCCTCGCCAATTAAAGCCCCATAATTGCGACGAACGTAGTTAATAATCGCTTCATCAAATCGGTCACCACCAATACGAGCAGATGCAGAATAAACAACACCATTTAGTGAAATGACAGCCACTTCGGTAGTTCCACCACCAATATCAACAACCATTGAACCAGTAGGCGCAGATACAGGTAAATCAGCACCTATAGCTGCAGCCATTGGTTCTTCAATTAAATACACTTCACGAGCCCCTGCGCCTAAGGCTGACTCTCGGATAGCTCTGCGTTCAACTTGCGTAGCACCTACAGGAACACAAACAAGTACGCGAGGGCTTGGTCTTAAAAAACTATGGCTATGAACTTGGCGGATAAAGTGCTGTAACATTTTTTCAGTGACAGAAAAATCAGCAATAACGCCATCTTTCATCGGTCTAATGGCTGCTATATTGCCTGGTGTTCGCCCTAACATTAGTTTCGCAGCATGCCCAACAGCAGCAACACTTTTTGGAGTACCTGTGCGATGATCTTGGCGAATCGCTACAACAGAAGGCTCGTTTAATACTATACCTTGCCCTTTTACATAAATAAGTGTATTCGCTGTACCTAAATCGATTGATAAATCATTTGAAAACAAGCCACGAACTTTTTTGAACATAATAAAAACTCTTCCTAGAATTAATCTTGTTTAAGTATTAAAAACCACCATGGAATTAAAAAATAAATATTTCAAATTTATCAAGGCTAAATGGAGTATTATTTAATCCTTTCAAACCATAGCAAATCTCAATAGTAATTAACGGTCGATATTGTATCGCAATTATAAAATAATACCTAGAAAATAGTATAACAAGTGATTGTAAAGGAGATATATAATGACAAAATCTGTTTTACAGTGTATTCTTCCGCGTTAATGTTGAGTTACAACTTTATTACCGACTAAAAAAAAACCTTTAGTCGATAATAAAGATGCATTTAAATAATTGTTACTTATATCAAATAAACACGGTGTAATTCATGGATATACGCAAAATTAAAAAGTTAATTGAATTAGTTGAAGAGTCAGGTATTTCAGAGCTTGAAATTTCTGAAGGTGAGGAATCAGTTCGTATTAGTCGTGCTGCTCCTACTACAAACTATTCTGCGCCAGTACAAAATATTCAAATTCCTCAACCCGCTCCTGTTGTTGTTCCTCCAACCGTTCAAACAGAAGTTGTAACTGATAATGTGGTAACTGATGGTACAACAATTAAATCCCCAATGGTTGGAACTTTTTATCGTACACCTAGCCCAGAATCAAAAGCTTTTGTTGAAATTGGCCAAACAGTAA
Organism: Gilliamella sp. Bif1-4; assembly: GCF_001690535.1. Lineage (NCBI taxonomy): Bacteria > Pseudomonadati > Pseudomonadota > Gammaproteobacteria > Orbales > Orbaceae > Gilliamella > Gilliamella sp. Bif1-4. The sequence continues at coordinate 135,079 of NZ_LZHC01000024.1, read as the reverse complement.
ATGTTGGCGATGTGCTTTGCATCGTTGAAGCGATGAAAATGATGAACCAAATCGAGTCAGAAAAAGCTGGTACAATAAAAGCCATATTGGTTGAAAATGGTCAACCAGTTGAATTTGATCAGCCACTATTCATTATTGAATAATCTGAATTTATTATTGACAATACGATTAAGAGATTGAATATGCTTGATAAAATTCTTATTGCGAATCGTGGAGAAATAGCTCTACGTATCTTACGAGCATGTAAAGAACTTGGAATAAAAACTGTCGCTGTTCATTCTACGGCAGATAAAGACTTAAAACATGTATTACTTGCAGACGAAACCGTCTGTATTGGCTCAGCAGCTTCAGTAAAAAGTTACCTTAACGTTCCTGCATTAATTTCAGCTGCGGAAGTAACCGGATCAGCTGCTATTCATCCAGGTTATGGTTTCTTATCTGAAAATGCAGATTTTGCTGAGCAAGTTGAACGATCTGGATTTATTTTTGTTGGCCCCAAACCTGATACTATTCGCCTTATGGGAGATAAAGTATCAGCAATTCACGCCATGCAAAAAGCAGGGGTTCCTTGTGTACCTGGTTCAGATGGCCCTCTAAGTAGTGATATTGAAATTAATAAACAAATTGCCAAGCAAATCGGCTATCCTGTTATTATTAAAGCTTCTGGTGGCGGTGGCGGACGAGGCATGCGTATTGTTCGTGAAGAAAATGATCTTGAACAATCTATCAAAATGACCAAGTTAGAAGCCAAAACTGCTTTCAATAATGATATGGTTTACATGGAGAAATTCCTTGAAAATCCACGTCATATTGAAATTCAGGTACTTTCTGATGGTCAAGGAAATGCTGTGTATTTAGGTGAACGAGACTGCTCAATGCAAAGACGACATCAGAAGGTTGTTGAAGAGGCACCTGCTGTTGGTATTACGCCAAAAATGCGTAAATTCATCGGTGAGCGTTGCGTTAATGCATGTATTGAGATTGGTTACCGAGGTGCTGGCACATTCGAATTCTTATTTGAAAATGGCGAGTTTTATTTCATTGAAATGAATACCCGTATTCAAGTAGAACATCCTGTTACTGAAATGATAACCGGAGTTGATCTAATCAGGGAACAAATTTTAATCGCTGCTGGCAAGCCACTTTCAATTAAGCAAAGTGATATTGAAATTAAAGGTCATGCGATTGAATGTAGAATTAATGCCGAGGATCCCAAATCTTTTATGCCATCACCGGGAAAAATCACTCGCTTTCATGCACCAGGTGGCTTTGGCGTTCGTTGGGAATCACATATTTATGCAGGTTATAGTGTTCCACCTTACTATGACTCAATGATTGGTAAATTAATTGCTTATGGTGAAACACGTGAAGTTGCTATAGCTCGTATGAAAAATGCGTTAGCAGAACTAGTTATTGATGGAATCAAGACCAATATTGATCTTCATATTGAAATTATGAACGATAAGAGCTTCCAAAAAGGTGGCACAAATATTCATTATTTAGAAAAGAAATTAGGTATTTATGAGTAACAAAATAATCCCTATTTATTAGGGATTATTGCTTTATTTAAGTATCAATAAGGTGTGGGTAAAAACAAATGAAAAAATGGAAACGAAGTGCTGAAGAAATTTTAACCACAGGACCTGTGGTTCCAGTTATCGTTATTGAACGAATTGAGGATGCTGTACCACTAGCTAGAGCTCTTATTGCTGGTGGAGTAAAGGTACTGGAAGTAACGTTAAGAACAGCTTGTGCGATTGAAGCAATCAAGAAAATCATAAAAGAAGTTCCTGAAGCAATTGTAGGAGCAGGAACAGTAACTAGTGTTGAACAACTAAAACAGGTTACTGAAGCTGGTGTAGAGTTTGTTATTACGCCAGGAATTACCGACACTATTTTAGAAGCCGCAGTTGAAGGTCCTATCCCTGTTATTCCTGGTATTGCAACTATTTCTGAATTATTAAAAGCCCAAGAATACGGTTTAACTGCATTAAAATTCTTCCCAGCTGAAATCAATGGCGGAGTTGCAGCATTAAAGGCATTTGCCGGCCCTTGTGGATACATGAAGTTTTGCCCTACTGGCGGTGTAAATCCTAAAAACTACCGTGATTATTTAGCACTTAATAATGTATTATGTGTCGGTGGAACTTGGTTTATTCCAACTGATGCCATAGCAAAAGGTGATTTTACTAAAATCACTGAGATGGCTAAGGAAGCTGTTACTGGTGCACAGTAACTAATATTATTCCGCCGACAATATCGGCGGTTAATTACTATTTCCTAGCTTTAATTAACTTCTCAATCCTAGTCCTCTATCAATCAGTCGCCATGCAATTACATAAAGTACAGTCACAAATAAAATTAGCATTGAAAAAGTGATCCATAATGGCACGTCCGACACACCCAAAAATCCATAACGAAAACCGTTAATCATATAAACAATGGGATTAATTTTCGATACCCATTGCCAAAAAGTTGGTAACATAGTAATTGAGTAAAAAACACCACCAAGGTAAGTTAATGGTGTTAACACAAATGTTGGAATAATGCTTATATCATCAAACGTTTTGGCAAATACAGCATTGAGTAGCCCCGCTAATGAAAATAAAATAGAGGTCAATAGCAATGTAAAAATAACAAACAACCAAGAATGTACATCAAAACGAACAAAAAATAGCGATACGATAGTAACCAAAATACCCGTTAAAATACCGCGCATCACACCACCACCTACATATCCTAGAATAAGAATATTTGTTGATACTGGCGCCACCAATATTTCTTCAATGTTACGTTGAAATTTAGCACTAAAAAAGGATGAGCAAACATTGGTATAGGAATTAGTAATTACTGACATCATTATTAAGCCTGGAACAATAAATTCCATATAGCTAAAACCGCCCATGTCGCCAACACGAGAACCAATTAAATTACCAAAGATAATAAAATAAAGCGACATGGTAATAATAGGTGGAATTAAGGTTTGAATCCAAATTCTTAAAAATCGGGTTACTTCTTTACGCCAAATACTTTTTAAGGCAATCCAATATAAATTATTCATTAATGCCACCTTTTTGTTTAGTATCACTATGCAACAGCTCAACAAATAACTCTTCTAATCGATTCGCTTTATTTCGTACGCTGATAACTTTAATATTTTGTTTATTTAATTGTTCAAATAATTGATTTAATCCATTTTGTTTATCTACTTTCACTTCCAACATCCCAGGCTCAACATCGGAATAATTATAGCCATTTAACTCAATCGGCTTAGACGTCGCCACATAATCAATAACAATTGTTTCAGATTGGCTTTTCGCCAATAGCCCACGCATTGATGAGTTTGCTATCAATTTGCCGCTCTGAATAATACCAATATTTCTACAGAGCATTTCTGCCTCTTCTAAATAATGTGTAGTTAAAATAATTGTGATACCTTGACAATTGATTTCACGCAAAAAATCCCACATAGAACGGCGTAATTCAATATCAACACCTGCTGTCGGCTCATCAAGAATTAATAATTTAGGTTCATGCACAAGAGCTCTGGCTATCATTAATCGCCTTTTCATTCCACCTGATAGCATGTTAGCTCGACTATGGCGTTTATCCCACAAATCTAAAACCCGCAAATATTTTTCGGCTCGCTCTAATGCGATTTTTCGGGGCAATCCATAATAACCACCTTGATTAGTGACTATTTGTAACACTTCTTCAAATTGGTTAAAATTGAATTCTTGCGGTACAATCCCTAATTGTCTTTTAGCATTTACAATATCGGTATCTAAGTCGTAACCAAAGATTTTTACTTGCCCACAAGTTTTAGTCACTAATGAACTAATAATACCTATAGTTGTTGATTTACCAGCACCATTTGGTCCTAGCAAGGCATAAAAATCGCCAGCTTGTACAGTTAAATCGATACCTTTTAATGCTTCTATACCATTTTTATAGATTTTTTTGAGTGAGATTAACTCAAGTGCAGGAATTGATGGCATGAATATATCCTAAGTGAATCAATTGTTATTTTAATAATATGATATCATGTTAAACGAATCGACAATATAATCAATCATTGTAAAAAGCTTTTTAGTTTAGTTTTATTTATATCAATATAAATAAATTATAATTTCCAAATAGAACACATATTATTAATTAGGTACTAATAACGTATCTTTAATTATCAATCTGCGTCTAAGTTATTGCTTAAGGTATAAGTATCATGTTTAAGATTGGATTAGTTTCAGTGTCAGATAGGGCATCAAGTGGTGTTTACCAAGATGAAGGCATACCATCATTAATATCATGGTTACAAACAGCACTGAAAACGCCATTTACAACCAAAAACCATATTATCCCAGATGAACAAATTGTTATTGAACAAACATTATGTGAACTTGTTGATAGTCAACATTGCCATTTAATTTTAACTACTGGTGGCACAGGCCCTGCGACTAGAGACGTAACCCCAGATGCAACATTAGCAATCGCTGATCGTGTAATGCCCGGTTATGGTGAGCAGATGCGTCAGATCAGTTTACATTTTGTACCAACTGCTATTTTATCTAGGCAAGTTGGTGTTATTCGCAAAAAATGCCTAATCATCAACCTACCAGGTAGACCAAAATCAATTAAAGAAACACTTGAGGGTGTTAAAGATGATCAAGGTAATGTTATTGTGAGTGGCATATTTGCTAGTATCCCTTATTGTATACAACTACTAGAAGGACCTTATATTGAAACCTATGACCAAATAGTGAAATCTTATAGACCGAAGGATGCTATTAAATCAACACTTTAATTTTATGCATATTTAACGCATAATTATGTATATAATAATTGCTATTGATACATTAAAATTGGTAGTAGTTATTTTGGTTTAAATATCAATTAGACTTTATTATGAGTCTTATAACGACATTTATTAGTAGTAAAGAGTAACAAATTAGAAGCCAAGGAACATTATGAAACAAGCAAATCTCACAAAAACATTTAAAGAGATGCTTCGTCAAGAGAAGTTTAGTTCACAAGTAGAAATCGTACAAGCGTTACAAGAACAAGGATTTGATAACATTAATCAATCAAAAGTTTCACGTATGCTAACCAAATTTGGTGCGATAAGAACCAGAAATGCAAAATCCGAAATAGTCTATTGTTTACCTGCAGAAATAAGCGTACCAACAACTAGTAGCCCATTAAAAAATTTAGTGATTGATATTGATTTCAATAGTTCAATGGTGGTGATACGTACTAGCCCAGGCGCAGCTCAACTCATTGCTCGATTACTAGATTCAATTGGTAAATCAGAAGGTATTTTAGGTTCAATTGCTGGTGATGATACAATTTTTAGTACACCAACTAAAGAATGTACAGTAAAAAAATTATATCAAACCATTATTGAATTGTTTGAACGAGAGCTATAGATCTTTCCATTTTGCCATATTACAACTAAATAATTTTTAACTTTTAACCTATTGACACAATTAATAAAATCGTTAATCCTATATAGTGCTGATTTCGTAACAGAAGTTGCAAAACGAAGAGGCGCATTACTCAGGTAAGTCATTTTAGGGCCTGGAACCACTAATAAATGATCGAGGGGACGTAATGCCGAGGTTTGATTACCCATCCAGAAGTAATCAAATCGACTGCAAGGGCTGAATCCCTTGGGTTGTCACCTTAACAGGTGGAGCGCTTCATGGTTTGTACTTTTTAATTGTAAATAGAACATACCCGCTCTAACTCTGTTAAAAATAAAAATTTTTAATATGAGGAATCCATGGAAACATCATTTGTAATTGCTAAATTTGGTGGTACTAGTGTTGCCGATTATCCAGCAATGGTAAATAGTGCCAATATTGTAATAGCTAACCCTAACGTAAAGGTTGTTGTATTATCAGCCTCCGCAGGCGTAACAAATTTGTTAGTTGCATTAGCAGAAGGACGTGACGCTGAAGTAAGATCTCAACATATTGCGAAAATTCAATCGATTCAATACAACATTTTAGAACAATTACCTGAAAATCCCAAACTACGTGCTGAAATAGACCTAATCATTGCCAATATAGCTTCATTGTCAGAAGCGGCAAGCTTAGCAACATCACCAGCATTAACCGATGAGCTTGTTAGTCACGGTGAAATCATGTCTTCAAAACTGTTTGTCGAAATATTAAAAGAAAAACAGAAAAAAGCCATGTGGTTTGACGTACGAAAAGTTATGCGCACCAACAATAACTTTGGCAAAGCAACACCTAAAATTGAAGATATTAAACAGCTTTGTTGTGCCCATTTAAAGTCACTAGACAATAGTTGTGTCATTGTGACACAAGGGTTTATTGGCAGTGAAAGTTCTGGAAAAACCACTACTTTAGGACGAGGTGGAAGTGACTATACAGCAGCTTTACTAGGTGAAGCATTGGGTGCAACTCAAATTGATATTTGGACTGATGTTGCTGGAATTTATACTAACGATCCTCGCATTACTCCAGCAGCTAAACGCATTGATGAAATATCCTTTGCGGAGGCGGCCGAAATGGCAACGTTTGGAGCAAAAGTACTACACCCAGCAACGCTTGTCCCAGCTGTACGTAGCAATATTCCTGTCTTTGTTGGTTCAAGTAAAGCACCGCAAGATGGGGGAACTATTGTTTATAGCACTAATAGTATCACATCTAAATTACCTGTCTTCAGAGCATTGGCGTTACGTCGTAAACAAACCTTACTAACACTAACCAGTTTAAATATGCTACATGCACAAGGCTTTCTTGCAAATGTGTTTACGATATTAGCTAAGCATAACATTTCGGTTGATTTAGTAACTACATCAGAAGTAAGTATTGCACTAACCATCGACACTACAGGTACAAACACCAACGGAAACAGTTTATTAACGAAAGAATTATTTGACGAACTATCAACAGTTTGCCATGTCGATATTGAGGAAGATTTAGCACTCATTGCTATTATTGGTAATAACCTAACCTCAACCAGAGGTATTGCAAAAGAAGTGTTTGGGGTATTAGACGAATTTATTATTAGGCTTTGCTGTTATGGGGCAAGTACACACAATCTTTGCTTATTAGCAAAAAGCAATGATGCCGAGTCAATTATCAAAATTCTACATAAAACAATTTTCGAACAATAATATATTAAGGGAGATTAAACCTCCCTTTTAATTACGTTTAGTTATCTTCCTATATTCATCAAGTATATGTCCAGAATTGGAAACATGGTCAAATACTTTAATTTTAATTAAAAAAATCATAAGATAACAAATTACCAACATCATTTACTTGTCACACAATAATTCATTGATTATTAAAAAATTTTACCGTCGTTTATTATTTTTAATTAATTGATTAAAACTATTACATTGAGCATCAACATCTGTTAGATTTTTTAATTTATTTGAGTAAACTAAAATTAATTTCAATAAAAGAAGGAAATTATCATGGGTATTATAAGTTGGGTTATTCTAGGATTAATTGCCGGCTGGATTGCAAAGTTTTTTATGCCACTAGGACGTGTAGGGGTTATTAAAACTATTTTATTAGGCATAGCAGGGGCCTTAGTGGGTGGGTATATTAGCACCTTCTTTGGTTGGGGTAGTGTAACTGGATTTAATTTCCCTAGTTTGTTAATTTCAGTACTTGGATCGATTATACTCATTTATATCTATCGCCATTTAAAACAATAAGTTATTTTAATTTAGATTGGCGGGTAAACCGCCAATTTAAATTAGATTAAGGTTTGTATTTATAGTACATAATATTTCTCATCATCAGTCTTAAAAACATCTATACGAACTCAACAAATTTAATTCAGTTATATTGGTATATACATTTTCTCAATTTTGCTTGCAAAGTTCTCAATAAGTAATTTCGTCATATCCAGAATTTTGTTATATTATCTAACAAAATCCATCAATTTTACCCTGTAGATTATAATGTTAAAAATATTCAATACATTAACACGCGAAAAAGAAATATTTCAACCAATTACCCCTAATAAAGTTGGACTCTATGTTTGTGGAGTGACAATTTACGATCTTTGTCATATTGGTCACGGACGTACTTTCGTTGCTTTCGATGTTGTCGCACGTTATTTACGTTTTTTAGGTTACAATTTAACTTATGTTCGTAATATTACTGATGTTGATGACAAAATAATTAGACGTGCGTTCGAAAATGGTGAAACCTGTAATCAACTCACAGATAGAATGCTACAAGAAATGTATGCCGATTTTGATGCACTAAATATTCGTCGACCTGATATAGAGCCTCGTGCAACTCATCATATGCCACAAATTATCAAATTAGTTGAAGAGCTTCTCGAAAAAAAACATGCATATATTGCCAATAATGGTGATATCATGTTTTCGGTAGACAGCGATCCGAATTACGGTATTTTATCTCGCCAAAATTTAGAACAATTACAAGCTGGTGCTAGAGTTGAAGTTGTTGATGTTAAACAAAATCCAATGGATTTTGTATTATGGAAAATGTCAAAACCTAACGAACCAAGTTGGGATTCACCATGGGGTAAAGGTCGCCCTGGTTGGCACATTGAATGTTCAGCAATGAACAGCTATCAATTAGGCAATCACTTTGATATTCACGGTGGCGGTTCAGATTTAATGTTTCCGCATCATGAAAACGAAATTGCCCAATCAACTTGTGCGCATAACGGTCAATATGTAAATTACTGGATGCACTCTGGTATGGTAATGATCGACCAAGAAAAAATGTCAAAATCACTCAATAATTTTTTCACTATTCGCGATGTATTAAAGCATTATGATGCTGAAACAGTACGTTATTTTTTACTATCTGGTCATTATCGTAGTCAGTTAAATTATAGTGAAGATAATTTAAAACAAGCAAGAATGGCACTTGAGCGACTATATACAGCCTTGCGAGATACTGATGCGAATCATCCACATACGACACCTGACAGTAATTATTATCGCCAGTTTTGTAACGCAATGGATGATGACTTTAATACACCAGAAGCTTATTCAACGCTTTTTGATCTGGCTCGTGAAATAAATAAAGCCAAAGCCGATAATAATATGCAACTCGCTAATGAATTAGCAGCTGAGTTACGTTATTTATCAGCAGTACTTGGATTATTAGAGCAAGATCCTGTTAAATTTTTACAAGGTGATAAGCAAGATGATGTTGATGTGGCATTAGTCGAAGCATTAATAAAACAACGTAACGAAGCAAGAGCAAGCAAAAATTGGTCTCAGGCCGATGAAGCTCGTGACAAACTAAATGCAATGAATATTGTTCTTGAAGATAGTGCAAACGGCACAACATGGCGCAAAAAAGCTAAAAGCTAAAAGCTAACATATTAGAATTGATATTTTGATTAATAGATAAGATACTACATTAAACAGTATCAACCTTAAAATAGCACCCACAAATCTGTGGGTGTTTCTATTTGACATCAATGTAAAATTTTATTAATCGAAGTTAAAATGCCACGCAAAATATTTAGTTCCTGTTGTTCAATACGTGCACGTGTAAATAATCGACGCAAACGCCCCATAATTTGTCCTGGATGATTGGCATTAATAAAGCCTGTCTGTAATAAAGTTTGTTCTAAATGCTGGTAAAAGCGCTCTATATCAGCATCTATAGGAAACTCAGTTTCAGCCATATTCTCATTTTCCCACTCAGATTGCAGATCTTCAAGATTGAGCATTGACATGCGAATTTCATAACACAAAACCTGTACAGACATAGCAAGATTTAAAGAACTATAACTAGGGTTAGCTGGAATCCCAACATGATAATGGCACTTTTGCAATTCTTCATTAGTTAAACCAACACGCTCACGCCCAAATACCAAAGCGACTTGAGTATGGAGATTTGAAACTTCTTGAATAATCTTATCGCCACACTTTTTGGGAGTTAAATATGGCCACTGTAAACTACGAGAACGCGCACTAGTACCAATCACTAAAGTACAATCAGCAATGGCTTGTTCAAGTGAAGAAAAGATTTGTGAATTTTTTATAATATCACTGGCACCTGCAGCTAACGAAATCGATTGAGAATCAGGCTTGATGACCGGATTAACTAAACAAAGGTTAGTTAATCCCATGGTTTTCATTGCTCTCGCAGCAGAGCCCATATTGCCTGTATGAGATGTTTCAACCAAAACAATCTTCACATTATCTAAATAACTCACATTGTCCTCATTATTGAAAATTACCTATAACATAGGATAAACTAAATAATTATTAATACAGTATATATTAAATTCATGGTAAAATCAGTGTCAGCCCCTCCACCATGTTATGCAATATTCAGCCAATGGAATTTATTTCAAAATTAAATTAATAAAAATTAGACAAAAACAAAGATCTTATTGACGAGACTAAAATAATTTGCCAATGTAATAACAACATTAAAATTAACTTTGTTGATAAAAAATGAGGAGGTCAATTATGACTTTAAGTATTACCAGTAAACAAATGGATGTTACCCCTGCTATTCGTAGCTATCTAGAAGATAAATTTTCGAAGTTAGATAAATGGAGAGCACTGTTAATCAACCCTCATTTTATTTTATCGAAAGAACCAGATGGATTTATTGTTGATGCAACAATTGCCACCAAAGGAACTTCATTAGTTGCCTCTGCCAAACATATTGATATGTATGCTGCAATAAATGACCTTATTGATAAGCTTGAAAAACAACTTAATAAACTACAACACAAAAATGAATCTCGGCGTGCCATTAACAGCATAAAAGACGCAGTATTAGAAGAAGAAATTTAATTTGTCAATTTTCTTGATTGAATAAAAAGGCACTTTGATGGTGCCTTTATTTTTTTGCTTGTTATAATACAAACTATCTTTTTTAAATAACTAATAAAAAATGGCTATAAATCCTTTATTATCTTTGCGAGATAAAATTAATAAATTAGATAAAACATTGTTAGAGCTTATTGCCCAGAGGCGCCAACTTTCAACACAAGTAATTCATACAAAAATTGAAGCAAATATTCCTGTGCGTGATATTGATCGTGAGCGTTCACTTATCAGAACCTTAATCAATGAAGGCAAAGACTATCATCTTGATGATATTTTCATTAAACGCTTATATCAATTAATTATTGAAGATTCTGTACTATTACAACAAAAAATCTTGCAAGAAAAGCTTAACCTAAGCACAATCACCACAGCCAAAGTTGCCTTTTTAGGCCCCAAAGGATCTTATTCGCATTCTGCCGCTCGCCGCTATGCTAGCACTCACTTAGATGAAATGATTGAATTAAGCTGTTCAACCTTTAAAGAGATTTTTGAACAAGTCGAAAATGGTGCCGTAGATTATGGAATTTTACCAATAGAAAATTCAAGTTCAGGCTCAATTAATGAAGTTTATGATTTATTACAAAAAACTAATCTGCATATTATTGGTGAGCTCTCTTTACCTATTGATCATTGTGTTCTTGCTATACAAAATTCACAGCTAGAGCAAATCGATACTATCTATAGCCATCCACAACCATTCCAGCAATGTAGTAACTTCTTAGAGAACTATCCTCATTGGAAAATCATACACTGCGATAGTACTTCATCAGCAATGGAAACTGTAGCTAAATTGAATCAACCTAATGTTGCAGCTATGGGCAATAAAGATGGTGGTGAATTATATGGGCTACAAGTCCTTGAACATAATTTTGCCAATCAAAAAGAAAACATTACTCGTTTTATTGTGTTAGCTCGTCAGCCAATAGAAGTATCTGATCAAATCCCGGCTAAAACCACAATTCTCATGAAAACAGGTCAGCAAGCAGGTGCTTTAGTTGATGCGCTATCGGTATTACGTAACCATAACATTGTTATGACTAAACTTGAATCACGACCAATTCATGGTACGCCTTGGGAAGAGATGTTTTATATCGATTTGCAAGGTAACATTCATTCTTATGAAATGCAAACAGCTCTCAAAGAATTGGCATCAATGACTTTATATACTAAGGTACTAGGGTGCTATCCTAGTGATTCTATTGTTGCTGCAATGTAATAGCTATGACAATACAACACTTTTCGCAAGCTGTCCTGACGTGGTATGAACAATATGGCAGAAAATCGCTACCATGGCAGGTCGAAAAAAGCTCTTATCATGTTTGGTTGTCTGAAGTGATGCTACAGCAAACCCAAGTTGCAACGGTTATTCCTTACTTTAATCGTTTTATTGAGCACTTCCCACAAATAACAGATTTAGCAAAAGCGCCAATTGATGATGTATTGCATCTTTGGACAGGACTTGGTTATTATGCAAGAGCACGTAATTTACATAAAGCAGCACAATTAATTGTGGATAAATTTAATGGCATGTTCCCTACAAAGTTCGATGATATCGTCGCACTTCCAGGCATAGGACGCTCAACAGCTGGTGCAATTTTATCTCTTGCACAAAATCAACATTATCCAATTTTAGATGGCAACGTAAAACGTGTTTTAACCCGATATTTTGCTGTTGAAGGTTGGCCTGGTATTAAAACTGTCGAAAATAAACTTTGGCAATTAAGTGAACAAGTCACACCGAAACATAAGGTAGCAAAATTTAATCAAGCTATGATGGATATTGGGGCTATGGTTTGCACACGCACTAAACCTAAATGCTCCTTATGCCCATTGCAAACCCATTGTCTAGCATATAAAACCGAAAGCTGGCAACTCTATCCCACAAAAAAAACTAAAAATGCCATTCCCGAAAAGACAGCCTATTTCTTAATGCTGGAATATAATCATACAATTTGGCTTGAAAAAAGGCCTCCGTCTGGTATTTGGGGAGGATTGTACTGTTTTCCTCAATTTTCAAGTAAACAAGCAATAACTGACTGGTTAAAAAAACAAGGTATCGAAACAACAGCACCAAAGCAACTTGTTGCATTTCGCCACACATTTAGTCATTTTCACTTAGATATTTTTCCTATTCATTGTGTCATTACTAAGTATACAAAATGTTTCAATGAACCTAGTGGCTATTGGTATAAACTAAAATCTAACAACGCAAAAATAGGTCTTGCTACCCCTGTTTATAACTTATTAAAACAAACAGTTTAACCACGATTTATTATCAATATTGGTGCACTTTTTAGTGCATAATTATTATTCTTGTTTAACTATAATTTGCTAAGTACATTAGATCATGCGGCTTTAGTTCAGTTTACTTATTTTATGGTTAGATTGTTATTTCTGGAATAGATTCTTAATCTATTAAGTACCATAATTTATTTTTTATACTGAAACACATATTTTCCTGAAAGTTTTTGACAGACACAATAATAACTAGATATAAGTTTAAATTAAATATGCATAGCATATTTAATCAGTTGCTTTTTTAATAGCTGGCTATTATCAATAACATTCATACCAATTGTTCTTAACGTCTTTTTCAACAAATTATCACCATTAAACATATCTTGAATAGTTTGCATGGCCGTGAGCATAACTAACGCATCTTTGCGACGATTAAACTCAAATGATTTTAAATTTTTTGCAAGCCCAATATCTTTATTAGTTTCAATTAATTGTTTAATGGTTGAAACGAATAAAGCTGAATCTTGAAAACCTAAATTTACACCTTGCCCAGCTAAAGGGTGAATGGTGTGTGCAGCATCGCCAATAAGTACTAATCGATGCTTAACAAATTGTTTAGCAAAACGCGCTTTTAATGGAAATACAATTCTAGGGTTAATTAACTGGCATTTACCGACTTTATCGCCAGTTAACCGAAATAATTCGTTCGAAAATTCTGATTCGGAAAGCGAAGTTAAAGTAGTTGCATTATCTGGTTTTGTCGACCAAACTAAGCAACTTTTATTTACATTCCAAAGAGGAAGAAAAGCGATAATCCCATTGGGATAAAACACCTGTCTAGCACAGGATTGATGAGGATATTCAGTTTGAACAGTTGTAATGACAGCATGATGAAGATAATCACGCTCAAGAACAGAAATATTTTCACTCCTACGCACCCAAGAATGAGCACCATCAGCCCCCACCATTAATTTAGCTTGCAAAACAGCTTTATTTGCAAGTGTCAAAAAGGCAAAATCATCATTAAATGTACAATCAACTGCTTCATGGCTATAAATTTTAATATTCGAACTGTTTAAGGCAAACTGGTAAAGGTAATGAGAAATAACATTATTTTCAATTATGTATCCTAGATTAGAATAACCGTAATCTTTGGCTTGGGCAGACAAATGAGCTGGACCATTTTTTTCCCATACACCTATCTCGGTAAATTCCTGTACACGGTTGCTATTGCATAAATCGTCCCATATGCCAATTTTTGAAAAGTAACACTGGCTAGCGCCATTAATAGCAGAAGCTCTAATACTCATTTCAGCATGTGGCAAGAATTCATGCTGACGAATTTTAGTATCTATAATCGCAATGTTTAAATCACATTGGCTAAGTGCACAAGCAGTGGATAAACCAACTAATCCACCACCAACAATGACTACATCAAATTGTAAATTCATACTAAATAAATGCAACTATTTATTATCATCTAACTTATTATCACTTTTTGATTCAACTTCGTCATCATTCATCGCTTTTTTAAAGCCCTTCAACGCTAAACCAAGATCCGAACCTAAATTACGTAACTTCTTAGTGCCAAATAATAAAATCACCACGGCAAGAAACACTAAAAGATGTGGAATACTAAAAGACATAATCAAATCCTCTCAATAAATACAACGCTCTGTTAGGATAAGCTTTAAAACAGATTTTATAGAAAACTGATTATACTCTTTTTGTGAAGGAATTTCATGAATAGTTCAAAAATAAAAAAAGACCTGTATAAAACTATACAGGCCAACATGAAATATAAGAAATATAAGGAAAGAAAACAATGAAAAATCCTTATCCTTCTTATTATCCATTTTTTTTCGCTTTCGTCAACGTTTTTATTTTCTTTTTCTATTTGATTTATTTTTACACAATTAAAAAATCAAATAAAATCACAGCAATAAAAAAAAGTTATTACTAAAAATTTTTGACAAATATCAAATAAAAAATAAAAAATATTTAATTATCAAAGCAATAAATCTTTATTCGCATAAAAACACGCACATTCAAGCAAAAAAAGATAACTGAAAACTTTTTTCCAAAAACATCTGCAATCATAAAAAAATGAAAAAACAAGATAAAAAAATAAGATATAACACAAAAAAAATAAATTAACATAGGAATAAAACAAAATTAATAGATTTTTCAATGTTATTTACGTATACAAAAACAAAAAAAATACATTATAATTAATAAAATTATGAAAAAAATAATGGTTCAAAGATGAATACAATTAAAAATAATAATATTAAAACTTTTAAAGATAGATTATATAGCTCAATGCAAGGTTTATCTGTATCAGCCTTCGCTAAAAAATGTGATATGTCAGAAACAGTAATCCGAGATTATTTATCGGGTAAAACATATCCATCACTTACACGTTTAGAAGTTATTGCTGAAAAATGTAATGTTTCCTTTAATTGGCTTGCTACTGGACATAAATTAGAAGTATTAGAACCTAAAGACAGCGAAGAAGTCTATAACGAAAATATTTATCGCATCCCCGTATATAAAAAACAGTTACCAACAAAAGAAGAAGCGCAAAAAGAGCGCTTTGTTAGGGAAACGCCTCCAGTAATGAATTATCCTATTATTGAAGGTTGGGTTAACCATCGAGGATTAGATGCTAAAAAATTAATTATATACTGGGCTAAAGGTGATTTAATGTCACCAGAAATAAAGAATAATAACGGGTTAATTCTTAATACAGAAATAAATGAAATTATTGATGGTGCAATCTATCTAATTGAATATGAGGATATTACCTTTTTGAGAAAGATACGTTTAACTCTCAATGGATGGTTGTTAATCTGCAATAATAGCCAATATCCTACTATTGAAGTGCCCAAAGCAGACTTTCAGAAATGTCATATTGTTGGGCGTGTTGTACTTATTATTAAAGATATATTTTAAGTCATTAATGGCTATATATTAACTTTCAAGATATAATCATAAAATGAGGAAATATTAAACGTTTTATTTCCTCTTCAGTTTTTTAAAATTTATAATATTATAACAATTGCAGATATATATCTAACTAATATATATCTAAAATTTCATGTAACAAATTAATGCATAGATAATTTACGTCTATTTGCGCTACCCTCTTTTTTATATCATTAATTAAATTATCAATAGAAAACTTTATTATTTATCAGGCCAAATATGTATCGATTTTTTGAAAAATTAGTATCACCTTATCCAAAAGTTGAATCTCAATGTATGCCTAAAAATTTTTTTAATTTCATATGGCAATCAACTAAAGGAACTCGCTTATTTCTACTGTTATTAATCATTCTTAGTGCATTCGCTGGTGCTTTTGAAGCCTTTTTATACGCAGCTCTTGGTAAAGTTATTGATTGGCTTGCAGCGGTTGAACCCAGCAAATTTTGGCAACAAGAAAAAACGACCTTAGTGCTGTTATCCTTAATAATTATAGCAAGTACAATTATTATTGGGTTACAAACTATTATTAAACATCAATGCTTAGCTGGTAATTTTCCAATGAGAATGCGCTGGAACCTTCATCGGTTAGTACTCAATCAAAGCATGCGTTTTTTCCAAGATGAATTTGCTGGTAGAATATCAACCAAAGTCATGCAAACAGCACTTGCTGTTCGTGATACTTGTTTTTTAGTGACGGAGATTTTTATCTATGTCTTTATTTCTTTTATTACTATGGCGACAATCATCGGGCAATTAGATCTTTGGTTATTAATTCCATTTATGGGATGGTGTCTAATTTATGGTATTGCCATGTATTATTTTATTCCTCGTCTAAGTAAAGTTGCTAGCATGCAGGCTGATGCTCGTTCTACGATGACAGGACGAGTAACCGATGCCTATACCAATATCACGACAGTAAAACTTTTTTCTCATGCTGGCAATGAGGCAAAATACGCTAAAGAATCAATGGATGATTTTTTAGTCACTGTTAATAAACAAATGCGCTTAGTCAGTAATTTTGAAATTGTTAATCATTTAATGTCTATTTTGTTGATACTAAGCACGACAGGTATTGCCTTGTGGCTATGGGGCAATCAATTAATTAGTGTTGGTGCAATTGCGACAACAACTGCTGTAACGCTTCGATTAAACGGTTTTTCACATTGGATCATGTGGGAATTGGCAGCCTTATTTGAAAATATTGGCATAGTTAAAGATGGGATTAATACTTTTTCAGCCACTAAAACAGTTATTGATCAACCTAACGCAACATCACTTCATGTTACCCAAGGAAAAATTGAATTTAAGCACATCCATTTTGCTTATGATAAAAAACAACACAATTCAATTATTGAAGATTTAAATTTAACAATCCAACCTGGTGAAAAGATTGGTTTAGTCGGTCGTTCTGGAGCTGGAAAATCAACGCTTATTAATCTATTACTTCGTTTTTACGATTTACAAAGTGGTAATATTTTTATTGATGGTCAAGATATTACTGCCGTTAGTCAAGAAAGCTTACGTTCTAAAATCGGTATGGTGACACAAGATACTTCGTTATTGCATCGCTCAGTACGAGAAAACTTACTTTACGGTAACAAAAATGCTTCTGAAGAGGAGATGATAGAAGCAGCCAAAAGGGCTCATGCAGATAAATTTATTCAAACACTCGTTGATACAAGAGGTAAAACAGGATACGACGCATTTGTTGGTGAACGGGGGATAAAATTATCCGGAGGACAAAGGCAACGTATTGCTATTGCTCGTGTCATTCTAAAAAATGCCCCTATTTTATTATTAGATGAAGCAACAAGTGCATTAGACTCTGAAATTGAACAAGCAATTCAAGAAAGTCTATACACTTTAATGGAAGGCAAAACCGTTATTGCTATTGCCCATCGATTATCAACAATTGCGGCAATGGATAGACTAATCGTACTTGATCAAGGTAAAATCATCGAACAAGGAACCCATCAAGAATTAGTGAACAAGAATGGTTTATACGCACAGCTTTGGAAACATCAGAGTTGTGGTTTTTTAGCCGATAGTATTTAATTTGCAAAAAATTTCAGGACTCATAAACTAAACTTAAAATATATGTGTCCTGACTACACTTTATTAATTAATAAAATTTTTATAGAATTCTGATTCAAATCGCATGACTGCACTATTTTTGGGTTCTCCTTTATTATCAGCTTGGTATCCTGATAATAGCTGTACAAATGCAATATATTCCCCTTCAGACTTTTGGATAAATCCGGCTAAGTTATAGCAACCTTGAATATAACCTGTTTTGGCTCGTATTGTTTCTTTAAAAGGTGCTTGATTAAGACTTTTTCGATTCTGCAAAGTACCATCAACTCCAGCAATTGGTAACATTTCAATAATTCTTAATTTTGTATTATTTGTTGCAATATATTGTAGAATTTCCATTAACTTATCAGCACTAACCAAATTTAATCTAGATAATCCAGAACCATCAGCAATAACTAAATTTTCTAGATTTATACCCGCTTTTTTGCGTAAAATTTGCTTAACAGCATCACCGCCATTACGCCATGTACCTTGAACATTATAATAATGAGCACCTAAAGTCCTAAATATAGCATCTGCATACAAATTATTTGATTTTTTAAGCATAACTGTCAACAGTTCAGAAAGTTGAGCTGATTGGCTAGAGGCTAATAATGACAACTGAGCATTAGTCCTTTGGTTACGTTCAATAATAGTTCCTGTATACGTTATTTTTTTTTGTTTAAGCTCATTTTTTAAAATTTTCGAAAAATATTCAACACTATCAATTACTGCAAATTTTAACGGTATTTTATCTGAACTTACAGCAATGCATCCTGATAAATGGTAATGGTTTTTATCTGAGTAGTTTACATCTAATTCACAATATTTATCATTTAAATCCTTACTATTAGCAGCAATAGTTCTGACATCACCAGTAAGAATAATAGGAGTGTTGGAAGAGACTGAAACAGAGGCTTGGGAACCGACCTTACCCGGAATAATGGTTGCACTAAAACAGTTATTATCAATAATAGCTGCAGATGGCGGAGCACTATAACATGCAGTTAAGTTATTCCAGGACCAGCCCGATGCTTTATCATGACTTGTAAAGATTGAAGTATCCAAAATCACATTTCCTGAAATTTTCTCAATGCCTTTTTGGCTCAGTGTTGCAATCATACTTTTTAATCGATCACGAGTAAAAGTTGGATCTCCACTTAATTGAATAATAAGATCACCATTTAACTGTTTATTACTTATTGAACCATTGGTTTGTATACGCGTTATAAAACGGAAATCATTACCCAGTTCAAGCTGAGCAGCTAACGCAGTTATCACTTTTTGAGTGCTTGCTGGTTGTTTGAATTGATTACTTTTATATTTTGCTAATGTTTTAGGATTACGCCCAACAGATTGAACCAGAATGGATAAATCACTTCCTTTAGGTAAAGAAGATATATAAGGCTCTACTGGTTGTGCATATAATAATCCCGAAATAAAAGGAAGAAGAGTGAGAATAATTATCCTAAATTTTGTCATAAATACTGGCTCAAAATATTATTAAATTAAAACAGTTAAATAAGACTTGCAAATATAACTTTTTTTGATTTAGCTAGCAATATATACTCTATCACTTTTATAATTATATATTACGGTTAAATTAGATAAACCAACTATTCAAATTATCTAAAAACAATTAAAACTAGGTAATATAAATATGATGCAAAGTTCATTAGGATTTCCAATAGAGACCATGTTGGTATTTGTTGTGCTAGCCTTGGCTGCAATTATTGTTGATTTATATGCTCACCATAACGATAAACCTATCAGTTTAAAAAATGCCATTATATGGTCACTTTTTTGGATAATTGTTGCACTGGGGTTTGCACTATTTTTATACATTCACCATGGGAGTACTACTGCTAGCTTATTTGTTGCTGGTTACGTCCTTGAAAAAGCACTATCTGTCGATAATTTGTTTGTCATTATGGCTATTTTTTCTTGGTTTTCAGTACCTAATAATTATCGACATCGCTTACTTTATTGGGGAGTTATTGGCGCTATTATATTCCGCGCCATATTTGTTGTAATTGGAACAAGTTTGTTATATTTAGGTCCTTGGATGGAATTAGCTTTTTCAATATTAGTAGCTTGCACTGGAATAATAATGCTAAAAAATCAAGATAATGGTCAAGACATAAAGGATTATTCAAATCACTTAACTTTTCGCATCGCCAAACGTATTTTTCCATCTTACCCCAAAATTGTCGGCCATCACATTTTATTAACCAAAAAACAACTTGATAGAGAACTTGCAAAACCTGAGAATAGCAATTTAGTTGGTAAAATACCTAAAAGTATTTTTTATGCTACACCGCTGTTCTCATGTATTGTTGTAATTGAGTTAAGTGACGTTATCTTTGCGTTTGATTCTGTTCCTGCCGTGATTGCTGTAAGCCAAGAACCGTTAATTGTCTATAGCTCGATGATTTTTGCTATTTTGGGTCTTAGAACTATGTATTTTATTTTACAAGCCATGAAACAGTATTTAGCTCATCTTGATAAGTCAGTTATCTGTTTACTCTTTTTTATTGCCGGAAAATTGGCTTTAAATGCAAGTAATCATCTATTTGGATACGGTATTGATATAGATCCAATTACCAGTCTTTATATCGTTTTAGGTACACTAGCTTTAGGAATTATTGCTAGCATCATCTGTCCAAAAAAATAAAGTGCGATAATTAGAGTAAAAATATTGGCAGGTTTTCCTGCCATTTTTAGTATAAATTTATTGACGTTTTAAAGATCGAATAAAATAACTTACACCTAAAATAACAAACCAAATAGGTGTTGCCACTAATGCCTGGCGGGTATCAACCTCAAAAGTAAGTAATACAATCACGAAAGCAAAAAAAGCCAAACAAACGCAGCACATAAAAATACCACCTGGCATTTTAAATTGAGATTGTTCATGTAAGTTTATTTTTTTGCGACGATAAGCAATATAAGAAATAAGAATCATCGACCAAATAAACATAAATAAAATAGCCGAAATTGTAGTTACTATAGTAAAAGCTTCCATGACATTAGGCACTAAATAAATCAAAACAACTCCACCAAATAAACATGTGCACGAGAATAATAGCCCATTAGCCGGTACAGAGCGACTTGATAATTTACCAAACGGTTCTGGAGCATCTTGTTTTTTAGCTAGCCCAAACAGCATTCTGCTTGTTGAGTAAATACCACTATTAGCTGATGATGCTGCTGAGGTTAATACTACAAAATTAATAATACTTGCAGCAGCGGGCAAGCCAATTAGAGTGAATAATTCTACAAAAGGACTTTTGTTTGGAGAAATAAACATCCATGGTGTTACACTCATAATAATGATTAAAGCAAAAACATAGAAAAAGATGATACGCAAGGGTACAGAATTAATTGCACGAGGCAAATTTTTGCACGGATCAACGGTTTCAGCTGCAGTTGTGCCAACTAACTCAATCCCAACAAAAGCAAAAATAGCAATTTGAAATCCAGCAAAAAAACCCATACTACCATGAGGGAAAAAGCCCCCGTATTCCCACAAATTCGAAAATGCAGCTGTGGTACCCGTTTGTTCAGAATGAAAAGCAGTCAAAATGAGTACGAGCCCAATTCCTATCAATGCTAAAATTGCAATAATCTTAATCATTGAAAACCAAAATTCTGTTTCACCAAACATTTTTACCGTTAATAAGTTTAGTGTTAAAAGTAAGGCTACTGTTAATAACATTGGTATCCATGACTGCAGTTCAGGAAACCAATGTTGCGAATATCCAGCAATTGCAATTACGTCGGCAATCCCTGTAATTACCCAACAAAACCAATATGTCCAACCAGTAAAAAATCCAGCCCAAGGACCCAAAAGGTCATTGGCAAAATCACTAAAAGATTTGTACTTTAAATTAGAGAGAAGGATTTCCCCCATCGCTCGCATAACAAAAAAAAGGATAAAACCAATAATCATATAAACAAAAATAATAGAAGGCCCTGCAAGACTAATTGTCTTACCCGAGCCCATAAATAAACCTGTTCCGATTGCACCACTAATTGCAATTAATTGAATATGACGGTTAGAAAGATTTCGCTTTAAATCATTTTTTGAGGATGTAATGCTCATCGCTATTATTCCCTTTTATTTTCTATATTTATCGACTTACTAAGAGTCTAGGACTATAAAGTCTATAGAATAAAATCGCAAGTTGAATCGTTATGAAAACTTTTTATGGATTCATAATAATTATCTGTAGTTTCTTATAATAGAATTGTGTAGCATAACTAGCCATATTGCTTAACTTATTATAATTATTTTCCAAGATGAAAAAAAAAGATCGTTATTATTATTTTTATTTTTTAAGTATTTTACTTGTTTTATCTATTTTTATTGGTAGCCAATACTATTCAAATAAACCAACTAATCAAGGCCAACAATATAAAGATGGGAAATTATCTTTACCACTTAACATTAATCAGCCTCAATTAAGTATTCCTGTCAACATATCAGACTACATTATTCAAATAGCTAAAATTAAATCGTCATCGCCTTCTTTATATAAAAAAAATGAACATATTTATAAAGCAATAAATGAGTGGATTAGCCGTTCTTTAATGGTTGATGAATTTTACAAGGTGGGACTTAACAGTTACGAAATGGTTGGACAAGATGGGTATGGCAATGTACATTTAACAGGCTACTACACTCCGATAATCAAAGCAAGGCATCAACCAACAGCAGAATTTAAATACCCTATTTATAAGATGCCTGTTGTTAGTGATGAAGAACAACTACCAAATCGTGAACAAATTTATAATGGAGCTCTTTCTGACAGAGATCTTGAAATTGCATACAGTAATTCCTTAATGGATAACTTTATTATGGAAGTACAAGGTAGTGCCTATATTGATTTTGAAGATGGTTCACCTTTAGTCTTCTTCAGCTATGGAGGTAAAAATAATTATGGCTATTCTAGTATAGGAAGATTATTAGTAGAACAAGGCGAAATAGAAAAAGAAAAAATTTCTATACAATCAATTAAAGATTGGGCAAAAAACAAACCAGAAAATCAAATTAAAGCTTTACTAATTCAAAACCGTTCATTTGTTTTTTTTAATCCACAATATAATGCTGAAGTTACGGGTGCGGCTGAAATACCTTTGGTTGCAAATGCATCAGTCGCATCGGATAAATCAGTCATTCCTTTAGGATCTGTAGTATTAGTTGATGTGCCGCTTCTTGAAGACGATGGGCAATATCGAGGCAAACGAGAAACTCGACTTATGGTTGCACTTGATGTTGGTGGTGCTATAAAAGGTCAACATTTTGACCTTTATCTAGGAATTGGAGATAAAGCAGGAAAATTAGCCGGATACTATAACCATTATGGACGCGCATGGGTACTACAGCCTTAAACTACTAACGTCGACGCCATCAAAAGAACCTGTTAGAATAAAGCAATACAAGCTGAATTAAGGATAACTCATGAGATTATGTGACAGAGATATCGAAGCATATTTAAAAAATGGTAAATTAAAAATAACACCACAGCCTGCAGCAAGCTGTATTAATGGTGCAACTGTTGATGTTAGATTAGGTAATCAATTTCGAACTTTTCGAGAACATACTACACCTTATATAGATTTAAGTGGCCCAAAAGAAGAAGTATCTGCAGTCTTGGAACGAGTGATGAGTGAAGAAATGGTATTAACTGAAGGTGACGCCTTTTACTTACATCCCGGCGAGTTAGCATTAGCTGTAACTTTAGAATCAGTCACTATTCCTGACGATTTAGTCGGCTGGTTAGATGGTCGTTCATCACTTGCTAGATTAGGTCTAATGGTTCACGTTACAGCTCATCGTATCGACCCAGGCTGGCAAGGACAAATTGTATTAGAATTTTACAATTCAGGAAAAATTCCATTAGCACTTAGGCCTGGAATGACAATCGGCGCGCTCAGTTTTGAAACGCTAACTGGTCCTGCTACAAGACCATACAATCGAAGGCTAGATGCAAAATATAAAGACCAGTATGGTGCTGTTGCCAGTCGTATTGATAAAGACTGAATAATTGATAACCATAAAGAAGGAACATTAATATGATCAAAAAAATATTGGTTATTCTATTTGCCTTAATTCTAGTCATAACAATTAGTATTGTTTCATTGATTGTTTTTGTTGATCCCAACAACTTTCGTGGGTTTATTTCTGATACAGTTAAAGATAAAACAGGATATGAATTATCCATCGATGGAAATTTACGTTGGCATATATGGCCACAAGTGAGTATTTTAACTGATTCAATTAAGCTAACTGATGCAGGAGCTTCAACCCCCCTTTTAACTGCAGATAATATGAGATTAGACGTTGAGTTACTACCTCTATTCTCCAAAAAATTATCAGTTAAAAATGTTTTTATAAAATCAGCAGTTATCAGTATCACCAATAAAAGTAAAAGCAATATTGCAAAAAATGGTACAAAAACATCATCTAATCCGACTACGAATAAACCAACTGATTCTAAAGATCAAAAAATTTCATCTAATTGGAAATTTAGCTTAAATAAATTTGAAGTTAATGATAGTACTGTGACATTACAACATAATAATGATTTAATTAACTTTAGAAATATTAATCTAGTGTTAGAACAAAATAGTGAAAAAAACATTTCCATCGATTTAAAAGGTAATATAGATAAAAATCAACAAGATCTATCTTATTTGATACATGCATATGTCGATTTAAATCAATTTCCAGAACAAGCATTAATCGATTTAAAAAAATTAGATTTTATTTATAAAGGTGTAGACAATTCAACAAAAGAGCTAAAAGGTAACATTAGCGGTGTATTTAACTACCAACACCCACAAATGTTACTTAAAAGTCAAAATTTAACTTTTTCAATTAATGAAAATCATTTTACTGCCGCAATAAATGCTGATTTAGCAAATAAACCATATATAAATTTGCAGTTAAATTCAGATAAAATCGATCTCACTTCGTTATTGAAAACAAGTCAGAATTCAAATAAAGAAGCAAATCCTCAACAAACTTCACCAGTTGTGTCGAATGTCACAAAAACCAATAATGAATTAAACTTTCTAAATAGTTTTAATGCTAAAGCTAAATTAAATATTAAACAGATTAATGCTAACAAAATAACATTAAATAATATTGACATTGATATGGCCAATGAGGAAGGTATTGCAATATTTAAAAATATTAACTTTGATTTTGCTAACGGCCATATAACTACAGCTGGTTTAGCAAATGGTAAACAAAAAAATACACTAATCAAGCTTAATACCACGATATCTAATGTTGATTTAAATACATTTTTTAATCAATTTAATATAGCACATGATCTAGAGGGTTTATTTAACGCTAATGGGACTTTAGAAAGCAACAGCTTATCTAGTTCTAAAATCTTAGCTAACTTGCAAGGAACTCTGAATATGGTAGTGACTAATGCGAGACTCAAGAATTTAAATATTCAAAGAATTATCCAAAATGCAGCAACTCAATATTCAAAGGATATCATGACTCCTGAAAATCAAAAAAAATATACTGAATTCCATAAAATTTCAGCTATTGGTAATTTGAGGGAAGGTAATTTGGAATTGTCGACATTAAATGCTAATTCTGAAACTCTTGATGTCGTTGATGGCTCAGGGCGAGTTGGTTTTTTAAAACAAGATTTGGATGTTAATTTAAACTTAAAAATATTAGGTGGCTGGAACGGTAAAAGTGAAACAATTAGTAAACTACAAAAGTTAACAATACCACTACGTATTTATGGGCAATTTGCTAATCTTCATTATCAAATAGATATGAGTAAATTAATTACCAATGCACTAAGCGATAAATTACAAGAACGTTTAGACAAGCTTCGCGAAAAATTAAAAACTCATGACTCTAAAGATAATTCAAAATCTAAATCAAAAGCTACAGATATCTTAGGAGAGCTAATAAGAAAGTAACAATAAAAAAGGTGAAGTTGAGTAAATTCATCTTCACCTTTTTATGTTTAGAAGTTAAACTTTTTATAAAATAAACTTACTTAGATCTTCATCGGCAACAAGCTTATCTAAATGATCACTTACATATTTAGCATCAATAGTCACAGTTTCTCCACCGAGTTCACTAGCTTCAAATGAAACATCTTCCATTAAGCGTTCCAAAACAGTATGCAACCTACGGGCACCAATATTTTCATTTTGCTCATTTACTTGCCATGCTGATTCCGCAATTTTACGAATGCCATCTGAGGTAAAATCGATGTTAACACCTTCTGTTGCCATTAGAGCTTTATACTGAACAGTAAGTGAAGCATTTGGTTCGGTTAAAATACGTTCAAAATCCTCACTTGTTAGAGCTTGTAATTCAACCCTAATTGGTAATCTGCCCTGTAATTCAGGAATTAAATCAGATGGATTTGCTGTTTGGAAAGCACCTGATGCAATGAACAAAATATGATCCGTTTTAACAGTTCCATGTTTAGTCGACACTGTACAACCTTCAACCAATGGTAGAAGATCTCGTTGCACTCCTTCACGTGAAACATCTGGGCCTGAAGAATTACCACGTTTACAGACTTTATCTATTTCATCAATGAAAACAATTCCATTTTGTTCTACTGCTTCAATCGCCTCATGTTTAAGATCATCAGGATTAACCAATTTAGCAGCTTCTTCTTCAATGAGTTGTTTGAGCGCATCTTTAATCTTCATTTTACGTGGTTTTGTTTTTTGTCCACCTAAATTTTGTAACATCGACTGTAATTGATTGGTCATCTCTTCCATACCTGGAGGAGCCATAATTTCAACACCAATATTAATACCAGCTAACTCGATTTCTATCTCTTTGTCATCAAGTGAACCTTCACGTAATTTTTTGCGGAAAGCTTGTCTTGCTGTTGTATTATTATCTTCAACTTGTCCCCACCCATCTTTAGCTGGCGGTACAAGTACATCCAAAATGCGCTCTTCAGCTAATTCTTCCGCTCGATTACGATTGCGTTCAATCGCCTCTTGCCGAATCATTTTTACTGCAGAATCAGTTAAATCTCGAATAATTGAATCAACTTCTTTACCCACATAACCAACTTCAGTAAACTTAGTCGCTTCTACTTTAATAAACGGCGCATGCGCTAATTTGGCTAAACGTCTTGCAATTTCAGTTTTACCAACACCTGTTGGCCCAATCATAAGTATATTTTTTGGTGTAACTTCATGACGTAATGTTTCATCTAGTTGCATACGACGCCAACGATTACGTAACGCAATAGCAACGGAACGTTTTGCTTTTTCTTGCCCAATAATATGTTGATTTAGTTCGCTTACAATTTCACGAGGAGTCATTTCAGACATAGTTAAATTTCTCTTAAATCAGATTAATAATTAAGTTCTTCAATTGTTTGGAAATTATTGGTATAAACACAAATGTCTCCAGCAATCGATAATGATTTTTGCACAATATCGTGTGCAGAAAGTGAGGTATTATCTAGTAGTGCTCGTGCCGCTGCTTGCGCATAAGGGCCTCCAGAACCAATAGCAATTAAGTCATCTTCTGGTTGAATAACATCACCAGTACCTGTAATAATCAATGATGCACTTTCATCAGCAACAGCAAGTAGTGCTTCTAGCTTACGTAGCATTCTATCTGTTCGCCAGTCTTTAGCTAGTTCGACAGCTGCTTTAGTTAAATGCCCTTGATGCATCTCTAGTTTTCTTTCAAACAGTTCAAATAGTGTAAAAGCATCTGCTGTACCACCAGCAAAACCTGCAATCACTTTGTTATTATATAAACGGCGAACTTTACGAGCATTACCCTTCATAATAATACGTTCGCCTAGCGTAACTTGCCCATCGCCACCTATAACCACTTGCCCTTCACGACGGACACTGACAATTGTCGTCATATTCTGCTCCTTCTTTCACTTAAGTAACTTTATTCGGAATGAATAGACTATATATTGGGATGATTAATATAATTTCAACATTTTAATTTGAAGATATTGTTAATTTATTTTAAAAAATTTCTGGAAATATAGCGTTTGTGAATAAAAACTATTTTGGTTGAAAGTCAATTGTCATTGTTTTTACTTGATTATAAAATGTGCTCGCAGGTTTTGGAATAATTGCTTGTTTAGTCGCAGAAAGGGCTTCGCGACATAATGCATCATCACCACCTTTTGCACTAACATCAAGCAATAAACCATCGGGTGCAATTTGAATTTCTAACACACAATTTTGGCCACTATACAATTTATTTGGATTAATAAATTTATTACTAATTGCATTTTGAACTAATGATTTGTATTTATTTATCTCTCCATCTGAAACACCTTTACGACTAGCAGCACCACCTGATGGATTAGATGTGCCTGATGTTAACCCGCTTAGTAAATTATCAAGTTCTTTATCTTTTTTAGCTTGTGCAGCTCGCTTAGCTTTATCAGCAGCAGCTTTTTCAGCGGCTTGCTTTTTTGCTTGTTCTTCTTTTTCCTTAGCTAACTCAGCTTGTTTTTGTTCATTTTCGATTCTCTGCTTTTCAATAATTTCCTGTTCAGCTTTAGCTTTAGCTTCTTGTTCTGCTTTTTGTTTAATTAACTCTTCTTGTTTACGTTGATTTTCCTCACGTTGCTTTTCTAATAGCTCTCGTTCAGCTTTTAATTTAGCTTCTTGCTCGGCTTTTTGTTTAGCCAGTTCCGCTTGTTGTTGCTCTAAACGCTGCTTTTCGGCTTGTCTTTGTTGCTCTTCTAGCTGTTCTTTAGCTTTACGTTCATCTTCTTCTTTTTGCCTTGCAATCCGTGCCGCCTGTGCAGCCTCTGCCTCTTTCTTTTGTAGATCTTCTACTTTTAAGCGCTCTCTTTCTAACTCTTTAAGTCGTTGCTGTTGAGCCAGTTGCTGTTCTTGTAAAGCTTGAGCCTGCTCTTCTATTTGTTGCTGCCTTTGTTGCTCAGCCCGCTTTTGGCTAATCTGTGTTTTTAGTTGTCTTTGGTATTGTTCATTCATTACAGAAGGATCAACCATAATAGCATCGATAGAGTTGCCGTTAAAGCTACCATAATTAACATCATTACTATACATAACTCGGTAACCTAAAATAATAATTAAAATGATATGTAGTATAATAGATATTACAATAGCTATACTTAATTTTGAATTTGACTTATGAGACATTGCTGACATCTTTTATAATATTTAAATTGGTTGAGTCATTAATCCTACAGACTTAACACCTGCTGATTGTAATAAATTCAACGCTTTTATAATTTCTTCATAGGGAACATCTTTAGCTCCACCAACTAAAAACACTGCCTTTTCATTAAGCAACAGATGTTGCTTAACTTCTGCAACAATTTTTTCTTGTGGTAAATTAGCTTGACGATCCTGCTCAATAATTAGCGCATAAACTCCAACACCTGACACTTCAATAATGATTGGTTTAGTTTCTGATGGTGAAATCGTCTTAGATTCCGATGCTTCAGGTAGATCAACTTCAACACTTTGACTAATAATTGGTGCCGTTGCCATAAAAATAAGCACTAATACTAATAGTACATCAAGTAAAGGTACTATATTGATCTCAGATTTAGTCGAATAACAAGAACGTCTGCTTCTACTCATAATTATTTCCTAACAGCAACTGCTTGGCGTTGTAAAATTGCAGAAAATTCATCAATAAAGTTAAGATAGCTTTGTTCAATTCGACTCACACTCAATGATAAACGATTATAAGCAAGTACGGCAGGAATAGCAGCAAATAGACCAATTGCGGTTGCAATTAATGCTTCAGCAATCCCTGGCGCAACCATCTGTAACGTTGCCTGTTTAACTGCACCTAAAGAAATAAATGCATGCATAATTCCCCAAACAGTACCAAACAAACCAATATATGGACTAATAGAACCTACTGTACCTAGAAAAGGAATGTGTAATTCAAGGATATCAAGTTCACGATTCATAGCTAAACGCATAGAACGCAATGCTCCATCTAAAGCAGATTCTGCCATATTTGGATTAATTTGATAAAGCCGTGAAAACTCCTTAAAACCTGAATAAAAAATATGCTCTGTACCACTAATTTCTTCTTTATAAAATTTCGCTTTATCAAATAAAATATTTAAATCATCAGCAGCCCAAAAACTATTATCAAATTCCTCAACTTGTTTTTTAGCTTTTCCTAAAATCTTACTCCGTTGAAATATAATAGCCCATGATATAACAGAAAAAGTAAGTAGCAATAACATAACACATTGTACTAACAGACCCGCTTGCAAAAATAGATTAATAATGTTCAGATTTTCCACTTATATAAACTCCAAAACTAATAACTTAGGAAGCCCGCATGGCTTCATCTTAGCGATATCTACACAGGCAATAAGCACATCTGCTGTGCTGATAACTCGTTCATTTTGATTAACAATAGTCTGTTTGAAAATAATAGATGCTTTGCGAGTTTGATCCACCTTAGTACTAATAGTAAGCATATCATCTAAACGAGCAGGAAAATGGTAGATAATATCCATCTTTTTAACAACAAACGCAATATTTTCTTGTAATAAGGTCTGTTGGCTAATTCCTAGTTGTCTTAAAATTTCAGTCCTTGCTCTTTCAAAAAATGCTAGATATCTAGCATGATAAACTACACCGCCTGCATCTGTGTCTTCATAATAAACTCTTGCATTCCAATTGAATTGTTTCATATCCAAATCACACTAATCAAATTTGGTGTTATTATATCTGAATATAAACTTCCCTGCACTATGATATAAAAAACAGCAAATGAAAACAATTATCATTTTTCTTTATTGCTAATATTTTACTTACTAATTAAAAAGGTGACTATTTGTCACCTTTTTATTAATTTATACTTGATATTATTTGTTATTAGTTTCTTTTTCGCTACCCCTTTCAACTAACAAACCTGTAACAGCCGATAGCATACATGCAGCAATAATTCCTATAAACCACAAAATGTAATACATAATAGTTCCTTAATAAAGAGAATGTTTATTATTTTCAATATGATTTTTATCTAGTCTTCCAAACATTTTGATATATGACCAAATAGTGTATATAAGGACAATAGGTAAAAATATAAGAACCACAATAAACATAATATTAAGTGTTAATTGGCTTGATGATGCATCCCATATTGTTAAACTTGCATTTAGCATAATGCTTGAAGGCATAATAAATGGAAAAGTTGCAATACCATAGGTAAATAAAACACAGGCAATTGTTAATACTGATGAAATAAATACTAATGCATTTTTGTTTAGACTAGAAAAAAGAATAGTAAGCAGTGGTAACACCATACCTAAAACAGGGACTATCCATAAAACTGGATAATTCAGATAGTTATCTAACCATGAAGCATCAGTAGAAACTGTTTTAGTCAATGGATTAGATGCTGCATTATAATCAATCACACTGGTAACTTCATAACCATGAATGCCAAATGCAACCCAAACTCCAGCCAAAACAAATGCAATTAACATTACTAAGCTAGCAATTTGTGTAGCCTTTCTGGCTCTTAAATAAAGTTCCCCTGATGTTTTCATTTGTAACCAAGCACCACCATGAGCAACAAATAACATTAAGCTAACAACGCCAGTCAACAATGCAAAAGGATTAAGCAAACCAAAGAAGTTACCATCATAAAATACACGATAAGAGTTATCAAATCGGAAAGGAACACCTTCTAATAAGTTACCAAAAGCAACACCAAAAACTAATGCTGGCACAAAGCTACCTGCAAAAATACCAGCATCCCATAAATTACGCCATTTTGAATTTTCTAGTTTACTACGATAATCAAAACCAATTGGTCTAAAAAATAGCGCACAAAGAACTAAAATCATTGCAATATAAAAACCAGAAAACGACGCAGCGTATACCATTGGCCAAGCAGCAAATATTCCTGCACCAGCAGTAATTAACCATACTTGGTTACCATCCCAATGAGGAGCAATTGCATTAATCATAATGCGACGTTCTGTATCAGTCTTACCAATAAATGGTAATAAAATACCGACGCCCATATCAAACCCATCTGTTACAACAAAACCGATTAAAACAACACTAATCAGCACCCACCAGATGACGCGTACAATCTCGTAATCAATCATTGTGTATACTCCCTATGACCTATCTGTTACTGGTTGTGTTTTTTCGTAATGATAATTGCCTGTACCTAAAGAACTTGGTCCTAAGCGAGCAAACTTAAACATTAAGAATAATTCAGCAATTAAGAATAGTGTATAAAGTCCACAAATAAGAACCATAGTGAATAACACTTCACCAGCTGTTAATGATGAATTTGCTACTCCAGTCGGTAAGATGTCTTGAATTGCCCAAGGTTGACGTCCATACTCGGCAACAAACCAACCTGACTCACATGCCAGCCAAGGGAACGGTAAAAAAAGAATTAATATGCGGTGTAACCAACGCTTTTCACCAATTTTATTTTTATAAGTGGTCCATAAAGCAAACCCAGTCCCCAAAATCATTAATACACCAAGACCAACCATAACTCTGAAAGCCCAGAATAGAGGCCAAACTGTAGGAATTGAGTCTTCTGCCGCAGCCTTTATATGCTCTTCAGTAGCCTGAGGTATAGCCAAATTATCACGATCAGTAAAACGCTTGACTAAATAACCATAACCTAAATCAGACTTATTATCTTCAAAAGCTTTCAGTACATTAGGGTCTTGATTACCCTGATGGATCTTCTCCAAATTGCTATAGGCTAATATCCCATTGCGAATTCTTTTTTCATTATTTGCTAAAATATCTTTTAATCCTGTTACTTGAGTATCAAGTGAACGAGTGGTCATTATTCCCATAACATATGGGATCTCTATTGCAAACAAATTTTCTTTATTGCTTTGTGATGGAAAAGCAATAACATTAAATGATGCTGGAGCAGGTTGAGTTTCCCATTCTGCTTCAATTGCTGCAAGTTTAGCTGGCTGAACAGTTGTCATCTCATGACCTGCTTCATCACCCATAATCGCCACAACGATTGACATAATAAATCCAAATGTGGCTGCAACAGAGAAAGATCGTTTGGCAAAGGCAACATCACGTTTTTTTAACAAATAGTAAGAGCTAATACTTAAAATAAAAATAGCACCTGTTAAATAACCTGCTGCAACAGTATGAACAAATTTATATTGGGCAACTGTGTTAGTAATTAACTCATAGAAATTAGCCATTTCCATGCGTGAATTAATAGGGTTAAATTCAGAACCTATTGGAAATTGCATCCAACCATTAGCAACTAAAATCCAAAGAGCTGAAAGGTTAGAACCAAATGCGACACACCAAGTCACCATTAAATGTTTACCACGGCTTAATCTATCCCAGCCAAAGAAAAACAAACCTACCATGGTTGATTCTAAAAAGAATGCCATTAAACCTTCAATAGCTAACGGTGCACCAAAAATATCTCCCACATAATGCGAATAATAAGACCAGTTAGTACCAAATTGAAATTCCATGGTTAAACCTGTTGCGACACCTACTGCAAAGTTGATACCAAACAGTTTACCCCAGAATTTTGTCATATCTTTCCAGACTTGCTTACCACTAACAACGTATACCGTTTCCATAATTGCTAGCATAAACGCTAATCCTAGCGTTAATGGAACAAAAATAAAATGATACATTGCAGTAAGAGCAAACTGGAGCCGTGAAAGTTCTACTATATCTAGCATAAACGCTCCCTAATCCTTAAATGCTCACAAATTTCTACGTTATTGCCAAGCATTATACACCGATAATCACAGAATAAAATTGATATACATCAAAAAATTTATATTTTGAGTTGTTTTTTTACTGCATCACCTATATCGGTAAGGCTTGTTACAACTGTAATACCTGCAGATTGCAATGCTTTAGATTTTTCTACCGCTGTTCCTTTCTTTCCTGAAATAATTGCACCTGCATGCCCCATACGTTTTCCTGATGGAGCTGAAACACCAGCAATATAAGCTATAACAGGTTTAGTTACATGTTTTTTAACATATTCAGCTGCTTCTTCTTCAGCACTACCACCAATTTCACCTATCATTACAATAACTTCAGTTTTAGGATCTTGCTCAAGCAATGCTAAAATAGAAATAAAATCACTACCAGGTATAGGGTCACCTCCTATACCTATACATACGGATTGCCCTAAACCAATATCCGTTGTTTGTTTAACCGCTTCATAAGTTAACGTTCCAGAACGCGAAACAATGCCAACCTTTCCTGCACGATGAATATGTCCAGGCATAATACCAATTTTACATTCATCAGGAACAATAATACCCGGGCAATTTGGTCCAATCATTACAACATTATTTTGTTGTAATTTTGCCTTAACAACAAGCATATCTAGAGTTGGAATACCTTCGGTAATACAGACTATTAGTTTAATGCCTGCATCAATCGCTTCCAAAATAGAATCCTTACCAAATGCTGCTGGCACATAAATAACACTAGCTGTTGCACCAGTTGCAACAACCGCTTCTTTAACAGTATTAAAAACAGGTAAACCTAAATGGGTTGTTCCTCCTTTACCTGGTGTCACACCACCAACTAACTTAGTACCATAGGCAAGCGCTTGTTCAGAATGAAAAGTTCCCTGACTACCAGTAAATCCTTGACAGATAACTTTTGTTTCTTTATTAACTAAAATTGACATAATAACTATTCTCCATGCGTCCTATTATTTGGCAACAGCAACAATTTTTTGGGCCGCATCTAGTAAACTTTCGGCAGTAATAACATTTAATTTACTTTTAGCTAAAATTTCTCGAGCAAGCTGTGCATTGTTACCTTCAAGGCGAACAACAACAGGAACAGTAAGACCTATTTCTTTAATTGCACTAATAATTCCATCGGCAATTAAATCGCAACGAACAATACCACCAAAAATATTAACTAAAATCGCTTTCACGTTTTTGTCAGATAATATTAACTTAAATGCTTCAGCAACACGCTCTTTCGTTGTGCCACCACCAACGTCCAAAAAGTTAGCTGGCGAACCACCATGTAGTTTAATAATATCCATAGTTGCCATCGCAAGACCTGCACCATTAACCATACAACCAATATTGCCATTTAATGATACATAGCTAATACCTTGTTTTGCGGCAATTGACTCACGTTCATCTTCTTGAGTTGTGTCCCTTAAAATATTTAAATTAGGATGTCTAAAAATGGCATTATCGTCTAACACAACCTTTGCGTCTAAACAAATTAGTTCATCGGAATCAGTAATCGCTAATGGATTGACTTCAGCTAATGAAACATCATTTTCTAAAAATAGTTTTGCAAAATTAACAAATAACTTTGTAAATTGATTAATTAATTTACCTGTTAATCCCAATTTGAACGCAAGTTCACGCCCTTGGTAAGCACAAGGGCCAGTTAACGGGTCAAGTGAAGTTTTATAAATTAAATATGGTGTTTTTTCAGCAACGCTTTCAATATCAACACCACCTTCTGTCGAAGCCATAATTACTACACGCTTGGAACTACGATCGACCACTGCTCCTAAATAAAGTTCTTTCTGAATATTAGACGCTTTTTCAATTAAAATCTTATTAACTGGTTGACCTTTATCGGTGGTTTGATAAGTAACTAGATTTTGCCCTAACCATTTTTCAGCAAATTGCATTATTTCACTATAGTTTTGAGTACAAATAACACCACCAGCTTTACCCCTTCCCCCTGCATGAACTTGACATTTAGCAACCCAAGCTCCTAAATTTGTCCCTGAAGATAATTCAGCTAATGTATCTTGTATTTCACCGATTGAGTTACAAACATACCCTTCAGGTACAGGCAAATTATATTGTTTAAAAAGATATTTAGATTGATACTCATGCAAATTCATAATGAAATTCCACAGCCTAATTTAATATAAAAAATAGGCAATAATTTTAATGCAAGATAAATAAATTGTATAGCACATAATAACTTATGTTCTGTGTAATTTAGAATTATTGCTGATAATAAGTGACAATGATATACTCCTAAAATATTTTAATATCATAGATAGTAAAGGTACAAATATGAAACAAGTTGGTATTTTTTTTGGTAGTGATACAGGTAATACAGAAAATGTAGCAAAGCAAATCCAACTCATTTTAGGTAGTGACAAAGCTGATCTTTTCGACATTGCAAAAGCCACTAAAGAAAACATTGAACAATACGATTACCTATTTTTCGGTATTCCAACTTGGTACTATGGTGAATCTCAAGCTGACTGGGATGACTTTTTTCCCAATTTAGAAAAAATTGATTTTAGTGGTAAAACAGTGGCTATCTTTGGTTGTGGCGATCAAGAAGACTATGCAGAATATTTCTGTGATGCTATGGGAACACTCCGCGATATTATTGAACCTAAAGGAGCAAAAATTGTTGGACACTGGTCAACCGAAGGTTATAGTTTCGAAGCATCTAAAAGCTTAATTGATGACACTCATTTCATTGGTTTAGCCATTGATGAAGATCGTCAACCAGAATTAACTGAAGAACGTATTAACAATTGGGTAAATCAAGTCAAAACAGAAATGAAAATTTAGTCTATTGAATTGATTTCTTTTATTTACCGTACATAGTTCCTATAATGAATTATGATCAATAAATTAATTGGGAAGTAATATGACAAATCATGATAATGATAATAACGAAGCACTCAAAAGTGCTGGTTTAAAGGTTACGTTACCACGATTAAAGATTTTAGAATTATTACGAGATCCTTCATGCCAACACATTACTGTAGAAGATCTTTACAAAAAACTACTTAATATGGGGGAAGAAATTGGACTTGCAACAGTTTACCGTGTTTTGAATCAATTTGATGATGCTGGAATTGTTACTCGTCATAACTTTGAAGGTGGCAAAGCAGTATTTGAACTAGCAACACAACAACATCATAATCATTTAATTTGTTTAGATTGTGGCGAAGTATTTGAGTTTCGTGATGATATTATCAATGCTAGACAAAAAGAGATTGCCGAACAATATGGTGTTAATTTAACTTTTCACAGTTTATATCTATATGGCCATTGCCAGTCGGGTGATTGCAAAGCCCATCCCGAACTTCATCACAAAAAATAAGCCTATTCCAATAGGCTTTTTATTTAGAATATATCAATTCATCTTTAGTGCTAGGACAATAATTGAATGAAACAACTTTTAAATTTTATTCCTCTTGTATTCTTTTTTGTATTTCTAACCAAGTATGATATTTTTGTTGGCGTTCAAGCATTAATGATTGCTGCTACCTTGTGTTTTCTTCTTGTTCTAATTTTATATAGAAAATTAGATAAAGTAGAACTAATTTCTTATCTGATGGTTATGGTTTTTGGTGGATTCACACTCTATATGCGTGATCCTAATATCATAAAATGGAAAGTAACTATTATTAATTTCTTATTTGCCTCAGCCCTATTAGTTAGCCAATTTTTTTTCAAAAAAAACCTACTTCAAACAATGTTAGGGAAAGAAATACAACTAGAGATAAACATCTGGAATAAATTAAATTTATTATGGATCTTCTTTTTTATATTATGTGGCACCATTAGTTTAGGTGCGACCTATTACATGACAGATGATTTCTTTTGGATATTTAAAGTATTTATTTTACCTAGTGCATCCTTACTATTATCGTTGATATCAGGTATCTATATCTATAAAAATATGAATAAAGATACCGAAAATAAATAAATTGTACATACGGAGTAATTTAGCATGACACAAAATATAGCCCCTAAAGGTCAATTAGTACTTAGAACGCTAGCAATGCCTGCTGACACTAATCCGCATGGTCACATTTTTGGTGGATGGATAATGTCTCAAATGGATCTCGCTGGAGGTATTTTATCAAAAGAAATAGCCAGAAATCGAGTTGTAACCGTTAATGCTAGTAGTATTACATTTTACAAGCCCGCAATGGTAGGAGATGTTGTTTGTTGTTATGCTCATTGCATCAAAACTGGAAAAACCTCTATCACAATTGGTATTGAAGTTTGGGTTAAAAAAGTCATAGATACATCGGATTCAACACAACGGTTTTGCATAACAGATGCCGTATTCACATATGTTTCAGTAGATAAACATAATAATCCAAAACCATTACCTGAAGTATTTCAAAATTATGATTGTACTAAAGATCCAATAACCAAGTTAAACCTAACTGATAGCTAATTAAATATGCAATTTACCTCATTTCATGCATTAATTAGTACTTTGATCTTCCTTATTTATTGGTTGATCATTGTTTCAACAACTTTACGGATTGTCTTTAAGCGAAGACCGACAACTTATGTTATTGCATGGATGCTGGTTATTTATATTTTACCGCTTGTCGGTGTGATTCTTTATTTTTCACTGGGCGAAGCTCACTTAGGTCAGCAACGAGTTAAACGCGCACAAAAAATGCGCCCGACTATTTCCAAGTTTATTAACCAACTAAGTGACTTTCCTGACATATTCACCAACAAAGTCAGCCAAGTCAGCAAACCAATTTTTCAACTCTGTAAACATCAAACTGGTCTTGATGGAATTAATGGCAATCATATTGAGTTACTGAGTGAAACAAATATAATTTTTAACCGTTTAATTGATGATATAAATCATGCAACATCAAATATCGAAATGGTATTTTATATATGGAATGAAGGCGGTCGTGCTGATGATGTCGAGCAAGCACTTATTCAAGCAACTAAACGAGGTGTAACTTGCCGATTAATGGTTGATTCTGCTGGTAGCAGACATTTTATTAAAAGTAATGTTAGTAAAAGAATGCGTGATGCTGGTATCATCATTGTCGAAGCCTTACAAGTAAATTTACTTCGATTTATGTTTAGACGGTTGGATTTACGTCAACACCGCAAAGTAGCTATTATCGATAACTATATATCTTATACTGGTAGTATGAATATTGTCGATCCGCTTTACTTCAAACAAAATAAACATGTTGGCAAATGGGTTGATATCATGGTCAGAATGAATGGCCCTGTCACAACACTCATGGGCGCCCTATATGCCAGTGATTGGGAATTAGAAACAGGCAAATATTTAGCCCTACCAAAAATTACTGATTTTGCTGAACCACCAGAAGATAATAAACACATTATGCAATTAATTGCATCGGGTCCAGGTTATATGGAAAACATGATCCACCAAGTGTTATTAACGGCAATTTATTCGGCACAAGAACAAATTATTTTCACTACACCTTATTTAGTACCAAGTGATGATATTTTACATGCTGTATGCACAGCGGCACAGCGAGGTGTTGAAGTCATCATCATCATTCCCAAAAATAATGACTCACTAATGGTTAAATGGGCAAGCCGAGCATTTTTTTCCGAATTATTAAATGGTGGAGTAAAACTTTATCAATTTAATGATAATTTGCTACATACCAAAAGTGTTTTAATTGACAATCAATTAAGTCTTGTCGGTACTGTCAATTTAGATATGCGCAGTTTGTGGCTTAATTTTGAAATTACAGCTGTGATTGATGATGCAGAGTTCGCTAAATCTTTATCAAATCTCTTACAAAAATATTTATCTAATTCAGATGAAATAAATACCAAAGAGTGGAATCAACGCCCTATTTGGCAACGCATTGTCGAGCGGCTTTTTTACTTTTTCGCACCTTTGTTATGATTATTAACCAATTTTAAGCTTATTATGATTACTATCTGCTAATAACCATTTTGAGAAACATCTGGCAAAAACTGATTATCCTTTAATCGATAAACATCACTATCAATAGAACCATCAATCTTAAGTGTGATTTCCCGCCAACCTGGTGCATCGTCGCTTGATAATTGAAAATCGTAACATTCAGGTTTAAATTGAAAGCAAGTTGAAGGAGTTGAAAATGCCTTACAATTATGCCAAACATAATCTTGTTTTTGATGAATGTGCCCCCAGCCAATTCCTTTTACATTGGGATGTTTTTGAATAATTTTCTCTAACTGATCACTATTTTTTAAAATATGATGATCTAACCAATAGCAACCAGAATTAACTGGATGGTGGTGTAAAAAAACTAACGCATTTCTATTAGGATGTTCAGTTAAAACATTGTGTAAAAACTTAAGTTCAGTTTCAGATAAGAAACCATAAGCCTGACCAACAACTTGGCTATTTAATAAAACAATCAACCAGTTATCTCCTAACAAAACTACCTTATTATCAGCAAATTGATAATTTGCAAACACATCTTGCATATACGAATAATTATCATGATTGCCAGCCAGCCACACACAAGGAGTATCAAACTTAATTATTTGTTCGGCAAAACGAGCATAAGCTTTTTTAGAACCATCTTGTACAAAGTCGCCAGTTGCTACAATTAAATCAAACTTCTTATTACTAAGTTCAACTTCATTTATAACCGC
The DNA here is from genome assembly GCF_001690535.1 of Gilliamella sp. Bif1-4. Taxonomy (NCBI): domain Bacteria; kingdom Pseudomonadati; phylum Pseudomonadota; class Gammaproteobacteria; order Orbales; family Orbaceae; genus Gilliamella; species Gilliamella sp. Bif1-4. The sequence continues at coordinate 94,552 of NZ_LZHC01000024.1, read as the reverse complement.
TAGAAAGCTTGCATTAGAATTAACACCAAGCAATGAACCATTATCATCAGCGAAAAGATGAGTATCAGTTATATGTAATATTTTACCGTAATTTTTATTACAGATTGGAAGTTTTAGAAATGACTCCAAAATTCACCCCAATTGTCTATTAATCTATAATCATGGTTAATAATGTCAACAACACAATAGACATTGTGACTGAAAAAATAATTTATTATAAATCCTAGCATTCTATTAAAGTGTAAAATAGTTCACACATTTATGAAAGAAATAATTAAAAATGATGACTAAAAAAGTTATTTCCACTCTTTTCTTAATAACTCATGATTAAGTTCTAACCATTGAAGCGCAATAATTGATGCAGCATTGTTAATCACTCCATCTTTAACCCATTGATAAGCTTGAACTCGACTTACTACATGAACTTTAATATCTTCACTTTCCTCGTCAAGACCATGAATACCTTCAGCGGTTGATGAGTCAACTTCACCTACAAAAATGTGCAATTGTTCAGTTAAACCTCCAGGAGATGCTAAATAACTGATAATGGGTTTACATCTACCAATAACAACTCCCGCTTCCTCCATTGCTTCACGTCTTGCTACTTCTTCAAATGACTCATTCTCATGATCCATCATACCTGCAATAAGTTCTAGTATCCAAGGACTATCTTGGGTTTCAATAGCAGCAATCCGGATTTGCTCAATTAGCACAACTTCATCACATTTTGCATCATATGCTAAAAGTACAACCGCATGCCCACGTTCTAAAATTTCACGAGTTACAATCTCACTAATTGAACCATCAAATTTTCGATACTGAAAACGATATTCAAGCAAAGAAAAAAAACCTTTGTACAAGATTCGTTTTGTTAAATTAAACACATCATTTTTGTCAAAATTTACCAGACTGTTTTTAATTTTCATAAAAGTTCCCGAATTTAAACTGAATTTGAATAAAAAGTGCGAATGACACACAAACTATACTTACTATATACTAATTATCTGTTAAAATTACACCATTAAAAATACTACTATATTTTAATGATTTTTAAAGAGAAGATTGATGAAAAAAACCTTAACCTTTTTAATTGGCTTAGCGTTAAGCCAATCTGTCTTTGCTGAAAATTTGATACAAGTTTATGAACAAGCAAAAGAAACTAACCCAGATCTACGCAGTTCATTAGCTGAAAAAAATAAAGCATACGCAGCAATTTCAGGTTCTCGAGCAAGTTTACTACCACAAGTTGGTTTAAGTGCTTCCTATGGTGTTACTCATGGTCGACGTGATACAAGTGGAGTAAAATCTAAAAGTGGCAACTTATACCAAGTCGCATTATCTCAAAGCATTTTTAATTTCTCAAATTGGAAAGCCTTAGATATTACTAAAAAACAAGCAAGTATTGCCGATATTGCCTATCAATACCAAGGTCAAACATTAATCTTAAATACTTCTGTCGCTTATTTTAATGTATTAAAAGCACTTGATGCATTAAGCTTTATTGATGCACAGAAAAAAGCAATTGGCCGTCAGTTAGAACAAACGCGTCAACAACATCAAGTTGGTTTAGTTGCAATCACTGATGTACAAAACGCTCAAGCTAACTATGACTTAACTGTTGCACAACAAGTTAATGCATTAAATGATTTAAATAATGCCATTGAAGCATTGCGACAAGTAAGTGGTCGTTTTTATTCAAGTTTAGCAAGTGTCAATACCAATACATTTAAAACAGAATCGCCAGCACAAATCAGCGCACTGTTAAAACAATCTGAAAAATCTAATCTTAATTTATTAACAATGAGGTTAAATCAAGACATAGCGCGTGAACAAATCAAACTCTCACAGGCAGGACATTTACCTACAGCAAGTTTAGATGCATCAACTAATTTGAATAAAACTGATAGATACGGTAATAGCGTAGGGACTGGTGCTCATGGTAAATCTTATTCAGGGAATAACTATGTTGGCGTCAGTGTAAACCTACCTATCTTTTCAGGTGGTGCAACAATGTCTAAAGTTGAACAAGCACAACAAAATTACGTGAGCTTTAGCGAAAAATTAGAAAGCACCAATCGTGGCGTGATTAATCAAGTGCGCTCATCGTACAACAACATTTCATCATCAATAAGTGCAATTAAAGCTTATCAACAAGCGGCGGTTTCTGCACAAAGTTCATTAGAAGCAACCAATTCTGGCTATCAAGTTGGAACACGAACGATTGTTGACGTATTAAATGCAACAACTCAACTATACAGTTCTAAACGGAATTTATCTGATGCAAAATATAACTATTTAACCAGTTTACTACAATTAAAATATGCAGTAGGAACTTTAACTGCTAATGATTTAGTTTATCTAAACAATATGTTAGGTAAAGAAGTAAGCACTTTAGCTACAATAAAATAATTATAGAATCAATTATGGTAATTATAAAAAAGGCGATCAAACCGCCTTTTTTATTATCTCTAAAAAATATACCTATCACTTAAGACATTTCATTCAACACAAATTCAATAAATGTTTTTAATTTTGGTGGTTGCTGATGATCGGCAGTATAAAGCATATTAAGCTGCTTCGCAGGCGGTAAAAATTCTTGTAATATGGGAAATAATTTTTTTTGCTTGATTGATTCTTGTAACATAGATTCTGGTAGCATCGTGATACCTAACCCTTCAATCGCAGCTATCGCTAAAGCTGACGTCTGATTACTTTGAAATGTCCCTGATATAGGAATATTAATTATTTCACCACTAATCATAACTGACCAAACATGATCTTTTTTATTCTGATTAACATATTGGTAAATCAAGCACTGATGCTTTTTCAAATCATCTGGTGTTAATGGAACACCATATTGCGCTAAATAATCTGGTGAAGCGGCAAAAATAAGTTGATAAGGATTAAGTTTACGAGCAATGATCCCTGAATCACTTAAATCACCAATACGAAAAGCAATATCAAAACCGTCCTTAATCAAATCAACATAATAATCACTCAGTTGTATATCAACACTAATTTTGGGATAACGCTTCATAAAACGACTAATTAATGGTACCAAACTGAAATTACCAAACGTAAATGGTGCGCTAATTCTAAGTGCACCACTAGGTTCATCTAAAAACTGTTGCGCAAGCATAGAAGTAGATTTAACTGCACCTAAAATACTTAAACAACGCTCATAATACTGCTTACCAAATTCAGTAAGATTTTGTGTACGTGTTGTTCGATTAAGTAACTTTAGCCCTAATTGCGTTTCTAAAAAAAGAATATATTTCGCAACCATTTGGGGAGAGGTATTTAATGAAATAGAAGCTGATGCAAAAGAACCTGTCTTCACAGTCAATACAAAAGCCTCCATACTTCTAAAAAGATCCATATTACCAATCCACAGTTGTTAATAAAACAAATTAAAAGACATTTATCAATTTTTATTTTGCAAATATCATAGCATAAATCAAGTAAACACAAAATAAGGAGCAAATAGATGAAAAAAATCGGTATTATAGGAGCAGGATTTGTAAGTCAAGCCTGCGCAACATTATTTATACAAGCAGGATATCAAGTAATGTTAAGTAATTCTAGAGACAAAAAAACACTATTTAGTGTAGCCTCTCGCTTGAACTGCCAAATTGGAAGCCAAGAAGAAGCCATTAAATTTGGTGATATAATTCTTGTTGCCATTCCTTTTATCAATTATACACAATTACCAGCAGAGCTACTCAGCGGAAAAATAGTGCTTGATGCCACTAATTATTACCCTGACCGCGATGGTCATTTAGAACAATTAGATAATCATGCAACAACAACCAGCGAATTAGTCGCTAAACATCTTGATAAATCTAGAGTAGTTAAAGTTTTTAATGCGATTCTTGCAAAAGATGTTATTAAAGATGCAAAACCCAATGATAAATCAGATAGAAGAGCAATTCCTATAGCTGGAGATGACTTAGCTGCCAAACAAATTATTTTCACTCTACTAGAAAGTATTGGCTATGATTATGTTGATGTAGGCACTTTATCAAACAGCTGGCGGTTTGAGCGTGCAAAGCCTGCTTATTGCGTACCATTAAATCGTCAACAGTTAAATGATGCTATTGCACAAACAACAAGAGAATTTGAAGTACCACACAATTCATGGCAAACAAAAAACAAATAATCAATGAATAAAAGTATTAACAAACAGAAATAATACTAAACTTCTATTATCATGATAGAAGTGTTTACCTCACATTAAGTGATTTAAATGAACCGAACACCAACAAAAATTTAAAATATTAGAGAAAATAAAAATGACCAATACACATAAAAAATATACCGCCATAACCGGTGCTAGTTCAGGCATAGGTTATGCAACCGCTATTGCTTTTGCAAAACGAAATAAAAACCTTATTGTTATTGCAAGAAGACAAGAAAAGTTGGAACTTTTACAACAAGAAATTGCAAAAATTGCCCCAGCATTAGACGTAATTATAAAACTTTGTGATTTATCACAACCAACCAACGCTTATTCCCTTTTTAATGATTTAGACAGCTATTTTATTGAAACATGGATTAATAATGCCGGTTTTGGTCATTACGGCAGTGTTAGCGATCAAGATTTAGTAAAAATAGAATCAATGCTTCATTTAAATATTGAAACCCTAACGATTTTTTCAACACTGTATGTACGTAAATATCAAAATGAACCCGAAACACAACTAATAAACATCTCCTCCCGAGGCGGGTATACTCTCGTTCCTAATGCGGTAACTTATTGCGCAACAAAATTCTATGTCAATGCTTTTACCGAAGGGCTAGCACAGGAATTAAAGCAAGCTAACGCACAATTAACCGCAAAGGTATTGGCTCCCGCTGCAACAAAAACAGAATTTGGTGAAAAAGCCAATAATGTTAGTGAATACAACTACGATGCAACTTTTACAAAGTATCATACTGCAAAGCAAATGGCCGAATTTTTACTGGCTTTATACGATAGCAACAAAATTATTGGTGAGATTAATACTAAAGATTTCTCTTTTTCACTAAAAGACGGCATATTTCCTTATTCAGGAAATCCGTCAGAAAATCAAAAGTAAGAAAATAATGAATTTACAAGTAATGTTAAATCGAACAGCAAAATATGAATTTTAACAAAATTGAGCTTTGGCAATCGTTATTTTGATTGCCAATTTCAGGATAAAAAGAAAAATACAGCATATTGTTAAAGTGAAATTTTATTTACTTCGATCAAAAAATGGTGTTTAAATGAAATTTGGGGTAGATATGAAATAGGTTCCTAAATGTAAAAGGGAAGGTTTTTTATTGTAGTTTTTTGAATCAAGTACATAGATAAATAAAGCTTCTTCCCAAGGACTACCCTCTTCCGTCACAAAAATTAAAATATAGCACTCATCATAACTAAAGGCCATTTCTAAATAATAGCCTTCTAGTTTTTCATCATAGCAAACACCAACAACTTCAACAAACGATTTGCCTTGAGGTAATGGTTTAATGTAACATTAAATATCGATTTTATCTGTTTATCCCAAAAAATGCTTACTAAAATATTAATAAAACCCTATCAATAAGAAACTTAATAAAGTCAACAATTAATAAGCAAAATAATAAAATACCCATATTGAAAATAAATTATAAAACTAATTAATGAATAGAACTTGAATTAATATTATTACAATATAAAAACCAATATACACACAATTACATTTGAATTAGATTCATTAACGATTCTATTTTTGCAATTCTATCTTCAACTTTTTTGGCTGCACCATCCAATGAATATCCATCTTCCATCAATTCTTGAATTAAAACAATTTTTTTTATATTCGCTAAATCAAATTGACGAGACTTAGATTGTGGATCAACCGTTTTAATGATACCTTTTTCTTCCCAATATCGTAATTTTCTAACTGGAATTTTTGTCATCTCAGAAACCTCTCCAATACCAACAATCACGGTTGATAAAAAGTCATCATATGAATTTTTAACAGATATATCTTCCATAATAAAACCTTTTTCATCGTTTATTTTTTTATATTTTATCGATTAAATTATATTGTACAACAAATTATGTTGATTTAAAAACCATAATGGATATATACTCCAATTGTTGTAGTTTAAATACAACAATAAAACTTAAAGGACTCATCAATGAAATATAAGTTAATCGTAGGAACAACATTAATTCCTTTTATAGCACTTGCTGTTGTTACCCTTCTATACATTTTTTTACCCATTCCAGAAAATTTACTAATTTTTATCAAAGGTAGCACACCAAGTAATGTCAGCTTATTGACAAGTGTGTTTGGTATTTTTTACGCGATTGGACTAATTATTTGGGGAATTTTATCGGATAAAATAGGCAAAGATTTTACTTTAGCAATAGGCTTACTACTTTTAGCATTAATCACTTTTATTATTCCATTGATAAGTGGTTATTATTTATTATTGCTAGCACGTTCCATCCAAGGCTTTTGTGCAGCCTCATTTCCACCTGTTGCATTAGCGTGGATTTCGGTCAACCTTGCTGATGCAACAAAATCTAAAGCAATCTCAATTATTAGTTGTGCGTTTCTACTCGCAACAACCATTGGACAATGGTTTGGTTCAATAATGATTGTTGATTCACTGCATAAATCTATGTGGTTTTTAGGTATTATTTACGCATTAGGCGCTGTATGCTTTTATTTCAACAGTTCAAAAAGCAATAGAAAAAAAACAACGCCCCAAAAAACAACAATAACTTCAATTTTTAGTAAACTTCCCAATATTTTGTTTAATAAAAAATTATTTCCTATCTATTGTTGTTCGCTCTTTGTTTTACTTAGTTTCGTTAGTCTTTATTCAATATTACACCATAGCTCATTAATCATTTATGTACCAACACTACGTAATATAAGCATTATTGCTATATTATTTAGTCTAACAGCTGGTTATATATTTAAGCTAATCAAACCATTATACGTATTATTCATGGCATTATGCCTAATGAGCATTTCGTTATTAATTCACTGTTTTTATATTAATGACCAATTAAATTTTGTTAGTTTTTTATTTATTATCCATTTTATATTTATTTTTGGACTAGCCTATGCCATTCCATCAATGATTACATGTATTACAATCGAATCTGAAGCTGAAAGTCGTGGCATTGCCATATCGCTATACACCTGTGTTTTATTTATTGGTGCGAGTGTAGGCGCCTTTTTACCAACCATTTTTGAAACGAATACTTTAATTTTACTCGTCACCCTTTTCCTATTTATTTGTGCATTGCAACTAATGTTAAATAAAAGAAATTACCATTAAGGTTTTTATAATGAAAAAAATATTTATTAGCTTAATAATTATAACAAGTTTTTTAAATTCAACTTGTTACGCCGAAGAAATGAGTACAATAAAGGAACCCACTATGAACTCAACACAAATACAACAAGCAAAAAACATACTTAAACCAAATTTTCAAAAGTTATTACAAAATGCAGAACGTGATTTTAATTTTGTATTAACTAAACAGGGACTCCACAATAAACAGCCTGTCACTCTTTATCGTTTTGAACCCAATGAAAGCATACATCTTGAACAACAACATGTTTCATTATTAATAAATGATACTACTAAAAATTTACAAGGATTAGTAAGATTACTACCTAAATATCAGTCTTCTAGCCAACAAGTTTCCAAAGAAATCGCATTACAAATTACTCTAAATTTTCTTAAAGACTATGCACCAGATTTATTAGAAAACTATAATAATAATTGGATCAATACCCATAACGAAACTATTATTGTTGATGGCAAAAAAAACACACTAACTGGAATGAAAGTCAAATGCCGTGATTTAAATACTGGCCTCTATTTTTGGACTATTATAGGACCTGATCAAACAGTAATGGTTTTTGAAAGAGATATTGACTGGGATTTTATTCGAGCAGGAAGGCAAACTCAAAAATGGTTACATGATAGTTGGTTAGCTAAACACTTATAATAGAAAAACAACTCTAAAAAACAAACGCTACAATTATTTATCAAATAAGTAAATTTTATACTGAAACGCATAGTTTCCTGAAACATCTTAACAAGTATATTAACTTGTTAAGATGCAGTTATTTATAATAAAAATATCAATTACGAAATTCGCATTCCTGGTTTAGCGCCACTATCTAGCGATAGTAGGTACACACCTTCGCCATCATCTTTACCACTTGCACAAAGCACCATACCTTCTGAAACACCAAAGCGCATTTTACGAGGTGCTAAGTTAGCAATCATAATAGTTAAACGCCCAATTAACACCTTTGGATCGGAATAAAACTGCTTGATACCTGAAAACACATTACGGGTTTCGTCACCAATATCAAGCGTTAATTGAAGTAATTTATCGGATCCTTCAACAAAGCAAGCATGTTTAATTAAAGCAACGCGCATATCGACTTTAGCAAAATCATCAAAATTAATCGTGTCAGCGATAGGCTCTGCAACTTTAGGTTTTGCCGGTTGGGCTAATGCAGCTTGTTGTTTTGTTTCTTCAATCATGTTTGTAATTTTATCCATATCAATACGATTAAATAAAGCTTTAAACTGATTAATTTTATGACTTGTTAAAGCATTATCAATTTCATTCCATTCTAATTTGCTATTTAAAAATGCTTCTGTACGTTCAGCCAATGAAGGCACAATTGGTTTTAAATAGGTCATTAAGATGCGAAATAAGTGAATTCCCATTGAGCAAATATCTTGCAACACTTGATCTTGCCCTTCTTGTTTAGCAACCACCCAAGGTGCCTTTTCGTCAATATAGCGGTTAGCTTCGTCAGCAAGTGCCATAATTTCACGAATTGCCTTGCCTGATTCGCGTTGTTCAAAGTAGTCAGCAATCACTTCTGCTTTTTCAACAAACAAGGAATACAGTTCAGGCTCTGCCACTTTATCTGATAATTTGCCGCCAAAGCGTTTATAAATAAAACCAGCCGAACGCGAAGCAATATTAACAACTTTATTGACTAAATCACTATTTACACGTTGAACAAAGTCTTCTAAACTTAAGTCAATATCATCAATATGTGACGACAATTTAGCCGCATAATAATAACGTAAACAATCAGGATCTAAATGTTTTAGATAGGTACTTGCTTGAATAAAAGTACCGCGTGATTTAGACATTTTTGCACCATCAACAGTCACATAACCATGTACAAAAATATTGGAAGGCTTGCGATATTCGCTACCTTCAAGCATTGCTGGCCAAAATAAGCTGTGGAAATAAACAATATCTTTACCAATGAAGTGATACAGTTCTGTATTTGAATTTTTGTCCCAAAACTCATCAAAAATTGGTTTATTTTGTTTATTACAGTAATTTAAGAAAGATCCCATATAACCAATTGGCGCATCTAACCAAACATAAAAATACTTACCTGGAGCATCGGGGATCTCAAATCCAAAATAAGGTGCATCACGGCTAATATCCCACGGTTGTAAGCCTGATTCGAACCATTCTTGCATTTTATTAGCAACTTGATCTTGTAATGTTCCTGAGCGAATCCACTCTTGTAACATATTTGAAAAAGCGGGTAGATCAAAAAAGAAGTGTTCAGAATCTTTCATAACAGGTGTAGCACCAGATACTACTGATTGGGGATTAATTAAATCAATTGGATTATAAGTTGCCCCGCAAACTTCACAGTTATCACCATACTGATCAGGCGCTTTACAGCGTGGACAAGTACCTTTTACAAAACGGTCAGGTAAAAACATCTGTTTTTCAGGATCGAATAGCTGTGAAATAACTTTAGTTTTAATATAACCATTCGCTTTCAAACGCTTATAAATTTGCTCTGATATCTCACGATTTTCTGGGCTATGTGTTGAATGGTAATTATCATAACTAATATTAAAGCCAGAAAAATCACGTTGATGTTCGGTTTTAACTTCACTAATCATCTGCTCCGGAGTAATCCCCAATTGCTGAGCCTTGAGCATAATTGGCGTGCCATGGGCATCGTCAGCACAAATAAAATAGATCTCATTACCACGCATACGTTGATAGCGTACCCATACATCAGCTTGAATGTGTTCTAGCATATGACCTAAGTGAATTGCACCATTGGCATAAGGAAGTGCACAAGTCACCAATATTTTGCGTTGAGTTGTCATGTTGATTTATTACCCTTTTTTACATAATGGCAGAAATAGTACATCAATCGTGGGATTATCGCTAGATTTATGCCATAATTTGATAAAATTTATATACTCAATTCATATTTCAAAACAGAAAATAATCATTTTTTATGAGGGTAAACCAATTTACTGTTTACCGCCTTATTATTTAAGGTATTTTACGCTTTTAATGCAAGGTAATTGAAAATAAAACGAGTATAAATACTAAGGCATAAAGAGATAACCACAATGAACACTGAAGTAAAAAAAATTCTTGAAAATTTTATTCATTCAACTCTACAAAAAAATTTACTTGAACTCGATGCAATAAAAAAATGCGAAATAGTTAATCACCACTTAACTATAAATTTAACAATGCCTTTCGCTTGGCAATCTACTTTTGAAGAATTGAAAAAAATAACCACTCCAGAATTGCTTAAACTTAACAGCGTTAATGAAGTTGACTGGCATATTGAATATAAAATTGCTACTTTAAAACGTGCTAATAACCAAAATGCCATTAATAATATAAAAAACATTATCGCGATAAGCTCAGGAAAAGGCGGTGTGGGCAAATCATCAACAGCTGTCAATCTTGCGCTAGCTTTACAAAAACAAGGGGCTAAAGTGGGGATCTTAGATGCAGATATTTATGGTCCCTCGATCCCAACCATGCTAGGTACAGAAAACCAGCAACCCTTAACACCCGATAATAAACATATGACACCAATCATGGCATATGGGCTTGCTAGTAATTCCATTGGTTATTTAGTTAATCCTAATGGTGCCATGGTATGGCGTGGACCTATGGCAAGTAAAGCACTATTACAGATTTTACAAGATACGCTTTGGCCAGAACTCGACTATCTTGTCATTGATATGCCTCCAGGCACAGGGGATATCCAATTAACCCTAGCGCAAAACATTCCAGTTACTGCTGCTGTGATTATCACAACTCCTCAAGATATTGCTTTAATCGATGCAAAAAAAGGTATTACCATGTTTAATAAAGTAAACATCCCAACACTAGGAATTATTGAAAACATGAGTTACCACATTTGCGAACATTGTGGACATCATGAGGCCATCTTTGGTGAAGATGGTGCAAAACATTTAGCTGAGCAATATCAAACCAAATTGCTAGGGCAAATTCCACTTCAAAAAATGTTACGCCAAGATCTTGATACAGGAAAGCCCACTGTCATTAACCACCCTGATAGCGAATTTAGCCAACTTTATTATCAAATTGCAGGAAGTATTGCTAGTGAGTTATATTGGCAAGGTGAAGCGATTTTGCCTGATATTGCTTTTAAGACATTGTAACTTAAAAATCCAACTATTGGCTGTAAAAACAGCCAATACTAATTACATATCATTTCTATTAATTCGATAACTACTCAAATTTATTCATCATTTTGAACAATAACATTATTAACGATAATAGAAATCGGCTAATTCATCACTTAAAACAAGTTCAAGCTATTGTTCAGAGGTTGTTTTAGTTCTATATTGGATCAATTCTAAATCTATTTATCCCTAACAAGTGCAACAACTCCAATTCATTGGAAGCCATTACACTATCAACAACGCGATTCGTCACAACACTAAGGAAACTATTATGCAAAAAAGAGTTAATGAAGTCACCATGCGCGGAGCACCTATTACTTTGTTAGGCACACAAATCAATGTTGGCGACATGGCACCTAATTTTATCGTGCAAGATTTAAAAATGGAGCCCATTAAATTGTCCGATTTTAAAGGTAAAATCAGAATTATTAATTCGGTTCCATCCATTGATACCTCAGTATGTAGTGCTCAAGTGCATCGCTTTAACGTCGAAGCGGCAAAATTAAAAGACACAGTGATATTTTCAATTAGCGTCGATTTACCTTTTGCCTTAAATCGCTACTGTGCTGCTGAAGGTATTGATGCCGTTAAAGTCACCTCAGATCATAAAGAACTCAACTTTGGTTTAAAATATGGGGTTGTTATTGAAGAGTTACGATTACTTTCTCGAGCTGTATTTGTCATTGATAAAAACGACAAAATTGTTTATGTGGAATATGTTAAAGAAACCTCTTCTGAACCTGATTATGACAAAGCCCTAGCTGCAGCTAAAGCATTAGAATAAAATCGCTATAATGAAACATCGTCACCAAATACTAATATCGGTGGCGATTAAATTAAGTGTAAGATTTATTCTTAGCAACTATTTAATAGACAAACATATTCAGTTATAATCAAAAGTAATCAATATTCCCTCCATAATCTTAATCATGAATAATAGTATTAACCGATCTCGGGTTTGGTCATCAATTCTTTGCCTTGCATTTGCGGCATTTATTTTTAATACAACGGAATTTGTACCTGTCGGACTATTACCCAATATTGCTGAAAGCTTTTCAATGGACGTAGCTCATGCTGGATTACTACTCACAATTTATGCGTGGGCTGTTTCGTTATTATCATTGCCATTGACCGTATTAACATCCAAAATGGAACGGAGAAAGCTACTCATTTTTTTATTTTGCCTATTTATAGGTAGTCATGTTTTAGCTGGATTTGCATGGAATTTTTACAGTTTAATGATAGCAAGAATTGGTATTGCTTGTGCTCATGCTGTATTTTGGGCAATTACAACACCGCTTGCGGTTCGGTTAGCACCCAATGGGAAAAAAGCGAAAGCAATGGGATTTATTGTTATTGGCGTATCGATGGCAACCATTCTAGGTATTCCAATTGGCACCATCATAGGACAACTCGTTGGCTGGCGCGTGACTTTTTTATGTATTGCTGGTATCGCTTTTTGCGTGATGATATTACTACTCCGCTTATTGCCTACTGTACCAAGCATGGATATTATCTCTATCAAAGATATTCCAATGGTATTAAAACGCCCAATATTGCTAAACATTTATTTATTAATTGCCATTATTATTGCAGGTCACTTTACTGCCTATACCTATATTACTCCATTTATGAAAAATATTGGTGGATTTAATCAAAATGTTATCGTCCTTTTATTATTAGTTGTGGGCTTTTCTGGAATGATTGGTAGCGTTATTTTTGCAAGATACTCTGAAAAAAATCCAACCGCAATTTTCATCATCCCTATGCTATTATTGGTAGCTTGCTTATTATCGCTTTATGTCTGTTCATTAACGCTTTATACTGCAATTATTCAATGTTTGATTTGGGGACTTTCCATTACAATTATTGGAATGGTTATGCAAAGTAAAGTAATTGATGCCGCACCCGATGCCACAGATATAGCCACTTCAGTCTATTCTGGTATTTTCAATATTGGAATAGGAGGCGGTGCTTTTATAGGCAGTAAGGTATTAATTTTACTTTCAATTGATTACATTGGTTATGTTGGTGCGTGTTTTGTCATCATCGCACTATTATTATTCTACTTTTTATCTAGAAAATTATGGAATAATAAAACGGTTATTTAAAAACTGTTATGTAAAAAATATTATATAAAAACCTTAGGGTAAGGAAACAGCATTATTTATTTTATAACACAAATAAATAATGCTGAAAAATACTAACACTTACCTTATGATTTGCTTAAAGACTCTAACTGCTCCCATCTTTCAAAAACAGCTTCTAATTCAGCCTCTTTATCTGCCAAAGATTGTAAAATTGGACTAGTAATTTCATGAGTTTGATTAAAAAAGTCACTTTGACCAATTTGTGCTTGTAAATCAGTAATCTCTAATTCTAATTGTTCTATTTTGCTTGGTAATTGTGCCAATTCTCGTTGTTCATTATAACTCAGTTTAACTTTCTTTTTAGCGGTTCGCTCACTACTTTGATTATTAGTAGCAGCTAATTCTTTTTTAGGTTGCTCAAGTTTATTAACTGTCGTTACTTTAACTGGTTGTGCTTGCTGCTGTTGTTGCAGAGCATCGGCATAACCACCAGCATAAACACCAATATGGCCTTTTTCTTCAAAAAACCAACATTGAGTGACCACATTATCAACAAATTGCCGATCATGACTAACCAACAAGACAGTTCCTTGATAATCATTCACTAACTCTTCTAGCAATTCTAATGTTTCAATATCAAGATCATTGGTCGGTTCATCAAGTATTAATAAATTGCTAGGTTTTAAAAATAGTTTTGCCAGCAATAAACGATTACGCTCCCCTCCAGACAGTGCTCGTACAGGTGTTCTGGCACGTTTAGGCGGAAATAAAAAGTCCTGTAAATAACCAAGTACATGGCGTGATCGGCCATTAACCATAACCTCTTGCTTACCTTCGGCTAAATTATCCATCACCGTTTTTTCAGGATCGAGTTCGAGACGATATTGGTCAAAATAAGCAACTTCAAGCTTTGTGCCACAATGCACACTACCTAATGTTGGTGTCAAATTACCCAACATCAGTTTTAATAAAGTTGTTTTACCAATACCATTAGGACCAATCAGAGCGATCTTATCACCACGTAATACTTGTACAGAAAAATCATTAACTAGTAACTTATCCTCAATCTGATATGTCACATTTTCAAGCTCAAAAACAATTTTTCCTGAACGTAATGCTTCCTCGATTTGCATTTTAGCACTACCCATAACTTGGCGCCGCTTGCTATATTCTTGGCGCATTGCTTTTAATGCTCGCACTCGCCCTTCATTACGAGTACGACGAGCTTTAATACCTTGCCGGATCCAGACTTCTTCTTGGGCTAATTTTTTATCAAATTCAGCATTTTGTAACTCTTCAACACGCAATGCTTCTTCTTTACCAAGCAAATAGTTATCATAATTCCCACTCCAAGACGCAATTTTACCTCGATCCAGATCAATAATACGCGTTGCCATTTGACGAATAAACGAACGATCATGGGAAATGAACACAATACTGCCATTAAAACTTTTCAAAAAATCTTCCAACCATTTAATGGTTTGAATATCCAAATGATTGGTTGGTTCATCAAGCAATAAAACTGTTGGTTGACAAACCAACGCTTTGGCTAATGCGGCTTTACGCAACCACCCACCCGATAACGAAGACAACAATGCATCACCATCAAGCGATAATGAAGAAATAACATTACGAATACGGCTATCTAATTGCCAACCATTTTGATGATCTAACTGTTCTTGCATTTTAGCTAATTTATCTAAATTACTTTCGCAAGGATCGTGCTCAACACGATGAGCTAAATCATAGTAATCTCGTAATAACTGTGCTTGTTCGTGTAATCCTTCTGCCACAAAATCAAACACACTACCTTGCACATCACGGGGAGGATCTTGTTGCAATCGTGAAACAATCACATTATTTTCATAAATAATTTGCCCTTCGTCTAATGGTACCTCTTTATTTAAAACTTTAAGTAAAGTCGATTTTCCAGCACCATTACGGCCAACAAGACAAACACGCTCGTTTGGCTCAATAGACATATCGATATGATCAAGCAAGGGCGCATCACTAAATGAAAGATAAGCATTGGTAAGATTAATTAATGACATAGTTATTAGTGGTTTTTATTTAGATATTAAGTAATAAGGCATTATTCTATCATAAAGTTACCAAAGGCAACTAAAGCAAATACAAAAGATAAACCAATATATAAGAATTACTGGCATTATTTATACTTTCATTAATATCTAAAGTGACAGACTTCTTAAAAAGCGCATAGTTGAAACGCAGAATCATCCGCTTAATAACATCTATTCTATGTTTATTTGTATCATATTGTGGTCAGGGTGAAATAGATTGAAGTACCATCAATAAAACCATATTTTTAGTCTTGCAATAAATCTTGATGGACAAAGAATCATTAAGACTTTGGAGGGTAGAAAATGAAGAGATAAAGTTCTGGCTGTCAGTTCTCACCAAACTTAAAAGCAGAAGAGTAGAATATATTTTAATTACTTGTGTTGATGATTTAAAAGGTTTTCCAGATGCGATTAATTCGGTTTATCCAGAGACCAAAATTCAACTCTGTATTATCCATAGGGTGCGTAACAGCCTGAAATTTGTCAGTTGAAAGGATTATAAAGCGCTAACCAATAACTTAAAACTCATTTATCAGGCATCGACACAAGAATTGGCATTACAGGCACTGACTCATTTTAAAGTGGAGTGGGATGATAAGTCCCCATATATTGGTCAAGCTTGGCGACGGCACTGGGAAAATCTCAGTCCCTTTTTTGTTTATCCGCAAGATATCCGTAAGGCGATTTACAAAACTAACGCGATAAAGTCACTTAATAGCGTCATTCGCCACGCCATTAAAAAACGTAAAGTTTTTCCAACAGATGATTCGGTGAAAAGGTGCTCTATTTAGCGATACAACAAGCATCTGAAAAATGGACAATGCCGATCCAAAATTGGAAAAGCGCGATGAGTCGATTTATGATAGAATTCGGTGACTGGGTTCACCGTCACCTTTAACTGGCAAATACACAAAGTTTAGGATAGGGTCTAATACTTCACTAGAATTTTCTATCTGCATTCCTACTAACTAATCTATTACTATCAAAACAAGTTTTAGAGTAAAATAAGAATGCCTAACATTACTAATATTAAGTTTTTCATACCTAATAGCTTTCTATATCCACTATTTTTATATCAAAGTATGATAGCCAATCATATTTAACTATACAATAAATTGATTAATAATATTTTTTATATTTGAACTACATTCTAATTCTTCTACTAAACTAACATTAATTTTCATTACCGACAAACTTTTCTGATTATTAATAAACTAACCAAATATTCATCTAACTAATATCAGCCTTTATTTCCCACTATTGTAATTAGTCGGTATAATGCCAACAATTTTATTGTTAAGTGAGTTATGCATGAAAACGCTATTTGCCAGTACATCTCGTGGGCTTGAAGAGTTATTAAAAAAAGAGTTAGAACAAATTGGTGCAATTAATTGTAAAATTGCGCAAGGTGGTGTTTATTTTGATGCCGATGACAAAACGCTATATCAATCATTATTATGGTCGCGTTTGGCATCTCGCATTTTACTACCTATTGCCGAGTTCGACATCTATAGCGATTTGGATCTGTACTCTTGTGTGTTTAATATTAAATGGCCAGATATTTTTGCTGTTGATAACTCTTTTGTGATTAATTTTGTTGGTATAAACGAGTTTATCCGTAATAGTCAATATGGTTCGCTAAAGATCAAAGATGCTATTGTCGATCACTTTTTACGTCATACCAACATACGCCCCAATGTGGCTAAGCAAGATCCAGATATTCGGCTTCATGCTTATTTAAATAAAAACCGTGTCACACTATCTTTAGATCTAAGTGGTAATAGTTTACATGAGCGCGGTTATCGAGAGCAAACTGGGAAAGCCCCACTAAAAGAAAGCCTAGCGGCAGCTATTATTATGCGTTCTGGTTGGAAAATAAATGAGCCATTGCTCGATCCGATGTGTGGTTCAGGTACATTACTAATTGAAGCGGCAATGATCGCATCACAAATCCCACCTGGTTTACATCGTAAACAGTGGGGATTTTTTGCTTGGAAAGGCTTTAATCCGACATTGTGGAACGAATTGCTTTTCACTGCAAAGCATAACGTATCCAAAACAAACACACCATTTATCGGTTATGATAATAATGCTACAGTACTTAAACGAGCCAAACAAAATGCCCTCCAAGCAGGAGTGGGGGATTTAATTACTTTTTCGATGCAAGATGTTACACAACTCGCCAATCCATTGCCAACTGGAACGGTAGGCATGGTCATCAGTAATCCACCTTATGGAGAACGCTTAGAAAGTGAACCTGCGCTTATTGCTTTGCATACGGCACTTGGTCGACAAATCAAACAAAATTTTGGTGGATGGCGTTTATCATTATTTAGCGGTGCGCCACAGTTGTTAGATTGCTTACAAATGAGAGCAGAAAGACAATTCAAAGCAAAAAATGGCCCTCTTGACTGTATACAAAAAAATTATGTCATTGCTAAGCGTAATACTGAAGAAACAATCACAAATTCTACTATGCCTGCGGCTGATTTTGCTAACCGATTACGCAAAAATAAACAAAAGTTAGAAAAATGGGCTGCTCAAGAACAACTAGAATGCTATCGGCTTTATGATGCAGATTTGCCTGAATACAATGTCGCTATCGATCGTTATAAAGATAAAATAGTGATGCAAGAATACGCAGCACCGAAAAACATCGATCCACAAAAAACTCGCCAACGACTTTTTGATATTATTAATGCCACCATATCAGTGCTTGAGCTTACCGCCGATCAGTTAGTATTAAAAACAAGAGAAAAGCAAAAAGGCAAACAGCAATACCAAAAACTAGGACAAAAACAGGACTATTTCCTCGTGCACGAATATCCCATTAATCAACGACGAACCGCATTTTGGGTTAATGTGACCGATTATTTAGATACAGGATTGTTTTTAGATCATCGCTTAGCACGAAAAATGATTGGTGAAATGAGTGCAGGAAAAGACTTTCTAAACCTATTTGCCTATACAGGTAGTGCAACGGTTTATGCTGGACTTGGCGGAGCAAAATCAACCACCACGGTCGATATGTCTCGCACCTATTTGGAATGGGCAGATCGTAATTTAAAGCAAAACGGTTTAACGGGTAAAAAACATCGATTAATTCAAGCGGATTGCTTGCTCTATTTATCTCAGTCTGATGAACAATTTGATTTAATTTTTATCGATCCACCCACATTTTCAAACTCGAAACGCATGAACGATACCTTTGATGTTCAGCGTGATCACTTAAAATTGATGGCAGATTTAAAACATCTATTAAAACCTAATGGTACTATCATTTTCTCTAACAATAAGCGTAGTTTTAAAATGGATAGTATCGGTATGCAAAACCTAGGGCTAACCTATCAAGAAATTACCAATGAAACGCTATCGCTGGATTTTAAGCGCAATAAACAAATTCACTGCTGTTTTATTGTAAAACATCAATAAACACAAAACCGCCATAAGGCGGTTAATTTCCTAAAAAGATACATAAAAAATAAATAAATGATATTTATAAAGTATTTTTAATGAATATTAAATAATTTTAGATTGGTTTGTTTTGCTAAATAATACATAGGCAGTAATCACTATTAATAAAAATCAATCCTGTAAAAAAGTTTCAGGAAACTATACGTTTTAGTATATTTTTCTCTTACCTCCTTCCAAAAGAGTGATCTTAATCACAAAAATAGAAAATAGACCCATTTTAACAACGTGATACTCATCACATTTATCAATTTTTTTTAATGAATTGAATAACTAAATCCCTCTACAATAACAGCAGATGATTATATCAATCAATAAGGAAAGATTTATATTATGACAACCTCAAACATCAAATTAAAAGTCCAAAATTTTGGGCGATTCTTAAGTAATATGGTCATGCCAAATATCGGCGCATTTATTGCTTGGGGATTTATTACCGCTATTTTTATTCCAACGGGCTGGTATCCAAATGAAACCATTGCCAAGTTAGTTAGCCCGATGATCACTTACTTATTACCACTGTTGATTGGTTATACTGGCGGTAAATTAGTTCACGGTGAACGAGGCGCCGTTGTTGGTGCAATTACAACAATGGGGGTCATTGTTGGTACAGATATTCCAATGTTCTTAGGCGCTATGATAGTCGGACCGCTTGGTGGCTGGGTAATAAAACAATTTGATAAAACCATAGACGGAAAAGTCAAAAGTGGCTTTGAAATGTTAGTCAATAATTTTTCAGCTGGTATTATCGGCATGCTACTTGCACTGTTTTCTTTTTTCGCAATTGGACCTTCTGTCGTTGTTGCATCAAGTAAATTAACCCTTGCTGTTAATTTCTTAGTTGAGCATAACTTGCTACCTTTAACTTCGATCATTATTGAACCTGCCAAGATTCTTTTCTTAAATAATGCGATTAACCACGGTATATTCTCACCATTAGGTATTCAACAAGCCGCTGAGTATTCTCAATCTATTTTCTTTTTAATTGAAGCAAACCCTGGTCCTGGTTTAGGTTTATTACTCGCTTATCTGTTCTTTGGTAAAGGTTCTGCAAAAAGTTCAGCCAGTGGCGCAGCAATCATTCACTTCTTTGGGGGCATTCATGAAATTTATTTCCCATATGTATTAATGAACCCTCGCCTTATTATTGCAGTGATTTTAGGTGGAATGACAGGCGTATTTACTTTAACACTATTTGGTGCTGGATTAAGCTCACCGGCATCACCGGGTTCAATTATCGCTGTTCTTGCCGTCACTCCAAAATCATCAATGTTTGGTGTAATTATTTCTGTCATTGCGGCAACAATGGTTACTTTTATCTTTTCAGCTATTTTACTAAAAACCACCAAAGAAACAGATAAAAGTCTTGAAGATGCAAAATCGAATATTTCTACAATGAAAAAGGAATCAAAAGGGATTTCAAATGAAATGCTTGATCTTGCTAAAGTAAAAAAAATCATAGTGGCTTGTGATGCAGGAATGGGCTCGAGTGCTATGGGTGCAGGTGTATTGCGCAAAAAAGTTCAAGATGCTGATTTGGATATTTTTGTCACTAATGTAGCAATTAATAATCTGCCTGATGATGTTGACATTGTTATTACACATAAAGACTTAACCGATCGAGCAAAACAACACGCACCAAATGCACATCATATTTCATTAACTAACTTTTTAGATAGTCAATTATATAGCCAACTCGTGGCGGATCTTTTAAGCTCTCAAGCAAATAATGGAGCAAGTGAAACAGCGCCTATAAGCAATCAATCGACTGATAATATTCCTCTATTTAAATTATCACAACAAAATATCTTTTTAGGGTTGACCGCTAAAAATAAAGAAGAAGCCATTCGTTTTGCAGGGCAAAAATTGGTCGATAATGGTTATGTCACACCTACTTACATTGAAGCAATGCTAGAGCGTGAAAAATTAACATCAACTTATTTAGGAGAATCAATAGCCGTTCCACATGGCACTATTGAATCAAAAGACGATGTTATTAAAACGGGTATCGTATTTTGCCAATACCCTGCTGGGGTTCAATTTGGTGATGAAGAAGATGATAAAGCAAAAATTGTGATTGGTATTGCTGCTCACAATAATGAACATCTTGATGTCATAGCAAAACTGACTAATGCATTAGATGATGAAACTATTATTGCAAAATTAGCAACGACAAATAATATTGAAGAAGTTTTAGCAATACTAAGTTAACCTATTTCTATTTCCCGCTTTACACGGGAAATAGAGTGAAATATTTCAAATTAAATTATAAAGTTAAGGATTATTATTATGCAAGCACTACACTTTGGCGCAGGTAACATTGGACGAGGTTTTATCGGCAAATTACTATCCGATGCTGGTGTACAAGTTACATTTGCTGATGTCAATCAGGAAATTATTGATGCCATCGCCACTCGTCATGAATATCCGGTAAATGTTGTTGGCGAGCAATCCACCACTGAGATAGTTAAAAATATTGATGGAATTAATAGCACCTCTAATGAAGTAATCGATTATATTGCCACCGTTGATTTACTCACCACTGCCGTTGGTCCACAAATTTTAGCGCGTATTGCTCCAACGATTGCCCAAGGAATTATTGCAAGACATAATCGAGGTAACAGTAAGCCACTTAATATTATTGCTTGTGAAAACATGGTACGAGGTACCAGCCAATTTAAACAAGAAATCTTTAAAGCACTACCAGAAGAACTTCAGCAATGGACAAACACCCATATTGGTTTTGTCGATTCTGCGGTGGATCGTATTGTACCACCTGCAACATCAAAAACAGGCGATATACTAGAAGTGACTGTTGAGACTTTCTCGGAATGGATTGTTGATGAAACACAATTTGTAGGTATTATTCCAACCATTAAAGGTATGCAACCCGTTGATAATTTAATGGCTTTTGTGGAACGTAAGTTATTTACACTTAATACTGGTCACGCAATAACTGCTTATTTAGGATTTTATAATGGTATTGGCACAATACGTGATGCAATTCTAGATGAACGTATTCGTTTAATTGTACGCGGAGCCATGGAAGAGAGCGGGTTAGTACTTATCAAACGTTACAATTTTGATGAGCAAAAACACATGGCATATATTGAAAAAATATTATCCCGCTTTGAAAATCCTTATTTACAGGATGATACTGCACGTGTTGGGCGTCAGCCAATTCGTAAATTAGGTGCAGACGATCGTTTAATAAAACCATTACTTGGCACCTTTGAATATCAAGTTAAAAACACTAACTTACTAATTGGAGTTGCTGCTGCGCTTAACTATCGTAATAATGATGATGAGCAAGCAGTTAAACTAGAAAAACTCATTACTGAAAAAGGCGTTAAACAAGCTTTTTGTGAAATCTCTAGTATTGACGTTAATAATTCTATTGTTATGAAGGTTGAAGAAATTTATACTGCAATGCAAGATCATCAATTTGTCTAATTCTCAATGCCAGAATCGATATTACAAGAAGATATAATATTAGAAAAACTCAACCAGCAAGCTGATATTCACAGCTTGCTAAAAGTTGCCATTAAATTAATTAATGATAATGTCAACAAATTGATTCTTAAAGTCTTCCGAAAAGAGCCTCACGCCATTAAATTTGTTATTCCCTCATTGGTGGGTAAAAATGGACCTCTCAATGATACCTCAGTGTGCCTAAAACTGCTTTATGTGTTGGGTATTATTTCTCGTGAGGATTACGAAGATATAGAGCTACTGATTGCTGTTTTGGACGAACTAGAGCTAGACGACAAACAATACACTTATTTAGATGATGAAATTTTAGGTCCTATTAGCTTATTACATGATATGGTATTACCACCAAGCTGGGAATCGCAACATGAAAAAGTAAAACAATCAGGTATTGTCGATACTTTAAAATCTTCCATTTACCAAAATCGCTATCAACAAATGATACGCTCGGCACTCATCATCGCTATCACAGAGTTAACGGTTCGAATCATTAATAAACAAAAGATTGACTATTTTCCATAATAATATTGATTGTATATTTTGTTGATACGTTAAATTTACTCTGGTCGTCACTTATATCTATTTAAAGAAATGATTCGCAATTTAAAAAAATAATTTAACGAGTAAAAACATCAATTAATTCAGGCGGATTGTTTGGCTCTATTTATCTTAAGCTGATGAACAATACCTTTGATGTTCAGCGTGATCACTTAAAATTTATGACCGATTTAAAACGCTTGTTACGCACTAATGGAATAATTATCTTTTCGAATAATAAGCGTGGTTTTAAAATGGATAGTATCGGTATGCAAAACCTAGGACTAACCTATCAAGAAATTACCAATAAAACGCTATCGCTTGATTTTAAGCGCAATAAACAAATTCACTGCTGTTTTATTGTAAAACATTAATAGACGGAGCTGGAAAACAGCTAGGTAGAGTATTAATTTTATTAATGTTTTTTCAACAACACCAAAAACAAAAAATTAAATAAAATCAATACTCTACCTGAACGATTTTATAGAAATACGAAAAATAAAACAAAATAGCTAATCCATCCGAATATCAATATAGAAATGATCACTGAAGTTTATAACACCCGAAACCTGTAATTCTAAATATTTAAAAAGAATTCATTTGGATATTCACCTAATTTTATTTAATTTTTCAACAAAACTTAATCATCCTACCTAACAACTAACACCGAAGTTTTAGCACCACGAACCACCCCAGAAGCATTAGATCCTAAAAGATGAGTTGAGATATTAGGACGACGTGAGCCTAGAATAATTAAATCGGGTTGAATTTCTTCCGCTAAACGGAGAATCTCATCCCTTGGATTACCAAATGCAATAGAAAAGGATACATTTTCATGCGGTAAATCAATCGAGTCGATAAGTTTATGCAAGTCTTTTTCCGTTTGTACTGTAGCTTTATCCTTAAATTCGTCAAAACCAAATGAGTAAACATTCACAATGGCTGAAGCGACTGGTAATGTATGAAAAAAGATGACTTCAGCATTAGACAATCTGGCTAAGCACTCTACATGTGGAATCACTTTCTTGGTTAATTGGTCTTCAAGCACATCGATAGGAACTAGAATTTTTTTGTACATAACTCCCCCCTTGCTTTGTTAAAGATTCAATTATATATTCAGTGAAGCTAAAATAGGTTTTACCTAGCTAGTATGATACTAATTTTAAATGTAATCCTTAATTATTTTTATTCGTTTTATGATGGAGATCAACATGAATTGCATTATTTATCGTTCTGATGTCAAACCGACACTAGAACAAGCCACCACCCTTTATCGTCATTGTTCATTAGGCAAACGTCGTCCACTTACCGATACCGTACGCTTTCAAGCTATGTTAGATAATGCGAATTTGGTGGTAACTGCTTGGCATGATGATAAATTGATTGGCATTGCGCGTTGTTTAACGGATTTTGTTTATATCACCTATTTGGCAGATCTCGCGGTGGATGAAAATTATCAACGACAAGGCATCGGAAAGCAATTAATTAAAGAAGTGAAAAACAATACTGACAAATCATGTTCAATTACTCTGCTAGCAGCGCCACAAGCAGTTGATTATTATGGTCATATCGGGTTTAATGAACACCCTTTTGCTTGGATTTTAAGAGATAATTAAAATGAGAATCATATTAGCATCAACATCTGTATCCCGTAAAAAAGTGCTCGAAAAATTAGCTATCCCTTTTGAGTGTGTACCGCCAATTTGTGACGAAACACCCCTAGCAGGTGAATCAGCTAAGCAATTGGTGGTTCGGTTAGCTAAACTTAAAGCCCAATCATTAGCGACGCAGTTTGCTGATAGTATAATTATTGGCTCTGATCAAGTTGGTGTGTTAGACGGTAATATTGTTTGCAAACCACATACAATTGATAATGCCCGTAAACAGCTTCGACAAAGCAGCGGTAAAGCTTTCTATTTTTATACAGGTATGACAGTAATTAATACCAAAACACAACAACAAACCACTATTTGCGAACCATTTAAGGTGACTTTTCGGCATTTAACTGATTCAGAAATTGATGCCTACATTAGCAAAGAGAAGCCTCTACAATGTGCTGGTAGTTTTAAATGTGATGAACTGGGCATCACCCTGTTTGATAAACTTGAAGGTGATGATATTAATTCATTAGTTGGATTGCCATTATTAAAACTCAATAAAATTATGATCGAAATGGGTTGTAATCCACTTTTAATATAACAATTCAGTTAATAAATAAACCCATTAATCAATAAATCGCCCTGCTGACATTTTCATGACTTTTTGGCTATAACGAGCAACATCATGATCATGAGTGACAATTAATAACGCAGTGCCTTGCTGATGAATATCAGTCAGTAATTGCATGATTTCAGCAGCGCTTTCTTCATCAAGATCACTTGTTGGTTCATCAGCAATAATCATTTGTGGTTTACAAATCAGTGCTCTCAATATCGCAATACGGCGCATTTCACCGCCCGACATATTAGCTGGGTATGCATCTTGCAAATGGCTTATTTTGGCTTTTTCAAGCAACCTCTTAGCTTCATTTAAGAGATTTTGGTTTTCTCGCTTGGTTAAATAAAAAGGCAGTCGAATATTATCAATTGCTGTTAAATTAGGTAGTAAACTGCTACCTTGAGGAATATAACCAATATGCTGATTGCGAAAGGCAGATACTTGCTGATCATTAAGATCAAACAAATTTGTATTATTAATAGTGATTTTTCCTTGCGTTGGTGTAAGTAAACCAGCAATCATATTTAGCAAAGTGGTTTTACCACTGCCTGATTTACCCATAATGCATATAAAGTCATCTTTTGCCATTGAAAAACTAACATTATTCACAGCTGAAAAGGTTTGTTGCCCTCTTGTGTAATCTTTACGTAGGTTTTTAACATTCAGTAACATTATTCGCCCTCTCTAAGGGTACTATAAGTATCAAATTTAGTCATAGATAAGGCACTATAGATACTTGATAAAGGTCCTATAATTAGCGTAAGAATAAAAACAACAATTGCATATAATAATGCATCAAATAGTGAGATATTTACACACGGCAAACCAATAGATTGGCAGATTAATAAGCTAAATGCATAAAGTAATACCGAGGCGATAACAATGCCACTAACTCCGCCTAATCCACTAATTATTAAAGATTCACGAAGCAACATTTTAACTAAATCACGCCGTGACGCGCCTAATACCCGTAATAAGCTAATTTCATGCTTGCGTTCATTTAATGTTGAAGAAAATATAACAAAGATCACAATAATGGCTAAAACCCAAAAAATAGCTGATAGGCTATATACAATGGTTGAAAAGCTAGTTAACCATTTAGATATATTACTTAGCATACCTTTGGTCATAATAAAGTCAATATTATAGTCAATAGCGTATCTGGGCATAATTTGATTAACAATATCTTTAGGTTGATAATCTAAATTGACCTTAATAAAAATCGATGAGGCATAATCAGTAAAATGGTCAACATCCCCTTCAATTAATTTTGCATTTTTCATTAATGATTGTGCTGCCGGCATAGTCATAAAGACAGAGGTATCAAATCCCATCCCTGTGCTATCCATTTTAGCAATAATTTTAAAAGGATGATTAAAAAATAAGATTTCATCGCCCACATCAGAACTAATTTTGGAACCAACAACCACTTGATTATCAGTAAGTGGCTCTGAAATTTGTGATTGTAACCAAGGCTTAATTATAAAATCAGTATGCTGTTCAAAACCAATTAATTGGACTTTAGACGAACAACAACCTGCATTTAAAGATGCAATAAAAAGTTGAGGTGAAATGGCCTCAATACCTTTGATACCTTTTATTTTATCAATCAAGTCTACTTTTAAATAAAAAGTACTCGGTTCACCACGCAGCAGGGCTACTTCCATATTTTTTTCGTAACCATTAGGCACAATAAGAATATCAGCACCTAACCTGTTAGCCATGCCTGAAATACCAAGACTTAGGTTTTTCATCAGTATACTTCCACCAAACAACGTCGCCGAAAAAATCGTAATGATGATAATCAAACAGCAACTTCTAAACGGTCGCCGCTGAATATTTCGCCATGCTAAATTTTCCATGGTGATCGGTTTTTCGTGCATATTGACTTTCCTGCTTATTGGATTTAAATGCTATCTTTATCTGGTAAAGATAAGTGTGGTCTTTGTTTGCTAACAAAACGCTATCAACTTTTCGTTCTTTTATTTAAGTAATAGATGTTAATAACAGCGACAATAAATAATAAACTTGATAATAAAACTAAGGCTGGTTTAGACCCCATATTGCATCGCATCATTTCATTACCGCAAACACCAATTAGAATTGTTGGTATAGCCGCCGCTAATAAAGAAATACACGCAAGAGCCATACTTAATCCCATTCGCACAAAAGCAGTACGATTAATTAGTAGCAATGCACCAATGGCTATCACTAAACAACCAATGCCAATTTCAGCTCTTGCTGTCCAAAAACATTTCATGATTTTTCCTGTACCACTATGTATATGCCCGTTATGTGCTACCTCGCTACTAGCGTGATTCAATGTATCAACAGGCATGCTTACAACGTCTGGAAGAGGACAAACTGGCAATATATATAATGGAAATAAGATAATTAATACTCCAATAATAATAAAAATACTTGATGAAATAAGACGGTTTTTCATATATAACAACCTTCAGTTGATTAATTATCAATTACACGTGCAACTTTGCCGTGCTCTAGTACTACAGTGGTTTGTGCATGTTTTGACACTTCTAGTGAGTGAGTAACTACAATAATGGTACTGCCTTCTTTGTGCAGCTCATGTAATAAATTCATGACCATCGCTTCGTTGCTTTCATCTAAATTACCAGTTGGCTCATCGGCCAAAATCAGTTTTGGATAGTTAATC
Organism: Gilliamella sp. Bif1-4; assembly: GCF_001690535.1. NCBI lineage: Bacteria > Pseudomonadati > Pseudomonadota > Gammaproteobacteria > Orbales > Orbaceae > Gilliamella > Gilliamella sp. Bif1-4. The sequence goes on along the minus strand of NZ_LZHC01000024.1, from coordinate 66,488 downwards.
AATGCTCTAGCAATACAAACACGTTGCTGTTCGCCACCTGATAACTGCCTAGGTAAGTGTTTAGATCGAGCAGCAAGCCCAACACGTTCGAGTGCTTGCATAGCCTCTTTTTCGTCAACCATACTATGATAATATTGAGCAAGCATGACGTTTTCTAGTGCGGTTAAATACGATACTAAATGAAATTGTTGAAAAATCAGACCTATCTTATCTCGACGTATTTCGGTTAATTCTGACAAAGAAAGCTGAGTAATATCTTGCCCGTCTAAAATCACTGAACCAAGTGAAGGTTTATCCATACAACCAATGATATTCATCAAAGTTGTTTTACCACTACCAGAAGGTCCCATAATCGATAACCATTTACCTTCTTCAACTGTTAAATTCACTTCAGAAAGTGCATGAAGAGAACCATAAATTTTAGACACATTTTTTACTTCGAGCATATTCATACTTTATATCCTATTCACCGCGTAATACTAACGCAGGCTCTACTTCAAGAGCACGTTTTACTGGAATTAAACACGCAATTACCGTTACTATCACTGAGATAATGATAGTGGTTGGGATCAGATAAAACTCAATAATAATTGAACGTCCAAACACATTGGTACTAATAATTTGAGCAAAGATAAGCCCGCATATAGCCCCAATAATGCCACCAATAACACCTAAAACTAATCCTTCAGCTAAAAACTCTTTTGCAATACTTTTATTGTTGGCTCCTATCGCTTTTTTAAGACCAATTTCTTTACGACGCTCCATTACCACTGTCATCATAGTGGTAGCTACACAAATCATGGTAAGAACGAGTACAACAAAAGTAACTAAATAGAGTAACGAGGACAGTTTGCCTAATACAGATGCTTCTGACTTTGTCACCCATTTAATTAAATGAGGTTCAACTGTTGTCATTTGTTTTTTTATTTTTTCAATGTACTGTTTTAATTCTGTTTCTGTGGCGGCAATGCTTACTTCAACAACTTCGGCTTGCTCGCTTTCTTCAAGTAATTTTTCTAAATCGTGCAGATCAACAAAAATAAAGTTATCTTCGGAACGTCCAGTTTTAACAATACCTGTAACGGTGAGTTCTTCATCAAAACGAGAATCTTGTTTAGATTTGCCGGAAATCGGCATAGTGCTACCAATGTTTAATTTAGCAAAGTTAGCAATATCAGTACCAATCATTATTTCATGTGAATTTTGTGGTATTGAACCTTCAATAGACCAATAAGGACTGGTTTTTACAACTTGTTTAAAGTCGGTCCCCACAATAGTATAAGGTTGCTGATTACTACGAATTGAATTATAACGAAATGGGGTAACACCAAGTAATTTATCTTCTGGTAAAAAGGTAACCGCTTTATTAACCTCTGTCATTGCTACCGTTGATTGATTATTGGCAGGTAGTAGTAGAAGATTGGCACCATAAGAACGGAATTCTTGTCCCATTTGCCGTGGTATATCATAACAAAGTGTGATCATACCAAGAAGAACCGTTGCTCCAATAGCAACGCCAAGCAAGGCGATGGCAATGCGAGAACGGCGTCGGATAAGTGAACTTAACACGGTTTTAATTATAAAGCGCCTATTTTTATTGATCATGAGACTTACCTTTCACCTTATCGACCATGTAACACATCAGTTGGACGCAAAAACATCATAATACGCAATGCTGGTAAACTACCTAAAAAGGTAATTAAGATCACCATAATTAGGGCTAAAGGAATAATTATCATCTTAGGCTCAACAAAAGAACCAAACACTGTATGACCAATAATTTGCGCAAAACCAAAACCAATAAAGTAACCAAAAAATCCACCAAGTAAGGCAATAATAAAGATTTCAGTTAATATTAGCATTGCAACAGCTGTATTAGTTGCACCAAGCGCTTTTAATAGGCCAATTTCGGTACTGCGCTCTATAATGTTAGCAGTAACCAAATTCGAAATAGCAAGCGCCGAACAAATCAATGATAAGATAGTTAGTAATAACATTAGTAATTGTGTTTTTTGTAAAATGGAGCCTTCTGACTCAGCAACTTGCATAATAGCTTTCACACGCACATCAGGCATTAACTCTTCTAGCTGGTATGCAATTGAGCTAATATAAGCAGTACAATACCATGTATCCCATTCTGTTCTAGATAAACTGTTTGGATCTTGCGCTGCTTTACGAGCTAATTCGTTTTCTGGAGTGGTTAATGCACTAACCTCAACACGTTCAACCAGTCCTGATTTATCTGCAATATTTTGAGCAACAGGCAATGATACATAGATCTGCGTATCTTCAGCACCACCACTATGAAAAATATTATTAATCGTTAATGTAAACTTTTTGTTTGTTTTCGTTGAAATTATATCTATCGTATCGCCTAGTTTTAGATTCCACTGTTTGGCTACAGATTCACCCACCATAGCTCCTTGCAAATTATCATCGGTCATGGTGTTTCCTTCAATTGTCCACCATGATTTCATGGCTAACATGCCCGTATCAACCTGATCACCTGTTGGAATATTAAGATGTTTATTAAACCAAGTACCTACCACCGTAATTGGCTTATCATGAAATGTCGCTTGAGTTGTTAGAAAAGGTGCAAAATCAACAATATTATAAGCCCAAAAAATCATCTTAATTCTAACAAGTTCTTCTTCTTTAATATATTGCACAGCTTGCCCACTATCATTGTTATCAAGCTGGTACATTTCATTAATGACAGCACTACCACGAGGAACGATATTGAGATTAGCACCATAGGCTTTTAGCTCTTGATTCACCTTATCACCTACGTCAAACATTACATTTAGCATAGCAGTAGCAAGCGAAACACCCAATGCAACCGTTAAGGCAATAAGAAAAAGTTTCTTTTTTTGGCGAATTAAAACACTTAATAACATTCTACAAAACATACAATATTCCTTTTAATACGCTTTTATTTGAAACGACTTTTCTCTGCTTCAAGGTTAGCTGGACGAATCACCATATTGCCGTCAATAATTTCGTATTTAAGTGGAACTGGGTTACATCCTCCTGAAAATCCAATCGTTGCAATGTTCATTACTACATCGCACAAAATACAAACGACTTGATCACCGCGTTGGTAGTAACCACTTGCACCACAAATATCGCAAGCATCAAAACCTACACCATAAGCATTATCGCTTTTTTTAATAACAATAAAGCGAACTAAAGTTCCATCTGTTGCCTGATAACCATAACGATGTAAATTACCGTCGTTCACTTTATCGAGAGGGATAACAATTAAGCCATCAGCATTAGTCAATATAGGCTCTGCCGGTGTAAGTTCTACGCCTTTTTCAAAAATGTAACGTGCGCGCGTCACAGTATATGCGGTTATTGCTGTACCAGCCATAATCATTAGGGCAGATCTTCTATCGCTACGTAATTGTGCTTTAAGTTTACGAATTTGAGCAGGGTTATTACCCACTAACGAAGTTGTTTTTGATTTGATATACAAAACATTGGCTAAACAAAGCACAATTGCCATGAAAATAAAGATAAAGAAATTAACATGACCAAGAATAAAAATAATCAACTCCATCATCCATGGTTGGGATGAGATAAAACGCCTAACAATCAAAATTTGTAGAATATTAATACTATTTTGAATAGTGAAAATAATAATTGACAGTGAAGTAATAGCAAAAATAAATTTTGTCGATAATCGTCCACATATACGGAAAGTAAATAGCCCAGTTAACAAGATTATAAGTAAAGCAAATCCATAACCAACCCATTTAAACAAGTAATCATTATTAAAAATAGAGTCCATTCCGACAGAAAATTCGAATGGATAGAGCATTAAATTAGGTAAAGACTGTGCACTTATCAAACCAATACTTAGCACAAATAACATTGTAAAAAAGAATTTACCAGTTCGATTATGGGTGGATTTTTGCAAGCAAATAGCAACAATCAACGGTATAGCAATAATAACCCAAGGTATGATCACTCCAAGATCATAATATTCACGAACAGCAAACCCTGTGTTGCGTTTTAAAATGGCATAAATCAATGCAGCAATAAAGCCCAATACAAAACCAAACAAAATAATTTTTTTAATATGATGAGGCGTGGATCTTATAATTGCAGCGCTCAGTAATGCCATCATCATTGCTGGAACGAAAGTATTATCGGTAATATTGATAAGGTATTGAAGCATATTCATTGCCTAACTATTGCAAATATTATTGGTGAGCATAATGCTCACCAATAACTGATTATTAATTATTTAATATAATTAGTTATTTTAAAATCATTACCATGCGCGTGGAATGTAATCAAAGTCCCAAGAAACTTCGATAGGTTTGCTCCAAAATCGTCCTTCCACACCTGTTTCTTTATCAACATGTAGTAAATAACCTTGTTTTTCTGGGTTTTCAATCATAAATGTTACTTTATATTTACCAGCACCATCTAGTTTTATATTATTACCATAGTGAGGACCATCAGATGCATTCATTGGCATAAAGTTACCTTCAATCACTTTATCACTGCCTTGCTTTTGAATTTTATATTTTACAGTTAAGTAAGGAACAAAATCACCTACACCATAACCTAACTTATTACCTTCTGCAGCTGAAATATCAGCTTCAATGTGCATGTCTGATTTTGAGGCTGGTAAACCACCCATACCAGCGGGTTCCATATCAACAGGTTGGAAATAAACAGCACCAATGTGTAATGGCCCCACGGTTACTTCATCACCAATTGGAAACTCTTCAAATCCTTTTTGTTCGCCAGGTGCTGGTGCTGCTGCATGAACGAATGAAGATAAGGCAAGTATTGAAGCAATACCTGCTGATAAAACTAATTTTTTCATTGAAAACTCCTTCTCTTAGTTTTTGAAAATTTATTACACTTGTTTTTTTGGGTATTAACACAACTCAGTTTTTCAATCCGCATTTATGCAATTTTAAGCAAATAAGCAATATTAATAATTATTACTTTTTACAACTATGTTTAGCTTTGTAATATATGACAGAAACTACTACAATAAATACCATAATTATTTGTGGAACTAATGTCTCCACTGTTGGATAAATACCTAAAACTTCGACAGAATGTATAAAATCAACAGAGGTAACTGGGATCATATCTGCCTCTTGTAATTCTTTTACTCCACCACCGGCAAAAGCTATTGCCATGATATACATCAAAATACTAGTACCAATAAAGAATGGGCGAATTGGTAATTTCATGGTACCAAAACGAATAACGACAAAAATAATCGCAAGAATTATCGTTCCAATAGCTAGCCCATACCAAACCATATCCATGTGTTCTTTAGCTTCAACTAACATTGCTTGGTAAAACAAGATCGTTTCAGCACCTTCACGAAAAACAGCTAAAAAGGCAGCAAAACCTAAGGCAAAGCGACTACCAGATGACACTGCAGTTTGTACTTTTTCTTCAACATAGCTTTTCCAAGCCTCAGCTTCTGCCTTTGAAAACATCCAATTACTAATAAAAAATAGTACGACTGTTGCCAAGAGCATAGCAATTCCTTCAATAATTTCTTGATTTGCGCCGCTAATATCAAACACAGTATAGAGAGCAATTGCAGCTAAAATACTGGCAAAAATAGCTACAAGTGAGCTCATATAAACTACTTTTACCATGGCAAGATGTCCAGAACGAACCAAATAAGCTGAAATTGCCGCAATCACTAAAATCGCTTCCAGCCCTTCCCTAAAAATGATAATAAACGAAGCTAACAGAATGCTCCAACCGCTCTCTTGCTTACCATCTAGTTCGTTAGCATCTTCATGTAACATTTTTAAAATAGTATCAATTTCATTTCTAACAACTTTATTCGACGCACCATCGGTCATTAAACGTTTAATTTTGGCAAATTGATATTCGGTATCGGTTCCTCGTTTACCCGAAATATAAGACATAACCGCACGCTCAACCCCATGCTTTTCATAAAAGCCAAAATAGGCATTATTAACTCTAGCTTTAGCACGTTCAACATCTTTCATAAAATAGATATCATAAGCATCATTTAAGATGGTATCCATTTCGTCAACAATAGCATTCCAACTTTCGTATTTTTTTTCGGCAGCATAAGATGATGGAACCAATGCCATTAAACTTCCAATAAGGAGCAAAGCAAGTGTTAAAAATCGTTTCATATTCTGACTTTACCTTTTATTTTCCTATTAAAAGCATACCTAGTGGTTTACTGCCTTCAGGTAATTGTAGCTCTTGGCTAATAACTTCTGGTTTAATGGAGTGAATATAACGAGCGCTTAATTTTAATGCCGACGCAACTAAATAAGCGTTTTGACTCATTGCACCAACGGCCGTGTAACTAAAGTTAGCGATTTGTTCTGGATTTATATCGGTTAATGCACTAGCATCCGACACAAAAATCAATGAATAGGCTGCTCGCTTTGTAAAACTTTGCAAACCAATATCAGCACGAATATCTTTATTATTAATTTCTTTTAAATAATGACCTTCCCACTCATATAAAAAAGTACCCTTTTCACTGGCGAGGTAGATTCTCACATAAGGAGATTTACCCTTAACCATCGGCACCGTCCACCCTGTTTTACCACGATTTAAACCACTTGCAGCCCAAAGTACTGTCGAAAGTTCGTCGTCAGAAATTTTACCAGTAGGAAAACCACCTCCAGGAGTTGAAGATCGTTTTTTTAGACTTTCGAATAAACTCATTCCATCTTTAGTTTGAGGGATAGGTAACGCAATATCGGCATAACAAAAAGAGTATGAAAACAGATATACAAATAAAATAACAACTATTTTCCGTATAAACCACGGCATAGCAACCTCTGAGATTATCGCAATAAATTCCTTGATATCTTATTGCGAATAGAATTAATTATCAACCACAAATAATAACAATTATCATTTAAGGTACTATAACACTATAATTACTATTCATACAATACATACTCAATTTCGAATTTCAAAACCACAAATCAAACAATATCAACCGATATTTTTATTTTTTTATTCATTAAGTATATACTTAGGCAAAATTGATTTTTGAATATATTGAGTAACAATATCTTATGCCATTATCGACATTAATTGTTTTGCCTCTTTTTATTATTACAATTGTTTCTGCCTCGCTCTTTAGACAGAAAAAATGGCAAACGCTAATCATAACTTTACTAACGATCTTTATTGTAATGGAGCTAACTTCTATCTATTTTAGTGGTGGCTTTATTGATTATCAGTTTTATGTAAATTTAAACATTAATGACATAATCGAAGGGCTATTTATTTTTAAATTACAAGCAGTCTTAGTTATCGTTGTCTTTTTTGCCCTTATTTTTTTGCTATCAAAACTCGCTGATTTATGCAAGCGTAAATGTCATTTAGTTTTTCGTCTGTTACTAGCCTTCGTGGCAATAGTATCCATCAGTTACCATAATGGTCCATTCAGTCGATTATACGAAATCTATCAAGTTACAAGCGCACCTCGTGAGCCATTTGAGCAGGCGTTACAATCACTTAACATGACTCACTATACCAATAAAGATCAGCTTGTTAGCTATCAAGGTAAAAATATTATTGTTTTATCTTTAGAATCATTTGAACAAGGCTTTTTCGATTTTGAGGATATTACCCCTAATTTACAACAACTTCGCCAAGATTATACCTTTTTTGCTAATATGCCCATGAGTCCAGGAAGTTCTTGGACTACCGCATCAATGTACACTTATATGACCGGTATGCCCTTTCTAATTGGTGGCTACACAACATCACCACTAATGCGCGCAGAAAAGACCAATCTAGTTAGCCTAGGCGATATACTTAATCAAGCAGGCTATCAAACCCGTTATGTAATGGCTAGCCCTGATTTTGCTGGTATTGGTCACACAGCAGAACTGTTTGGTATGCAAGTCATTTCTGAAAAAAACTATGTTGGTCAATATCCACCAGCACCTTTTGGGTTGTATGACAAGGACATTTTTGATGTAGCACAAAAACAAATTACTGAAATGCGCAAAACAAAAAAACCTTTTGCTTTGTTTATTTCTACTGTTTCAACTCATGCCCCAAATGGTTTTGATGATGAAAGAATGAAATCGGTTATTTCACCAAAATCAGATAATATGTCTTTCGTTGCTGCTTCACTAGATCATAATTTGGGAATTTTTATCCAACATCTAAAAGACGAAGGTGTATTAGAAGATACTGTATTTTATATTTTTCCAGATCATTTAATGATGGGAGCAGGCACACCAACAATCAACCGTCTTTCAGAAAAAGAACGCAAACTTTATTTATTAACAAATGCACATACGCAAGATCTACAAAAAAACACTGAGCAGACTATTTATCAGATTGACTTACCTCGTTTAATTTTAAATGGAGCCCAAGTCAAAACTAACGCTAAATTTTTGACTGACTATTTAACTGAACCTAATTTCGATAAAAAACAGTTTATTGAACAAAATAAATCTAATATTGCAACGCTCAATAATTCAGCACAAGTATTTAAATAGGCACGAAAAATGACGTTTGATACATTAATTTTTGTCTCTACAATCAGCTTTTTAGGTATGATTTCACCTGGGCCTGATTTCTTTTTGGTGTTAAAAAATAGCTTAAGCTATAACCGCAAGATGGCATTGCTCACTTGTCTAGGCGTCATCATCGCCATCTTAGTTCATATGAGCTATTGTATTGCGGGCATTGCAGTACTTATCACCACCACTCCACTACTTTATAACGCCTTACGCTATGCCGGTGCCACTTACTTAATATGGCTTGGTATAAAGGCACTACTCGCTCAAAAACCAAATACCACCTATATTGGTAAGCCACAACTCATGCAGCCAATTTCAAAAAAATCAGCCTTTATGCAAGGTTTTTTATGTAATTTACTTAATCCTAAAGCAACGTTATTTTTTTTAGCTATCTTTACTCAAGTGCTTAACGCTGAATCATCAACACTTGATAAGCTCATCGTTGCATTTATTATTTGGATTGAAGGTGTTTTTTGGTGGCCTTTTGTCGTATTTATTTTTCAAAGGCAAAGCGTACAACGACGTTACTTTAAAATTCAATTTATAATTGATAAATTACTAGGAGTCATTTTAATTACACTAGGAATTAAAGTCGCCCTAGGTTTTTAGATTATTAAAAAGTAACTAGTAAATATTAAGGCTAAAATGCATACTTTTTTGAATATTTAAACATTAATTGTTAAACTAAAACCTGTTCATCTTTTATAATCGTCTTGTCCTTAATTTCCGATTATAAATGCACTGATAACACATTTTATTCAATAGGCTAATTAAATGGATAAATTATTACAATATGGTCGAGAGCTTCTTGAATTAGAGATACACGAAGCACAAAAATTACCGAATCGACTTGGCAAAGATTTTGTTAACGCATGTCAACTTATTTTAACCACCAAAGGTAAAGTCGTTGTTTCGGGTATTGGAAAATCTGGACATATAGGGAAAAAGATTGCCGCTTCGTTAGCTAGTACAGGAAGTCCTGCTTTTTTTATGCATCCATCGGAAGCCCTGCATGGCGATTTAGGAATGATAACTCAAAACGACGTAGCCATATTAATTTCATACTCAGGTCGAGCTAAGGAATTTAATTTAATTTTACCTATTATTACCGAAATGCAGGTACCTGTTATTGCTATCACTGGAGGGTTGGATTCACCACTTGCTAGATCAGCCCAAGCAATTCTTGATATTTCAATTGAAAAAGAAGCTTGTCCTATGGGACTTGCGCCAACATCTAGTTCAACTAATACATTATTAATGGGGGATGCGCTAGCGATTGCAGTAATGCGCGCACGAGGCTTTAAAGAAGAAGATTTTGCACGATCCCATCCTGCGGGTAGCTTAGGTGCAAAATTACTCAATCATGTCAAAGATGTGATGCGAATAGGTGATCGTGTTCCTAAAATACCACAAACTGCAACCGTATTTGATGCCATGCTAGAATTAAGCCGTACAGGCGTAGGGCTAGTTGCAATCTGCCAAGATAATAATAAAATAGTTGGTGTATTTACCGATGGTGATTTACGTCGCTTATTATTAAAAAATGGTACATTACAAGATAACATTATGGACGTTATGACCAGCTTAGGACATCGAATTCCTGAAAGTTGGAAGGCTGTCGAAGCACTAAAATTATTCACTGATCATAATATTACTGCCGCTCCGGTTGTTAATAACAACGGTGAATTAGTAGGTGTTTTAAACATCCATGATTTGCATCAAGCAGGTATTAGCTAAAAGTATTGGTAAATACCTATTGCCAAAAGGTACTATCTATTGAGATAATTACCGACCTAAATTTTTGTCGTTAGACGGAGATCCAAGAAAAGTTACACAATGATAAAGCGCATGATCATATAAATCAAAGCAAGTTGACATTGTGTTGTATATTTTAACCAAAATTAATAGATGATGAAACAACAATGGCAGAAAAGCGAAATATCTTTCTAATTGGCCCAATGGGGGCAGGAAAAAGCACTATAGGCCGACAAATTGCACAACAGTTAGGCATGGATTTTTTTGACTCAGATCAAGAGATTGAAAAACGTACTGGAGCCGATATTGCATGGATTTTTGACCTAGAAGGAGAAGAGGGATTCCGTGCCAGAGAAGAAAAAGTCATTAACGAATTGACTGAAAAACAAGGCGTAGTTCTTGCTACTGGTGGAGGTTCTGTCTTATCTAAAGAGACTCGCAATAGATTATCCGCTCGTGGAATTGTTATCTATCTTGAAACAACCATTGAAAAACAGATGGCAAGAACGCAAAAAGATAAACGCCGACCATTATTACAAGGTAGCAACACAACACGTGAGCTTTACGAAGAGCTAGCTGGAGAGCGCGAACCACTTTACGAAGAAATTGCTGATATTACAATTAAAACCGATGAACAAAGCGCCAAAGGTGTTGCTAATTATATTATTGATAAAATAGAGAAAATTTAAGTTGTTTATTTTAGAAATAATAGCTAATCATTAAGTAATAAATTTTTTGATAGATTAAGGAGTAAGTATGCGTGTAGATAAAGATGACCGTTATATATCAGAACAACCCAATAAGGATTCTACGCATTCATTCAGATTACTTAGTTTTCTTCAAGATCTTCCAAAGAAAAAATTAATTATTTTGGGTTCAGCAATTATTATTCTTTTAGTGCTTAGTTTGATTATTTTTCATTCTTCTCGTAAAAAAGAAGTCACCCCATTAACACCGCCAGTAGTTAATGGGGTGACTTCAGCAGAAGAAAACAATAATACAATCACTGATGAACAAAATAGTGTTGGAATTAGTGGAAATCAACCTAAAAGTACTGAACTGGTGACAGATACATCAGACAGTACATTAAATAAATTTAATACACAACAACAGCAACTTGAATCCTTTTCAGATTCAAGTGATGACTTAAACCTATCAATAGATGACTCAAATGTGGATTCTAAAGCAAATCATCATTCTACGACAACATCTAACGGTAGGGCTAAAACGAATAAAAACAATACGAAAAAAAATACCCCTAACTCTGTTAATCGTAAAAATGAAAACAATGATTTAGGGAAAAATATTAAGATAAAAAATGATCATTATGTCATTCAGCTTAGTGCATCTAAATCGCTTGAAGGTCTAAAAAAATTTGTAAAACAAAACAATATAACAGATTACCATATTTATGAAACCAAACATAAATCTGGTTCATTGTTTATTTTAACAAAAGGCAACTATTCATCAGTTGATGAGGCACATAAAGCAATCAAGTCTTTGCCAAATGCACTACAGAAAGACAAGCCATGGGTTAAATCTGGTGCAATGATTAATAAAGAAAAAGTAGCAAAATAACCAAGGATATCGTTTATTTATCCGATCAACGACAAATAGGAGTATCCGTTGAAGAAGCAACGAGCCTTTTTAAAATGGGCTGGAGGAAAATATGAGCTTGTGGAGACAATTAAACGGTATCTACCAGAGGGCGATCAGCTAATAGAACCTTTTGTTGGAGCTGGTTCTGTTTTTTTAAATACTAACTATAAAAGTTATATCTTAGCGGATATCAACCATGACTTAATTTCATTATTTACATTATTAAAATCAAGTCCAGATCAATTTATCCGTGACCTTAGATTACTATTTGTTGCTCAAAATAATCACTCAGATGCGTTTTATCAATTGCGTGATGTATTTAATGGAAGTAAAGATCAGTACATCAGATCGCTTTTATTTGTCTATTTAAATCGACATTGTTATAACGGCTTATGTCGTTATAACAACAATGGACTATTCAACGTACCATTTGGACGTTATAAGACAATTTATTTTCCTGAAAAAGAACTTTACTTTTTTGCAGAAAAAGCTCAAAAAGCACAATTTATTTGCGCACCTTACCACGAAGTAATGAAAACAGCGGCAAAAAATTCAGTAATTTATTGTGATCCACCCTATATACCCCCAAATGAAACAGCTGGATTTACGGCTTATTACTCAAATATATTTGGATTTGAAGAGCACAAAAACTTGTCAGAATTAGCTGAAACTATGGCGTATAAAAAAAACATACCCGTGCTTGTATCTAATCATTATACTGATTACACAATGAACCTTTATAATAATGCAAGCAAACTCTATCGAACAGAAATGAGACGTTCAATTAGCTGTGCTGGTAAAGGAAGAAAAAAAATTGACGAGATTTTAGCATTATACAAAAAGTCTTAAATAGCTAAATATAAGGCAAGTTATTAGAGGTAAGTTATGAAAGAATACATTATTGCTCCATCAATATTATCGGCTGATTTCGCTCGCCTTGGTGAAGATACACAAAAAGTGCTAGATGCAGGAGCTGATGTAATACATTTTGATGTCATGGACAACCATTTTGTACCTAATCTCACAATGGGAGCAATGTTTTGTAAAGCTTTACGAAACTATGGTATTAAGGCTCCCATTGATGTGCATTTGATGGTATCACCTGTTGAAGAGATAATTACCTCATTTGCCAAAGCTGGTGCAACCAATATATCTATCCATCCAGAAGCTACTGTCCATTTGGATCGTTCATTACAGTTAATTAAAGATCATGGCTGCACAGCTGGTATTGTATTTAATCCAGCTACACCGCTTGATTATTTAGATTACGTCATGGATAAAATTGATATTATTTTATTAATGAGTGTTAACCCAGGTTTTGGAGGTCAATCTTTTATACCTTCAACAATTAAGAAATTACAACAAGCTAAACAGCGCATTATTGAATCTGGACGCAATATTCGTTTAGAAATTGATGGCGGTGTAAAGATTGACAATATTGCCGAAATAGCTAGAGCTGGCGCCGATATGTTTGTTGCTGGCTCAGCGATATTTAGCCAACCCGATTATAAAACAGTTATTGACGCCATGCGTAAAGAATTAGCAGGAGTTGAACATGAATAAACTAGAAAATATTCAAGCAGTAGCTTTTGATTTAGATGGTACATTAGTTGACAGCGTACCAGGACTAGCATTAGCGACACAAAATATGTTAGCGGACTTGAATCTACCTACAATCAGCAACGAACAAATCAAAAATTTTGTAGGCAATGGTATTGATATTATGCTAGAACGAGTATTCAAAGCAATTGAAGTCGATCCATCAACAGAATTATTTGCCAAAGCTAAAGAGCTATTTAATCAGCACTATGATAAAGTCATCGATGCAGAAACAAAGCTATTTCCCAACGTTAAAGAGACCTTAAAAGTACTTCACGATAATAATTATCCACTAGCATTAGTAACCAATAAACCCGCACAATTTTTGCCTGCTTTGCTGACTTCTTTAGGCATAAAAGAGTACTTTTCATTAGTGCTTGGTGGCGGGGATGTGATTAAATTAAAACCACACCCAGCCCCTTTATATCAAGTAATGGCTAAATTTGGATTGTTTTGTGATCAGTTACTTTTTGTTGGTGATTCAAAAAATGATATTACTGCAGCCCAAAATGCTAACTGCCCAACTGTTGCATTAAGCTATGGTTATAACTATGGCATATCGATCGCCACTAGCAACCCTGACTTTTTACTAGATGATTTTAAAGATATATTAACATTATTACCTCAACCAAAAACTGAGGCAAAAAAATAATTCGCATAGATTAGGAATAAATTATGAGCAAACCGATTGTATTTAGTGGCGCTCAGCCATCAGGAGAACTAACACTTGGCAACTACTTAGGTGCTTTAAAAAATTGGGTGGCTCTGCAAGGCGAATATGATTGCATTTATTGCATCGTCAATCAACACGCAATTACCGTACGCCAAGATCCGAACAAATTACGTAAAGCCACATTAGACACACTCGCCCTATATTTAGCTTGTGGTATTGATCCGCAAAAAAGTACCATTTTTGTACAATCACAAGTGCCTGCGCATGCAGAACTCGGCTGGGCATTAAACTGTTACACCTATTTTGGTGAACTTAGCCGTATGACTCAATTTAAAGATAAATCATCTCGTCATTCTGAAAACATCAATGCGGGATTGTTTGATTACCCTGTACTGATGGCTGCGGATATTTTGCTTTATCAAGCAAACTTAGTACCAGTAGGTGACGATCAAAAACAACATCTTGAACTATCACGCGACATTGCTATGCGATTTAATGCACTTTATGGTGATATATTTACTATTCCTGAGCCCTTTATTTCGAAAGTGGGAGCTCGCGTCATGTCACTACAAGAACCTGCTAAAAAAATGTCTAAATCAGACGAAAATCGCAATAACGTAATTGGTTTACTCGAAAATCCAAAAGATATCGAGAAAAAAATAAAACGTGCAATGACCGATTCAGATGAGCCACCTGTGGTACGTTACGATCTAAAAAATAAAGCTGGTGTTTCAAACCTACTTGACATTTTAACTGTCGTGACAGGTAAACCTATCAGCGAACTTGAAAAAGAGTTCGAAGGCAAAATGTATGGCCATCTTAAAACCGAAGTAGCAACACAAGTCATTGATATGCTAACTACACTTCAAGCAAAGTATCATCAGTATCGAGATGATGAGAGTTATCTAATTTCAATAATGCAAGAAGGGGCAGAAAAAGCACGCTCAAAAGCCGAACCCACTTTGAAAAAAGTTTATGATGCAATCGGTTTTGTATAATTGAAAAATTAATAACTGATTGTTACTAAAAATAAAACAGTATGCAATGGCTTTAATATACAAGGAAAATGGGTAACAATTAAAGCCATTTAAATATACAGGTTAGTTATGAAGATTATTATTCTTGGTGCAGGACAAACAGGTAGTGCGCTTGCTGAATATCTTGTTACTGAAAAACAAAACGATGTCACGGTGATTGATGAAAATTATGATAAATTACAATCACTACAAGAACGTTTTGATTTACAGGTGATTTGCGGAAAATCATCTTACCCACAAGTTTTAGAAAGTGCAGGTGCTGAATCAGCTGATATGCTTGTTGCTGTAACTAACTCTGATGAAGTCAACATGATGGCCTGCCAAATTGGGCATGTCATGTTTAATATTCCACAAAAAGTTGCGCGCATTAGATCACCTGAATACAATAACGAAAACTACCCTCTTTTCAATAAAGATTGTATTAATATCAATCATATCATTGCTCCAGAAAATCTTATCACCAACCATATTAGTCAATTAGTACAATATCCTGGTTCGCTACAATTTGCATCTTTTTACGACAATCGTGTCTGTTTGGTTGCCGTTACCGCTTATTATGGCGGTGCTTTAGTGGGTAGTGAATTATCAGAACTCAAAGAACATTTACCACATGTTGAAGCTCGAGTAGTTGCTATTTACCGTAAAAATCGTTTTATCCGCCCGCTTAGTTCAACACTTATCGAAGCAGGCGATATGGTCTACTTTATAACTCCACCCGTTAATATCAAAGCAGTGACCAGTGAGTTACAACGGTTAGAAAAACCATATAAACGAATAATTATCAGCGGCGGTGGTGGTGTAGCTGTCGCTCTAGCAAAACGTTTAGAAAATGACTATCAAGTCAAATTAATAGAGCGGAATGCCGAACGAGCCGAATTAATTGCCGAGCAACTCGTTAATACAACAGTATTACATGGTGAATCATCGGATCAGGAATTACTCTCACAAGAACAAGTTGAACTTACTGATCTATTTATTGCTGTTACCAGTGATGATGAATCCAATATCATGTCCTCCATGTTAGCCAAAAGAATGGGAGCAAAAAAAGTAATTGTACTAATTCAACGCCAAGCCTACCTTGAACTAATTAATGATAGTGTGATTGATATTGCGATTTCTCCACAACACGCCACAATATCTGAGCTATTAAGCCATGTTAGACAAACTGGGGTTGTTAAAGTTGTTTCATTAAGACAAGGGGAATCCGAAATTGTCGAAATTATTGCCAATGGTAATAGTGAAACATCAAGACTGGTTGGCAAAAATATTAATGGTCTAAAACTCCCATCGGGTGCAACCATCGGAGCTGTAGTGCGTGGAGAAGATGTTATTATCGTTAATACTGATTTAACCATTGAAGACAATGATCATCTAATCATCTTCTTACCAGATAGAAAAGCAATTACCGATATTGAAAGATTATTACAATAGCTTGTTAAAAACAAATAATCAGTTCATAATAAAAAATCATTTTGACTCGGGGTGTTTTTTGTCTAAACAAAAAACTGAGATTTCACCCGTTGAACCTGATCTGGATTATACCAGCGTAGGGAAGTCTAAGCCATAAAAGCCTTAAACTGGCAAATTCTTCCCGACATTTATAGAACTAATAAATCAGTAAGAAAGGAAGAAATATGTCAGTAACCAAATCATTCCAAATTACCCAAACTGCTCCTTTTATCAATCATATAAAACAACAACGCCCACTTGTGCATTGCATTACTAATGATGTAGTCCAAAATTTTACCGCTAATGTGCTACTTGCTATTGGTGCCTCTCCAGCAATGGTGATTGCCGAACAAGAAGTTGCTGAATTTGTCAACATTGCCGATAGCTTACTGATTAATATTGGTACTATTCACAGCAACACAGCCCAAAGTATGCTATTAGCGGCCGACAAGGCACAGCAAACACAAACTCCATGGGTACTCGATCCTGTTGCTGTAGGAGCTGCACTTAATTATCGAACTGAAATTGCACATCAATTATTATCATTTAATCCCACAGTAATACGAGGTAATGCTTCAGAAATATTAGCACTAAATGGTCAAAAATCTTTCTCAAAAGGCCCCGACGGTCAAGACACAACTCAATCAGCTTTAAACGCTGCCCAAGAGTTTGCGCAAAAATATCAAACTATTGTCGCAATGACAGGCGATGTTGACTATATAACTAACGGAAACAGCACATATAGTATAACTGGTGGTGATATTGCTTTAACAAAAGTAACAGGTACAGGATGCTCATTATCTGCAATGGTAGCGGCTTTCATAGTTAATTCGCCTGACCCATTATCAGCCACTGCCTGTGCATGTTTTATGATGAAAAAAGCTGGTGAGCTAGCTAATAAACAACAAGGACTGGGGACTTTCTCGATATCACTATTAGATCAACTCTCAACATTTAATCCATCGCTTTAATAAGGAAATCAGATGAAAAAACAACTGGATTTAACCCTCTATTTAGTCCTTGATCCATTATTATGCGGCGGCATTAATGGCATGGTAAACACCACCAAAATTGCTGTTTCAAATGGTGTGACTGCAATACAGTTAAGATCCGAACGTGAGTTTAGCGGTAAAGATTGGTACTACGCTGCCTTAGCATTGAAAGAAGCATTAAGCGACACCTCTGTTCCACTATTTATTAATGATCATGTAGATATTGCTTTAGCGGTTGATGCCGATGGTGTCCATATTGGACAAAGTGATTTGCCTGTTGATGTAGCTCGACAACTTATCGGCAAAGATAAATGGTTAGGCCTTTCGGTAACTAACCAACAACAACTTGAAGCAGTTTCTTGGCAGAAGGTTAATTATATTGGCATAGGACCTATCTTCCCAACCATAACCAAAAAAAATGCAACGGTAGCAATAGGAACTGAACAATTAACTGAATTAGTCAAACTAAAACAGTGCCCAGCTGTTGCCATTGGTGGTATTGATGAAAGCAATATAACTAACATTATTAAAACGGGCATTGACGGTGTTGCAGTGGTTTCGGCTATCTGTGGCAAAAAAGATATTCAACAAGCAACATTATCGCTTATCAACAAAATCAAACAAGCTAAATAGGAAACACTATCATGACAACAATTGCATTAACCATTGCAGGATCTGATCCTAGTGGTGGTGCTGGTATTCAAGCCGATTTAAAAACTTTTTCTGCACTTGGTGCATATGGTATGTCAATTATCACTGCCCTAACAGCACAAAGCACTCAAGGGGTTGATGCGGTATTAGCTATATCGCCCGAATTTATTGAAGCCCAATTTAATACACTTTATCAAGATATTGAAATTGATAGCGTAAAAATGGGTATGCTAATGAATAAAGAAATAGTCGCAACCGTTCACCACCTTCTTAAAACAAACCCTATTCCTACTATCGTGTTAGATACTGTAATGGTTGCTAAAGGTGGACATCCCCTTTTAAAGTCTGATGCCGTAACAGCTATTCGTGAGCTTTTATTACCCTTAGCCACAATTATCACTCCCAATCTACCTGAAGCAGCCGCGCTACTTGATTGTGATGAAGCTAAAACCGAAGATGAAATGCAAAAGCAAGGGCATGAATTACTCAAGTTAGGCTGTAAAGCGGTATTAATGAAAGGAGGACATTTGCCCAGCAATGAAAGCCCTGATTATTTAATCACTCAAAATAACACAGTTAAAATAACCGCCCCACGCATTCAAACAAAAAACACCCACGGCACAGGTTGCACATTATCCGCAGCGATTGCCGCATTATTACCTAAAAACAGCTTGCCAGATGCAATAGCCCAAGCCAAAAATTATCTACACGGCGCAATTAGTCATGCTAACGATTTAAATATAGGGAAAGGAATTGGACCTACACACCATTTTTACCGTTGGTGGTAATAAGCCGACAATAATAAATTTTTCATCAAAATTCGTAAAAAAACAGAAGATTGATTGATTTTATTTAAATTTTAGGTGTTTTTAGTGTTTAAATTTCATATAAAAACAATAATCAAATCAGATAGTTTAAGGATTTCATGCCCAAAAAATCTTATCAAAACTAACCAAAAGCAACACCAACAAACTGGAAGCCAGCTTTATCAATCGCCACAATAACGGCTTCTTGCGAAATAGTACTATTTTCGATATCAACCTCATGTTTGGCCAAATCAACGGTTACTTTTGCTTTTGGATCAATATCATTGATTGCTTTAGTTATTGTTTTAACACAATGTTGACAACTCATATTATCGACTATAAATTTCATAAAAACCTCTCTTTTCAATATCATTTTGAATAAATAAAAAGCGAAAGTGACAATTTTTATCACCAATTTGATCCGATATAATTTATTATTTACTATTAATTTGCAGTTTAACACTTGTAGGATGTTTTAAACCTAGCTCTATCGAACGTTGAATTGACAATCCTGCCGCTAATGAAACAAAATTGACCATTGATGGTAGTGAACTAACCATTCCCGCAAGATATGGTGTTAATTATACGCTTGAATATGGCAAACATACAATGTTGTATAATAATGATTCACTCAATTTTATTGTCAAGCCAGCTAAATTTGGTGAGTCAGGTTTTATTAATCCAATACAAAGCAATTGTTTTCTATACACCGTTATACCTTAGCGTTTATATGACAAACTCCATTCACTTATTTTTATCACTACAAAAAACACATTGTAAAGCTCACCTTATTTAGCAAGTATAATAACAAGCAGACAAATAATTGAGTATTTGTTACAATTTTAACTATCTTTTACGCTATATACCCACTCAATATATTGCATTAATTATTAAAGGAAATAAATCAATAATGTTACTTAATAGCAATCAAAAATTAGGCATATTTTGTCTTACACTGTTCTCGGTTAGTTTCATTATCTTAATGCAAGTGCATTTAATGCCAGCAGTAATTGCAGGCTTATTAACCTATACATTAACTCAAAAATTAGATGATTTTTTATCACGAAAAATGATCCGTTTTAGCCATAGGTCAAAATTAATTTCGGTATTGGTACTTACAACTTTAATTATTGGCATTTTTATTGGTGGCTTTTGGTATTTATTTGCTTGGTTTGTTGATATGGCCAAGCATCCAACCGAAACATTAACAAATTTGAAATTACTGGTCAACAATGTAATCAGCAGTCTACCAACAAGTATTACCCATTATTTACCTGATGATCTAGATGAAGTTAAATCAACTATAATGACTTACCTTAAAGATCATGTGTTTTATCTACAATCTATTATTAAAAAAGTGTTTCATGATCTAATTATATTAATTGTAGGAATGATCATTGGATTAATTCTGGGTTATAAAGAAAATCAACGCAACGCTGATCATAATCAAATTACACAAAGGCCATTGACTAAAGCCTTGAAAACTAGCCTAAACCGATTAGTAGTGGTTTTCCAATATGTAGCTATCTCTCAAGTTGTGATTGCATTATTTAATACCGTAATGACGGCGATTTTACTATTTATTATTCTGCCCGTGTTTGGTATTCATTTACCATTTAGTAAAAGTTTAGTGCTAGCAACATTTATTTTTGGTCTAATTCCAATTATTGGAAACCTGATTGTCAATACAATAATCTTTTTTGTCGCATTTACCGTATCATTTTCTGTTTCAATAATAATTATTGTTTATTTAATTTTAATCCATAAAATGGAATATGTACTTAATGCTAAAATTGTCGGAACAAAAATCCATGCTGGTATCTGTGAATTACTAATTGCGATGCTATTTTTAGAAACTCTTTTTGGTGTGATTGGTTTAATTTTTGCGCCTATTTTTTATGCGTTTATAAAATTATCACTAAAAGAATTACGAATTATTTAAATCTATTCAAATTAAAATCGGGTTATTATGTTTGGCTAAAAAGATCCAACAAATCCATCAAACTTAGCGAATATATCAAAAAACAGTATTGATACCATAAGGCACGTTATTGATAGGGTTAGTTTTGGTTGATGGGGTAGGTGCTTTTTAAAGGCATAAAATCGCTCCGATAGACTATTGATTTTATTTATGTTTTACTCCTATTTTTTCAATAGTGCTATTTACCACCAAAACCTAAAGCATTCAAAATGTTGTTCTTGATGTAAGTTAAAAATACTTATTTAACTTGACCCCAATCCTCATCATCCACCTGCGCCATAAACCAACGTTGCCAGCCAGTAGTCTGTTTTTGGATGTTGTCGATGGATTGGTTGAATGAAGCAAAAGCACCGTGCGAAATCATTTTCATCTTCCAACCCACACACAACAACCCTTTAATCACATCTAACGAAGCACGAATAAGTTGTAACTGTTTAACGGCTGATTGACATTCTTCGATGTTATCTCGGTCAACGATATTAGACAATACCGCAAAGCGTATTGCCCCTGTAAGCTCGGTTAAAATCGCTTCGCCGGTGGTAAATTTAAACGATTTAGGTAAATGACAATGCGTTTGCCAATAGCATTGGTATAATGTCACTAAATCATTAAATATTTTAGGTTGAACAAAAGTTGATTTAACAGTGTTGAGCAATTCATCATGCATAATAACCTCACAAAACAATTATTAAATGCAGCCACACAAACCGCACAAAGTTTACAAAAATCGTTATCACTATTTAACATTGCTGAACTCTGTAACGAGTTAGCAAGCGATGTACTAAACCAAAAGTACCAACCAAGCACCTATACACGTTTTGCCGTTTGCGACCCAAAGCTACGCGAAATCTATGCACCAGCTTATCGTGACCGATTATTGCAATGTTGGTTAGTAAACCAAGCTGAGCCTATCCAGATCACTGGATCGTTTGGACAGATAAATTAAAATTACACAATGGTCTGGAAATAACAGAACAAACAGCAATAACTGAAAAGGTTCAGCTTGAACTATTTTCATGGGGCAAGGTATACAACCAGTTGGCTTCAGGTAGAACTTTGGGAGAAGTTATGCAATACTCCTTCGCGGCTATGGTGGTAAGTAAAATTCCTTAAATAAAAAATATATGGCAATAACATAAAGGGTAAAGTGTTTAAAAAACACTTATTTTTAATAAAAATTCAATTAATCTCAATAAATTATATGAAAAGATCACGATATTATTTAATTTTAATTATTAACTTATTTTTAGTTTTTTCACTTATGGGATGTTTTTGTAGACAAAAAATTGAAGTACTACCAAAATCTTTACCCAATGCCTTTTTCGGTAAACCTTATTATGCTGAAATAAATATTAATGGCGGTATAGTTCCAAATGATCTTTTTTTCTATCATATTGAACCTGAAAATTCAGGGCTTGAGCTATCACCATCCTATTTCGATATGCGTAATTCATATAATAATCTTACCATAAAAGGAACACCTAAAGTGAACGGAACAATTATTATTAAATTTAATGGTGGTACTCTTGGAACAATGTGTCCAGGTAGCGAGTTTGAAAAAACTTATACTATCAATGTTGAGGAATAGTTTACTTATATCTAGATAAATTATATGAAAAGATCACGATATTATTTAATTTTAATTATTAACTTATTTTTAGTTTTTTCGCTTATGGGATGTTTTTGTAGGCAAAAAATTGAAGTGCTACCAAAATCTTTACCCAATGCCGCTTTTGGTAAACCTTATTATGCTGAAATAAATATTAATGTTGGTGTAGTTCGCAGTGATTCCTATCATATTAAACCTAAAAATTCAGGGCTTGAGCTATCTCCATCCTATTTTGATTGGAATAATTCATATAATGATTTCACCATAAAAGGAACGCCTAAAGTGAACGGAACAATTAGTATAGAATTTACAGGAACTACTTATGTAACTATGCGTTGTCCAGCTAGTCAGTTTAAAAAAATTTATACTATCAAGGTTGAGGAATAGTTTACTTATATCTATATAAATTATATCAAAAAATTAAGGATAATGGTATCTCTCTTTATCGTTCAAAAAATATTTATGGCAAGGGCAGGACTTGAGCCAGAATGTAGTTAACGGTGGCATACATAAATATTACATCCGTTGGACTTGGATTGACAGAATGAAACAATTAAACATTGATAATCGAATGTTTAAAAAATAGTTGGCTAGTTTTTTGGCGGACTTTTTTGTAAAGAAATGTAAAGATGAAAACGATTGGCTTTAGAGATAAGTAAATTTTTTAATTAAAATAGGGTGTTAGCTTTAGGACTTTTTGATTTTTGCGGAATAATTAATATTGCTGATAACATCTAAAACACAAACACGCCCAACAGCTCAGTTTGGTGTGCTAGCTTTATTTCGTTATCGGCATATTTTGATGCTGTGATAAGGCAAGCATATTAGCATTGTGGTGCTATAAGTGTGTTTTTTGCTCTAAAATCGTTCAGGTAGACCATTGATTTTATTGGAGTTTTTATTTGCGTTTCTAAATAAAATCAAACATTTATAGGCTAGTTTTTTATTACGTTGAATTTGGCTTTTTAATAAAAGCGCTTTTGTTATTTGATAATAGTTATTTAATAATAACTTGTTAATAACAGCCAGTTAATAACAGTCAGTTAATAACAAAAGCGCAAGCTTTTAAGTCGTATCGGTCGGGGTGCTATTTTGATTTTCTGCCATTAAAGCGCAAGGCTCGCAGACTTTGCCTGCTCAGCGCCCCAACTTACGCGGGGGCTTTATTCTTTGTTATATTATCCTCTCAAGCACCGTAACCCCCTTCCGCGCCCTAAGGATTAAGAACTAAACGCTAAAAGCTAAGGTGCGGTGCAAAGGCCATAGCGGGAGCTGCTGACAAAGGCGTTGCCGACGAGGCCGCTGTACGAGTAGACATCGAACTGGAAGCTACCTACTGCGTCGCTCGTCCAGTAGTTGTAGGGGACGAAGCCCGCATCACGGTAGTAGTGCATGTAGCCCCACTCCGTGAAAAAGCCAGCGCCTATTTGACGTTGGTATTCACGATGTACTGACGACGGCGTGGCGCCATCTACGCCATTTATACATGGGAAATTAAAATTTACACCACACTTCGCATTGGTTAAATCCCTTACCCGTGGCATTCTATACCCCAAACTATTACACCATGCTAACTGGTCACTATAAGGTTCATATTGACCACCCCGATTGACGAACCACTGTCTCAACACAAATCCATATTTTACTACCTCAATGCCATATCTATCTCTACCCACTAACTCAAACGTCTGCGGTAACTCTGGCTTAGCTATTTGACTAGGTTTAGGATTATTCCTTTGAGTTCTTGCCTCTGGACCTGTTAACTTAACACGGGCGACAACTTTTGCAAAATCCTCCCAAGGAATCCAATAGTCATTAGGTACAACATTTGTCACTGTTGCAGTAATTCCCTCATGCGTGACTGGTTCCCATTTCAATTCATTTATATCTACTTCACTTATGAGTAAATCAAAATATAAATTATGCGCTCCTGTAGTTGGAAAATTGAGGTTGTATGATTCAGGATTGATTGATTGAACTAGGAAGCCCTTATCAGGATTCCATATGTCAACTGGGCCTGCAAATTTGTCATCACCCGAAAATAGATTCGGCCTTACATAATCGATAACTGGCGACGGTATTACTATTGCATCACTACGATTACCTGCTCGAGCTTTTTTACCATTCAATGCCTGTAAATTCGATGAAGATGACAATAATAACAATGCTAATACTAGCAAAGCTGTTTTAGGTGATTTAGGTGATTTGAGCGATAATTTCGAAGATATAAATAAGTTTCGAGTAAAAACTTGTCGAATAGGATTATTTGATAAATTTAAGACATAGGTTTGCCAGTGCTTGTGCCTTGTGCCTTGTGCCTAAAAGGGTACTGCATTTCGTTCCACCTGTCAAGTAATATTTTGTTTTATTTGAATTTTTATGTTTATTCGCTTATTTAATAAGCTTGTCTTTCTAAAGCGATTAAAGTATAGCCGTTTAAGGAATGATTGACTAGTTTTTTGGCGGACTTTTTTGTAAAGAAATGTAAAGATGAAAACGATTCGGCTTTAGTGATAAGTTAATTTTATAATTAAAATAGGGTATTAGCTTTAGGACTTTTTGATTTTTGCGGAATAATTAATATTGCAGATAACATCTAAAACACAAACACACCAAACAGCCCAGTTTGGCGTGCTAGCTTTATTTCGTTATCGGTATATTTTGATGCTGTGATAAGGCAAGCATATTAATATTGTGGTGCTATAAGTGTGTTTTTTACTTTAAAATCGTTCAGGTAGACTATTGATTTTATTTAAGTTTTCATTTTCATTTCTAAATAAAATCAAACATTTATAGGCTAGTTTTTTATTACATTGAATTTGGCTTTTTAATAAAAGCGCTTTTGTTATTTGATAATAGTTATTTAATAATAACTTGTTAATAACAGCCAGTTAATAACAGTCAGTTAATAACAGTCAGTTAATAACAAAAGCGCAAGCTTTTAAGTCGTATCGGTCGGGGTGCTATTTTGATTTTCTGCCATTAAAGCGCAAGGCTCGCAGACTTTGCCTGCTCAGCGCCCCAACTTACGCGGGGGCTTTATTCTTTGTTATATTATCCTCTCAAGCACCGTAACCCCCTTCCGCGCCCTAAGGATTAAGAACTAAACGCTAAAAGCTAAGGTGCGGTGCAAAGGCCATAGCGGGAGTCGCTGGCACTGAGGCTGAAGACGAAGCCGTAGCGCGAGTCGACAGGGAACTGGTAGCTACCTGTAGCGTCGCTCGTCCAGTAGCCGGTGCTGACGAAGCCCGCATCAGTGTAGTTGCTCATGGTGCCCCACTCCGTGAAAAAGCCAGCGCCTATGTGACGCTTGTAATGATTATCTGATGAACTAGGTGCTGCGCCTAAATTATTATAGTTTGCATTGGTTAAATCTCTTACCCGTGGCATTCGATAACCCAAACTATTACACCATGCTAAATGGTCACTATAAATGCTCCATCGACGACCCCGATTGACGAACCACTGCCTTAATACAAATCCATATTTTACTACCTCAACGCCATATATATCTCTACCCACTAACTCAAACGTCTGCGGTAACTGTGGCTTAGCTATTTGACTAGGTTTAGGATTATTCCTTTGAGTTCTTGCCTCTGGACCTGTTAACTTAACACGGGCTACAACTCCCCAATCTTCATAAGGAAGCCACCAATCCTTAGCTACAACATTTGTCACTGTTGCAGTAATTCCCCCCAAAGTAACGGGTTCCCATGTCAATTCTTCTGGTTCTATTCCTGTTATGAGTAAATCAAAATATAAATTATGCGCACCTGTGGTCGGGAAATTTTGATTGTATGATTCAGGATTGATAGATTGAACTAAAAAGCCCTTCTTAAGATTCCATATGTCAGCTGGGCCTGCATATATCCCAACCCCCCGTTCTAGATTCGGCCTTGCATAATTGATAACTGCCGACGGTAGCATTATTGCATCACTACGATTATCCGCTCGATATTTTTTACCATTCGCCTGTACATTCCATAAAGATGACAATAATAACAGCCCCAACACCAATAAGCTTTTTCGGGACAATTTCGATAATAAGTTGAGAGATAATTTCGAAGATATAAATAAGTTTCGTGCAAAAACTCGTCGAATAGAATTATTTAATAAATTTAAGACATAGGTTTGCCAGGCCTTGTGCCAAAATGATACTGCATATCACATTCCTTGTGCTAAGTAATACTTTTTTTATCTAAATTTTTATAACTATTCGCTTATTTAATAAGCTTGTTTTCCTATAGCGGTAAAAGTATAGCTATTTAAAAAATAGTTGGCTAGTTTTTTGGCGGACTTTTTTGTAAAGAAATGTAAAGATAAAAATGGTTCAGCTTTAGTGATAAATGAATTTTCTAATTAAAATAAAATGTTAGATTTGCATTTTAACCATTTCCAGAAATGGTTAATCATAGTGATAACATCCGAGCCAAGGGAATTCACTTTAAATCCTTTACTTGAGCATAAACACTGTAGCTATTTTATCCTCCAAAGACCAAAACGTCTGAAACACTGCATACTAAAATAGACCTTGGTTTAATTACAACATCAAACCCACAAAAACCGCCAACCACACCTTTACCATCATGGGTCTGGAAGGCTGTTTTGGCTTTTTAGTCATTAAAAACACTAGGCTCGCAGACTTTACCTGCTCAGCGCCCCAACGGCGCAGAGCTTGGTTCTTTACTACCTTGTTTGCTCCATAAACTTCCCTGCCCCCTAAGGATTAAGTACCAAATAATAAATGCTAAGGAGTGACACAAATAGCATTATAAGAATACCAATCTAAATTCAAACCAAGGTCTATTAAACCATCACCATTGCCACCATTGTTTACGACGAATGGTAAACCACTTTCATTAGTGTCGCTTGTTATACTATAGTAGAGAATAGGAGGAGATTCACCGGGGGAGCGATAATAAAAATAAAGTGCGCCCCACTCTGGATAAAAACCAGCACCTATTTGACGCTGGTACATATTATTTTTTGAAGGTGGCTTAGCACCAATAGCTCCCTGACACTCTTCACTCTCCAAAAGACCAGAACAGACTGCATTAGTCAGATCCCTTACCTGTGGAACACGATAACCTACACTATTACACCAAGATGTTTGATTAAAATAAGTATTCATGCTATCTCCACGATGCACAAACCACTTCTGCAGAACAAACCCATATTTTACTACCACATTTTTATTACTATCTTTACCCTCCAGTTCAAATACCTGTGGTAAATTTGGTTTGGGAATTGGATCTGGACTGTCTGTTTGTTTTTGAGCATCACTTGCCTTAGGACCTGTTAGCATAACGCGAGTTACTTTCTCTTCATTGGAAATCCCCGATTCCCACCAATCTATTTCCTTTTCTATCACAGTAGCAGTTATTCCCCCACGTGTGACTGAATCCCAAGTTAACTGCTTACTATCAACTCCACTTATGTTTAAATCAAAATACAATCCATCACTACCCGTTGTTGGAAAATTTCGACCATACTGTAACGGCGTAGCTGATTGAGTCAAAAACCCTTTATCAGAATTCCATATATCAACTGGACCAGCAAAGTTATCTTCACCTTCTCTTAAATTCGGCCTTACAAAACAGATAGCTGGCGATGATTTTGGATTGATATAATATGTTGTACGACTTTCTGTGAAGGTATTAATATCTGGTACACCATACAAAGTTTTTAAATAACCATCTGTACTACTTAACTCTACTTTATAAGGCGCATTACATATCGTTAATACTTCATTACGATTAACCGTTTGGTTATTTTTATCAGTAATACTCAGCCTGATATCCCCACTTGCTGTTATACTATCTTCTTTTCCGTCTCCATCATCATCCCCCCATTTACCCTGTGCTACTAATCCACTTATACTTATTGAGTTGCTTGATCGCGGAACCAACATGCCTATATCAGCAAAACTTTGACCTATTGCAGGTAACACAATCGGATTTGTCGGTGATGAAGGATTATTTTGCGGTGTGAATGTTCGACCGTCCGATAACTTAATACTTAATAAGTCATCTGTGGTAGTCAATTTGGTAGTGCCGTCATCAAAAATTAAATAAGGCGCAGAACCGTGAATGCGCTCAGAAGTAGTGGCCGATAATGCCTGAGATTCTAAGGAATAAGGTAATAACAATAACGGCATCAACGACAATGGAGTTTTTAAAAATAATTCCGATGATGATTTGAAGAATAATTTCGAATACATAAATGAGGTTCTTTTAAAAAACTTTCTACTAGAGATATTTGATAAATTTGAGACATAGTTTTGCCTGTGCTGAAGTCTGAAATGATACGGCATTACGATCCATCCAGTTAAATAATTTGTTTTTTGTTTATACTTGCTCATTAAATAAGCTGATTTCCCATAATGGATAGAATTATAACTATTAAGAAAAAAAGCGACTAGTTTTTTTGATGATTTTTTTGTAAAGAAATGTAAATAAACATAAATAAACGTAAATAAACGTAAAAATGAAAACAATTTAGCTTTATAAATAGGTTAATTTTTTAATTAAAATTTTGTTGGGATTATTAATATCTGCGACCACGTTCTCATCAAACCTCCCATCTGGCGTACTAACTTTACTTAATTATCGGTGCATTTTAACACCATAATAAGCTAGATATATTGGCTTTACCATATTGTGAGATTTCTTGATCTAAAATAGCTCAGATACACTATTGATTTTATTAACGTTTTAGCTTGAATTTTCAAACAAATCAAATACTTATAGGATACTTTTTTATTACATCCAGTTGGGATTTTTAAGCAAAGCTCTTTTATTATTTAATAACAGCCAGTTAATAACAAAAGCACAAGCTTTTAATTCGTATCGATCGGGAGCTGTTTTGGCTTTCAGTCATTAAAGCGCAAGGCTCACTGGCCTTGCCTGCTCAGAGACAGAAAACCTTTTATCTGCTCGATGAACAAACCACTGTCTCAACTCAAATCCATATTTGGCAACCACATTATCTAGACTATCCCTTCCCTCTAACTCGAACTTCCAAGGTAAATTTGGTGCTACTATTGGATTAGGATTATTTATCTGATTCCTTGTCTCTGGACCAGTTAATGTCACCCTTGTTACATATTTTGATGTATCAGAAATTCAGTTATCGCTGGAGCTTGGCTTAATCCATCTTACTGTTGCGGTTATTCCGCTATGCATAACTGGAGACCAACTTAACAGACTTGCATCAGCCCCCGTTGTCGGGAAATTAAGATTATAAAATAGTGGACTCGTAGATTGTGTTAAAAAACCTTTATCTAGATTCCAAATGTTAGCTGGGTCTGCAAAATCCCATCCATTAGAATTTTTACCAAAATTCAAATTAGGCCTTGTGTAACAGATTTTATTCGGTACATCAGGTTTAATGTGATAGGTTTCTGTCTTACTGCCATTACCCCACCATCTTGTCCATCATCATCACCCCAATTACCCTGTGCGACTAAATCGCTAGGTTCACAAAATTGGTTGATGTCGGTACCATCATGTCAATATTTTCAAAACTTTGATCTAATGCGGGTAACTCAATTGGATTTGTTGATGATGAAGAATTGTTTTGCGGTGTGAGTGTACGACCATCCGATAACCTAATACTTAATAAGTCATCTGTTGTAGTCACTTTGGTAGTACCCCCCTCAAAAGTTAAATAAGGTGCAGTACCATGAATAATACGTTTATAAGTCGTGGCCGATAATGCCTGCGATTCCAATGAATACGGCAATAATAATAGTAGTGTCAATGACAACGGAAATTTAGCAAGTGATTTCGATAAAAATTTTAAAGATAACTTTGATAAGATAAACAAGATTTGTGTAACACCACATCTAGCTTGGTTATTTAATAAATTTAAGACATTGGCTTGCCTCTGCTTGTGTCTAAAATGATACAGCACTTAGCGCTATCAAACACTCTACCTAAGGCAAAACATTCAGGTAGAGTATTGATTTTATTGAATTTTTTATTTATTGTTTTTTAATAAACCAATTTTTCATAAACGGTTATTTATTTTTTTCCCGCTCAATTGCACGGTAGCCAATATCATGGCGATAAAAACAACCATGCCAATAGATATCTTTGGCTTGCTGATAAGCACGTTGTTGAGCTTCAAGTACTGTGTTGCCAAGTGCGGTTACACATAATACCCGTCCACCGTTGGTGTAGACTCGCCCTTTTTCTAAACTAGTACCCGCATGGAAAATTTTGCAATCTTCGGTTGATTCTGCCGGTAGTCCAAGAATTACATCTTGGGTATGATATTCACCTGGGTAACCGCCTGCAGCTAGCACTACACCTAGTGCGGATCTTGGATCCCATTTTGATTTGACCGTATCTAATTTGCCTTCTACCGCCGCTAAGCAAAGTTTGACCAAATCTGATTGCATTCGCATCATTATCGGCTGTGTTTCGGGATCGCCAAATCGGCAGTTGAATTCAATAACTTTGGGATTGCCGTCTTTGTCAATCATTAAGCCAGCATATAAAAAGCCGACATAGACGTTACCTTCTTGCGCCATACCATTGACCGTTGGATAGATAATTTCATCCATTACCTTTGCAAAAACCGCATCAGTTACAACAGGAGCTGGCGAATACGCGCCCATGCCCCCCGTGTTTAAACCTATATCGCCGTCGCCAACACGTTTATGATCTTGGCTCGTTGCCATGGGCTCGACATTTTTGCCATCTACCATGACAATAAAGCTGGCTTCTTCCCCCTCGAGAAACTCTTCAATCACTACTCGGTGACCTGCATCACCAAAGGCATTTCCAGCTAACATATCACGAACGGCGTCTTCGGCCTCTTTTAGTGTCATGGCAACAATAACGCCTTTACCAGCCGCAAGTCCATCAGCTTTAATCACGATCGGTGCGCCCTTTTCACGGATATAAGCAATTGCTGGTTCAACTTCAGTAAAGTTTTGATATTCAGCTGTTGGAATTTTATGACGTGCTAAAAAATCTTTAGTAAAAGCTTTTGACCCTTCCAGTTGAGCGGCCGATTTTGTTGGACCGAAGATTTTTAATCCTGCTTTTTGGAAGCTATCAACAATGCCAATAACCAGTGGTGCTTCAGGACCAACAATGGTCAAATCCACTTGCTGTTGCTGGGCAAAGTTAAGCAGTCCACTCACATCGGTGGCTTTGATATTAATATTTTCTAAACTTGGTTCCAGCGCAGTACCAGCATTGCCAGGTGCAACAAAAACTTTAGAAACCAATGGAGATTGTGCTGCTTTCCAAGCAAGCGCATGTTCACGCCCACCATTACCAATTACTAATACTTTCATAAAAGATCCTTTTAAGATGCCTTTCATAATATAAAGATATATATAGATAACTAATTTTTAAAAAACTAACAAAGTGATCACACAATTAATGCCTAAAATGACGCATTTTAGTAAAGATCATCGCGATATTGTGCTCATTTGCGGCTTGGATCACTTCATCATCTCGAATCGAGCCACCGGGTTGAATCACACAAGTCACACCTGCGGCTGCAGCGGCATCGACGCCATCTCTAAATGGGAAAAACGCATCTGAAGCAACAACTGATCCAGCAACGTTTAAATTTTCATCTTTAGCTTTAATTCCCGCTATCTTAGCAGAGTAAACACGACTCATCTGCCCTGCTCCAATACCAATTGTCATATTATCTTTTGCATAGACAATGGCATTTGACTTAACAAATTTTGCCACTTTCCAACAAAATAGCGCATCTGAAAGCTCTTGAGCAGTTGGTTTACGTTTTGTTACTACTGTTAATTCATTTGGCGATATCATACCTAGATCACGATCTTGCACTAATAAACCGCCATTGACACGTTTAAAATCTAAACTTACTGATGCTGGTGTTGACCACTCACCACATTCAAGTACACGCACATTTTTTTTAGCTTGAGTAATGGTTAAAGCTTCTTGGCTAACTGATGGGGCAATAATTACTTCTACAAATTGTTTATCAACAATGGCTTTTGCGGTATCTACATCAAGTTGTCTATTAAAGGCTATAATGCCACCAAAAGCTGAAGTTGGATCAGTTTTAAAGGCTTTTTCATAAGCATGTAAAATATTATCACTAACCGCTACGCCACAAGGATTAGCATGTTTTACAATCACACACGCTGGCTCATCAAATGATTTTACACATTCAAGCGCAGCGTCGGTATCAGCAATATTGTTATAAGAAAGGGCTTTACCTTGCAATTGGTTTGCTGTTGCAATCGAGGCTTCTTTGACATCTTGCTCAACATAAAAAGCCGCTTGCTGATGTGCGTTTTCACCGTAACGCATATTCTGTTTTTTAATGAATTGTAGATTTAAAGTTCGAGGAAATTCGCCCGATGGTTGATTGGTTTCACCCATGTAAGGTGGCACAAATTGGCCAAAATAGTTGGCAATCATACCATCATATTTAGCCGTGTGTTCAAAGGCTTTAATTGCAAGGTTAAAACGATATTCAAATGAAAGGGAGTTTTGGCTACTATCCATCATATTGATGATATTTTCATAATCACCACAATCAACTACAATGGCAACATCTTTATGATTTTTGGCAGCAGATCGAACCATTGTCGGACCACCAATGTCAATGTTTTCAACCGCATCATCTAACGTACAATCTGGTTTAGCGACAGTTTGTGCAAAGGGGTAAAGATTAACAACCACCATATCAATCGGAGCAATTTGATGTTGTTGCATAATATCATCATCAATACCTCGTCGCCCTAAAATTGCCCCATGAATTTTAGGATGTAAGGTTTTAACTCGCCCGTCCATCATTTCAGGAAAACCAGTGTAATTTGATACTTCGATAACAGGTATTTGGTTTTCCATTAATAATTTTGCTGTCCCCCCAGTCGAAAGGAGTTCAACATTACGTTCTGATAAGGCTTTTGCAAATTCTAAAATACCGGTTTTGTCGGACACACTAAGTAAAGCACGATGGATAGGACGAAACTGCTGCATGAAAGGCTCCGAAATTGATATCTACAATCTAAGTATTGAGCCAACATTATATATAAAGTAAAGATAGAAGTTTAGTGTTAACTTATCAAAAACGCTCAAAGTAGTTGAATGATAATATTTGACTTTATTTCGGTTTTGACAAATCAGCTATATTTTATTCTTGACAAAATACCTAACACTTCCAACACGCTTTTTTGACGTGTTATGCTCGCTTATTTGTCGGCATATTTCGACGACGTATAAATGGTTATATTAACCTTTTAACGTTATAAAGATAGGTCTATTTTTCGTTTTACATAACTCAGGTAGTATATTTATTTTATATTTTTCCCAAAAGATAGATTGTCGTAATACTGTTACTTTTGGATACATCGGTAGTAGAAAATTTACAACATTTTGATTGAATAAAAACCCTAGACTAGCTAGGGTATTAATTAAGTTTATTGATTTAAATATTTAGCTATTAATTCTTCGTTTTATATTCAGCATAATATTCTTCTGCCAATTTACGCATTGATAATCCAATTGCGGCATATTGATATTCATTTAAGTTTGCTAACGATGCGCGAGCAGAAGGATGTTGTACAGCAAATCCCTTACCCGGTAATAGTACAACACCTGCTTCATCAGCAATTCTGAATAACATTTCAGATGGGTTTTTATTTTTTAGGATCCATTTAGCAAATTTATCGTCATATAATTCTCGGCAAATATGTTCAAGATCCACTAGAGTGTAATAATCTACACTGTTTTCATCGGTTTGATGTTTAAGACCTAAATGTTGATAAAGTGATGCTGCACGGCGTCGAATTAGCGATTTTAATGCTGTTTTATAGCTTTGATCGCTATCCATCATTTCACATAATGCAAATAATACCATTTGTACTTGCTGTGGTGTTGATAGTCCAGCAGTATGGTTTAATGCAACCGCACGACTATCGGCTACTAAGCGGTCTATAAATTTTAGATTTTCAGGGTCAGTAACAATTGAGCTATATCGTTTATTTAAGATCTGTTTGGTTTTGCTTGGTAACGCTTTAATGGCTTTATCTATTACATTATCATGTGCTGTTGCAATAACACCTAAACGCCAACCTGTAGCACCAAAATATTTAGAGAATGAATAAACTAAAATAGTATTTTGAGGGCAAATTGCAAATAAAGATTGGAAATCATCGGCAAATGTTCCATAAACATCATCAGTCAAAATGATCAATTCAGGACGTTTTTTAACAATCTCAGCAATGATTTTTAAACTTTTATCATCAATTTTAACTGATGGTGGATTTGAAGGATTAACAACAAAAAAGGCTTTAATTGATGGATCTTCTAATTTACGCAATTCTGACTCAGGATACTGCCAATTTGAGTTAGGATCAGAATTGATTAATACCTCAACTAACTGGTAATCGTTAAGTTCAGGAATTTCGAGATAAGGCGTGAATATAGGTGCGCCAATGGCAATTTTGTCACCTTTTTGGATTAATCCATTTTCTTTCATTGAGTTAAAAATATAAGCCATGGCAGCTGTGCCACCTTCAACAGCAAATAAATCGATATCATTACGATCCAGATATTGAGCACCCATTTGTTGTAAAACATATGCTTTAACCACATCTTCACTAAAATGTAGCATTCTATCTGGTACTGGATAATTACATCCTAAAATACCTTCTACCATTTCTTGTAAAAAGGCGTTTTCGTCAAGCCCTAGTTGATCACGAATATAAGAAAATGCCTTACCTAAAAAGGCAACACCAGGAGTGTTGTAATTTTGGCAAATAAAATGTTCAAAGCGTCCTGTTAGTCCTGCTTTAATTGGCATACCACCGATACCTTCATTTAAATATGAAAATGACATTTCGGATTCTTGGGTTGCAAATACACCTAATTGGAAAAAAGCTTGGCGAGGCCAAGTAGCAAGAAAGTTGGGATTGCCTCTACCTGCATTTAACATTACGCGATCGGTATGACTTTGTGCCAGTTTAATTAAGTTATCTTTTAATTCAAAAGGACTTAAATTAGCATATTGACTGTATTCTGTTTTGTTTTTCATACATTTGTATCCTTAATTTGATGGATCAATTAAACAAAAGCAACAACTAATGGTCCTAATAAAGTTAGGAAAACATTAGCTAAAGCATAAGTAATGGCAAAAGAGTTGGTTGGTGTTGAGTTACCGGCTTTATTTAGCACTTCACCAAAAGCAGGATTAGCGCTACGCGAACCCGCTAAAGCACCGGCAAACACCGCTACATTTTTATAGCCTAGTACATATTTACCAAAATAAATGGCAAGTAACATTGGCAATAAAGTAACAACAACACCAATTAAAAATAGGGATAAACCTTGTTCTTTAATCGTATTAATCGCTTGAAGACCAGAACTTAAACCAACTACCGCCACAAAACCTGCCAAGCCAAAATCTTTTAAAAGTTGCACAGCACCAGTTGGTATGTTACCGATAGTTTGATGAACAGATCGATACCAACCAAATAATAGACCTGATAAGAGTGCCCCTCCACCTGCACCTAATGTGATAGGAATGCCACTAACACGAATCACAATTAAGCCAATAATAAGACCAACAACAAGACCTAAACCATGAAATATCCAATCAGTTTTTTCACTTTTAGTGATTGGAGCACCAATTTTATCCACAACACGACGAAGATCACCATCAGCACCATAAATAGTAATAACATCACCAAGTTTTAAATTAATATCGTTATTAAGTGGAAGGGATTGTCCATCACGATGAATAGCCAAAAGGTATATTCCATGTTTTAATTTCATAACTTCGTCAGATTGAAGCACTTGAGTAAGATTTTGATCCACATAACGACTATTACGCATTTCAACATCTAGTTTGTTCATCACTACATCCATACCTGATGCTGAATTTACTTCGGTGCCAAGAAGATCTTGTGCTTTAATCATAGCGTCACGATGACCCACAACCAGAATGATATCTTTAGCCTTTAATACTGTGTCTGGTGTTGCTTCAATTATTTTATTACCACGTTTGATACGTTCAATACTGATACCATTTACAGTTTGTTCAATATGGGAAACAGTTTGGTTGATTTTATTGGTAATACGATACAAACGACCACTAATATCAGATAAAGCTAAATTTTGATCATTGCCCAATAAGAGCGAACCATGAAGCTGTTCTGCTTGTGCTTTAATTGCATCATCGCCAATATCTCTGCCCATTATTTTTGGTAGAATATTGACACACACTATAATGGCACCTAGTGAACCAAATATATAAGTCACTGCATAACCAATAGTGACATTAGCTTGCATTTTACTTAACTCTTCAGCACTTAATCCTAGCTGACTTAATGCATCAGAGGCTGTACCCATAATGGCAGATTGGGTCAATCCTCCTGCTGCTAAACCAGCGGCAAGGCCTTTGTCTAAATTGAATATTTTAGCTAAAACCACAACAGTCAAAAAGCTTGCGACAGCAATAAATAATGCTAAGAAGATTTCGCGTAATGTTTTCACGCCTAATGAGCGGAAAAACTGAGGACCACTTTCATAACCCACAGCATAAATAAATAGTGCAAAAAGAATCGATTTAACCCCAGCATCAATAGTAACGCCAAAAACACTTAAAGCAACAGCAACAAGTAACGAACCAGCAACACCACCGAGTTGGAATTTACCCATTCGAATGCCACCAATTAAATACCCTAAACTTAAAGATAGAAATAAAAGAATTTCGGGGGAGTGTTTAAGTCCATCTAAAATCCAATTTGAAAGCCATTGAAACATAGTAATTGTCCTTAAGCAAAAAATATAAAATAGTACAATTTAAAGAAAGCGCCTATCCATTAATTTTTATGGATTATTTGCATATTAAACCTATTTAGAATAATAGATATTCAGTTTTGGCAATTAATGCTATAGTTAAAAATTAACCAATGATTGGTATATTTTTATGCGAATAATCAAGGGTAAAGATTCTTTTTGGTTTCAATATCTTGTCGTGGCGACTAAATAGTATTAATAAGTTTTGACTAGATAAAAAACGAGCTATTACAGCCCGTTTTCTTGTCTGAAAAACAATCTTTCTACACTTTTTATCACGTTCTTTGAAATTCTTTCCGATAACTTTTGCCTACGTTGATAACATACTGAGATAATTTTATGTGTTTCTAAGTGAGATAAAATAAAGTCATCACTTGTACTGATTTCGTCAACTAAGCCTTTATTTTTAGCTTGTGTTGCAAACCAATGTTCTCCTGTTGCAACTTGTTCGATATCGACATTTGGGCGATACTCTTTAACAAAGTCTTTAAATAAAAGATGAGTTTCTTCTAATTC
The DNA here is from genome assembly GCF_001690535.1 of Gilliamella sp. Bif1-4. NCBI lineage: Bacteria > Pseudomonadati > Pseudomonadota > Gammaproteobacteria > Orbales > Orbaceae > Gilliamella > Gilliamella sp. Bif1-4. Next base: position 28,480 of record NZ_LZHC01000024.1, on the reverse strand, counting down.
TTGTTTGAACTTTTGACGTCCTTCTTCGGTATTTTCACCAAACATCGTCAATGTACGCTTATACGCACCTGCCGTTTGTAATTCAATGTCTACATCATGTTTTTTGAGTAAGCGGTTAAAATTAGGGATCTGCGCAACCACACCAATTGAACCCACAATGGCAAATGGTGCTGCCACAATTTTGTTAGCGGTACACGCCATCATATATCCCCCACTCGCCGCAACTTTGTCAACCACTACAGTGAAAGGTATATCACGCTGTCTAAACCGTAATAATTGCGATGCAGCAAGACCATAACCGTGAACCACGCCACCTGGGCTTTCAAGCTTAATGACAACTTTATCTTCAGGCTTAATAACCGCTAATACAGCAGTGATTTCTTGGCGTAATTCTTCAACTTCGTGTGCATCCATGCTGCCATTGAAAGATAATACAAATAATTTAGGTTTAACTTGTTGGTTTGTATTACTTTCTACTGGTTTCGCTACATTATCTGAATCTGACGAAGTTTGTTCGGCAGATTTTTCTTGATTTTTAGCTTGTTTCTTTTTTTGTTTAGCTGCTAATTTCGCTTGCTTTCTCTCATTTTTTTTCTGTTTTTTAAGATCTTTCATAAACAGCTTAGCTTCTAACTCGTCCATGCTTGACATTAACATGTCGTCTTTGACTTGTTCATATTCTTGGCTAATATCTTTAACCGATAACCGCCCAGCCACCGTTGCAGACTTACGGCGTTGGCTTAATATAAAAACAAGTACAGCTAAAATTGCTATAACAACTGTTGCTGTTTCAGCTAAAAAAAGTGAATACTCAGAAAACCAATTCATTTAATTATTATCCTTTAATGAAATATATGTTGATTGAATGTATTTAGTAATTATAACAAGATAATTGCGAATTGTGCCGAAAAACAATAAAGATAAAATTGTCGCTTTATTCGACAAATCAAATTATTTATACTGATAACCCAAATTACTGTTAGATGAGAATTAATATGCCATTACATCCAATTACCGAAATAGCTAAACAATGCAACATTCCAGAAGAATTTGTCCTGCCTTACGGCAAGCATGTGGCAAAAGTTGATCTATCCATTCTTAAAACCAAACCAAACAAACCTAACGGTAAATTGGTATTAGTTACTGCTATCACACCGACACCACTTGGTGAGGGTAAAACAGTTAATACTATCGGGCTAAGTGAGGGCTTAAATTATATTGGTAAGTCAGCAATCGCTTGTATCCGTCAACCAAGTTTAGGTCCTGTGTTTGGTGTTAAAGGTGGCGCTGCTGGCGGTGGTAAAGCCGAAGTTTTGCCAATGGAAACATTAAATCTACACTTAACAGGTGACATTCATGCCATTACTGCCGCACATGATTTAGCTTCTGCCGCTTTAGATTCAAGGCTTTATCATGAAGAACGTTTAGGTGATGAATTTACCGCACAAACAGGTTTACCGCGTCTAAACATTGATGTAAATCGCATTGTATGGAAGAGAGTGATAGATCATAATGATCGTGCACTTCGTAAAATAACTGTCGGTGTTGGCGGTGGTGTTAATGGTATTACGCGCCAAGATGGATTTGAAATTACTGCAGCGTCAGAACTCATGGCAATTTTAGCCTTAGCATCAGATTTACAAGATATGCGTGCGCGCATTGGACGTATTATTTTAGCTTATAGTATCCAAGGTGAGGCGATCACCGCAGAACAACTTGAAGTTGCTGGCGCTATGACGGTATTACTTAAAAATGCGATTAATCCAAACCTGATGCAAACTGTTGAAAATACACCGGTACTTATTCATGCTGGGCCTTTTGCTAATATCGCTCATGGTAACTCATCTGTCATTGCCGATCGCATTGCTTTACAACTTGCTGATTATGTCGTGACTGAAGCAGGCTTTGGTTCGGATATGGGTATGGAAAAATTCTTTAATATCAAATATCGCCAAGCTGGTATTAAAGCTTCATGTGTAGTTCTTGTTGCAACAGTTCGTAGTTTAAAATCTAACAGTGGTAAATATAATATTAAACCAGGGCAAGCAATTCCAAAAGAAGTTTCAGAGTCAAACGTTGAATTACTTAAAATTGGTGCTGCCAATTTAGCATGGCATATCAACAATGCCAAAAGCTATGGATTACAAGTAATTGTCGCTATTAATCGCTTCCCACACGATAGTGAAGAAGAATTAGCATTTTTACAAAAATATGCGATTGAACATGGTGCATTTGCCTGTGAAGTGAGTGAAGTCTTCACTCAAGGCGGTAAAGGCGCTGAAAAATTAGCAAAACATGTTATTAAAGCATGTGATATGCCAAGTGAAATCAAATTGCCTTATCCTGATAATATGCCTCTCGCTGATAAGATTCAAACCATGGTAAAAAAATATGGTGCTAACAAGGCTAATTTATCAGCCACCGCACTGGAAAACATCAAAGAGATCGAAGAATTAAAACTGGATCATTTGCCACTTTGTATTGCTAAAACGCCAATGTCAATTAGTGCTGATGCAAACTTAAAAAATGTTCCTACCGATTTTGATGTCGATATCAGTCATTTAGCAATATCTGCCGGTGCTGGTTTTATTCGTGTTTATGCTGGTAATGTGATGACCATGCCAGGGCTAGGTACTAATCCTGCTTATAGACAAATCGATATTGACAAAGATGGTAATATTGTAGGTTTAAGTTAATGCAAGAAGTAATTATGCAAACCCAAGAACAATATAAAGCATTTATTGACGAAGAAAACTGTATTGGATGTGGCAAATGCATTCGTGTTTGCCCAACCGATGCTATAGTGGGCAGTAAGCAAGTATTACACACTATTTTGCCACAGTTATGTACCTCGTGTAGTAATTGTATTAATACCTGTCCAACAGACTGTATTACATTAAGCACTTTAGGCACTGTGTTAAGTGAATCAGAAGAGTTAGCGCTAACTGAGAAAAAGCAACAGCGATTAAATCACAACCAATTGGTGCCGCCAACAATTTTGTTTCCTCGGACCACACCGATGGCAAACAAAACTAGCACATCGATCGACCGAAAACAGTCTATCGCCGATGCCATTGCTAGAGTAAAAGCCAAAAAAAACCTCGCTAAATAGCGAGGTTTTCATATTACGATAGAACAAATATTAATTAGTCTTTGTTACCACTTCTAAATGCGCGTTTTCGGTCATTTTCCGTCAAATGACGTTTACGAAGACGGATAGATAACGGTGTTACTTCAACTAATTCATCATCGTCAATAAACTCTAACGCTTGTTCCAATGACATTTTAATTGGCGGTGAAAGTGTTGTTGCTTCGTCGGTACCTGATGCTCGCATATTAGTCAATTTTTTACCCGTTAAACAGTTAACAGTTAAATCGTTTGAACGAGTATGTATACCAATGATTTGCCCTTCATATACTTCAGCACCATGACCTAGGAATAACTTACCACGGTCTTGTAAACCATATAACGCATAAGCCAATGCTTTACCTGTACCGTTAGAAATCATTACGCCATTATTACGCTGGCCAATTTCGCCTGGGCGAATATCATCATAATGACTAAATGTAGAATAAAGTAAACCAGTACCTGAAGTCATAGTCATAAATTCAGTTCTGAAACCGATAAGTCCACGACTTGGAATTACGTAATCTAAACGTACGCGACCTTTACCATCTGGTAACATGTTTGTTAGATCACCTTTACGTAAACCAAGAGCTTCCATTACTGAACCTTGATGCTGTTCTTCAATATCAAGCGTAACTTGTTCAAATGGTTCTTGTTTTTTACCGTCAATTTCTCTAAAAATAACCTTAGGACGAGAAACACCTAGCTCATAACCTTCACGGCGCATATTTTCAATTAGTACTGATAAATGCAATTCACCACGACCAGATACTCTAAAAGCATCGGGATCTGGAGTTTCTTCAACGCGCAGCGCAACATTATGTACAAGCTCTTTATTTAAACGCTCAAGAATTTGTCGAGATGTTACATATTTACCTTCTTTACCAGCAAATGGTGAGCTATTAACATTAAAGAACATAGTTACTGTTGGTTCATCAACGGTTAATGCCGGCAGAGCTTCAACGCAACTGTTATCACAAATCGTGTCAGAGATACCGAGTTCACCAAGACCAGTTAATGCAATAATATCACCAGCTTCGGCAACTTCAGCTTCATAACGTTGCAGCCCTAAATGACCTAGCACTTGCCCTACTTTACCTGTACGTTTGTTACCTTCACTATCAACTATAGTCACTTGTTGATTAGGTTTAACACGACCACGTTTAATACGACCAATACCAATAACGCCAACATAATTATTATAATCAAGTTGAGAAATTTGCATTTGGAATGGACCATCTAAATCCACTTTTGGTGGTTCAACATGTTTAACAATCGCTTCAAATAGTGGCGTCATATCTTCAGCCATATTTTCATGATCTAAGCCCGCAATACCCATTAATGCAGAAGCATAAACAATAGGGAAATCTAGCTGTTCATCAGTAGCTCCTAAATTAACAAACAGATCAAACACTTGGTCAACCACCCAATCAGGGCGAGCTCCTGGTCGGTCTACTTTATTGATAACCACAATCGGTTTTAAACCATAAGCAAATGCTTTTTGCGTTACAAAACGTGTTTGAGGCATTGGTCCATCCATTGCATCAACGAGCAATAATACAGAATCAACCATAGACATAACACGTTCAACTTCACCACCAAAATCAGCATGTCCTGGGGTATCAACGATATTAATTCGGTAACCATTCCAATCAATAGCGGTATTTTTAGCTAAAATGGTAATACCACGCTCTTTTTCAAGCGCATTAGAGTCCATGATGCGTTCGTTATCTTCACCACGTAGATTATCTAGCGTACCTGACTGTTTTAATAACTTATCAACCAATGTTGTTTTACCATGGTCAACGTGAGCAATAATGGCAATATTTCTTAAATTTTCAATCACAATTAAAATTCCAATTAGGAGACAGATTCTATAGGCGCAGTATTGTACACCTTTTTAGCCGAAATGTTGATCTATATCACAAAGTTTCTTTAAAAGAAGTTGAACACTTGATATCTTTAGAAAAATATCAATTTATTTGTAAAAAAGTTTCAGGTAAATATACGTTTAAGTATAAAACTGTTCAGCAAATTCATCTACCTTTGCCCAATCTGTATATTCAATAACTGGTTTTGTTACATCAGTATCACCTTTTCCTAACCACATAATAAAGCGGATCATATTGCGATCAAACCAATTATATTGAGGATAATAAAGTGCACCAGCAAAAACAGCGGTAAAAGCTGGTTTCCATGCTATTTTAGCTAAAAACTTTTTGGTATATAAATTTGTTTCTGGTGTATTTTTATTGGGTTTTCTCGCAACCATATTTACCCCAAAAAATCCAGACTTCATACTATTTAATTGCTGATAATTTTTATCGATAAACGTTTTCATCACTTTGCTATAAAATCCATAACGAATCGAACTTCCCAATAAGGCTGCTTGGTATTGTGTCAGATCGATTTTAGTATCGGGTAACAGCTCAATAACATCACAATCACATCGACCATTAAGTCGTGTTTTTATGCGTTGCATAATCTTAAATGTCTGTTTTTCGTGTGTGGTATAGAGTAATAAAACTTTTATAGCGGAATTCATAACTTACTGCCTCTTTTGTTAAACTCTTTGGTAAATATCAATTTTACTTTTTTTATGATAAAAATTAAAAGATTGGGGATGATTTCATTAAAAATTTTGATTATAGTGTTACGCTAATTCAACCAGATCGGAACCAATTATGGCAATTTCACCACCAAAACTGAGTGCAATTATTTTGGCGGCAGGAAAAGGCACACGGATGCATTCCAACCTACCTAAAGTTTTACATAAAATTGGCGCCAAGCCGATGTTACAACATGTGATTGATACAGTTCAACAACTTAATACAAATAGCATCAATATTGTTTATGGGCATGGCAAACAACAGCTTGAAGATGCGCTTAAAGATCAACATGTGCAACTGATTTATCAAGCGGAACAACTCGGCACTGGTCACGCTGTTCAACAAGCTATCCCTTACATTCAAGATGACGAAGATATGTTGATTCTTTATGGGGATACGCCATTAATTTCGGTTGAAACATTAAAAAATTTAATCACTAGTAAAACAGATCACGGCATTGCATTATTAACAGTAACGTTAGATGATCCAACAGGGTATGGACGAATCGAACGTAAAAATGGCAAAGTTATCGCCATTGTTGAGCAGAAAGATGCATCTCTTGAGCAACAAAAAATCAAAGAAATTAACACTGGCATTATGCTTGTTACTGGTAAATTACTCAAAGATTGGTTATCTCGTTTAACTAATAATAATGCACAAAAAGAGTATTACTTAACGGATATTATTGCTTTTGCTTATCAAGATGGTTATGACATTAAAACATCCCAACCTACGCAACAATTTGAAGTTGAAGGTGTTAATAATCGCCTACAATTGGCAATATTAGAACGACAATATCAACACCAGCAAGCTCAAAATTTATTACTAGCTGGTGTCACCCTGCTTGATCCAAATCGCTTTGACTTACGAGGCACACTATCGCATGGTAAAGATGTTACGATTGATTGTAATGTAATTATTGAAGGAAATGTCAAACTAGGCAATAACGTATTTATTGGTGCAAGCTGTATCTTAAAAAATTGCTCAATTGATGATGATTCAACAGTCAGTCCGTATAGCATTATTGAAGATTCAACTATCGCTAAACAGTGCACTATCGGACCTTTCGCCCGTCTACGACCTGGTTCACAGCTTGATGAACAAGCCCATGTTGGCAACTTTGTTGAACTAAAAAAAGCACATCTTGGCCAGGCAAGCAAAGCCGGACACTTAAGTTATCTTGGCGATAGCGAAATTGGTAGTAACGTCAACATAGGCGCAGGCACCATCACCTGTAATTATGACGGTGCAAACAAATTTAAAACTATTATTGAAGATGATGTGTTTGTTGGTTCTGATACGCAATTAATTGCACCTGTAAAAGTGGGTAAAGGGGCAACTATTGCAGCAGGGACAACGGTTACCAATAATGTGAATGAGAACGAATTGGTCGTAAGCCGAGTAAAACAAAAACAACTTGCTGGTTGGAAACGACCAACAAAGCTAACTAACGAGGAATAAACTATGTGTGGAATTGTAGGTGCTATCGCCAAACGTGATGTTGCTGAAATATTATTAGAAGGTTTAAAACGATTAGAATATCGTGGTTATGACTCGGCAGGACTGGCAATTATTTCACCACAAGGTGAATTACAACGCGTTCGTCGTGTTGGCAAAGTACAAGCACTTAAAGATGCCATTGAACAGCATCCACTAGAAGGATCTACAGGAATTGCTCATACTCGCTGGGCAACTCATGGTGAACCAGCTGAACACAATGCTCATCCACATGTATCTGGTTTTATTGCCGTTGTGCATAATGGAATTATCGAAAATTTTGAACCACTGCGTGAAAAGCTGATCGCCAAAGGTTATCAATTTCGTTCAGAAACGGATACTGAAGTTATTGCCCACTTAATTCATAACATTATATCAACAGAAGATTGTTCCTTATTTGACGCTGTACAAAAAGCTATTCCACAACTACGAGGGGCTTACGGTACAGTCATTATGGACACTCGCAATCCAGATATACTGGTTGCGGCACGTTCAGGCAGTCCTTTAGTTATAGGTTGTGGCGTAGGTGAGAACTTTATCGCATCCGATCAATTAGCACTATTACCTGTCACTCGCCAATTCATCTATTTGGAAGAAGGTGATATCGCACTTATCACTCACCGTACGGTGTCAATCTTAGACAAAAATCATCAAGAAGTAGCAAGGCCATGTATAGAATCTGATGCAAAATATGATGCTGGCAGCAAAGCAGGCTACAGTCATTACATGCAAAAAGAGATCTACGAACAACCTAATGCAATAAAAAATACGCTTGAAGGCCGCATGGTACATGGTAAAGTTGATTTGTCCGAACTTGGTGATGAAGCCAAAGCCATCCTTAAACAGGTTGAGCATGTTCAAATTGTTGCCTGTGGTACTGCTTATAATGCAGGTATGGTTGCACGTTATTGGTTTGAAGCTTTAGCAGGAATTCCTTGTGATGTCGAGATTGCATCAGAATTCCGTTATCGAAATCCAGCTCGTCGCAAAAATAGCTTATTTATCACCCTTTCACAATCCGGTGAAACGGCTGACACACTCGCTGCATTGCGATTAGCCAAAGAAAATAATTACCTAAGCACCCTTGCTATCTGTAATGCGGCTGCCTCAACACTAGTGCGCGAAGCAGATTTAGTTCTATTAACCAAGGCGGGGGTTGAAATCGGTGTTGCGTCAACTAAAGCCTTTACCACACAATTAACGGTTTTATTGCTACTAGTTGCTAAATTAGGGCGCATAAATAATATGGCTGAAAGTACTGAGCAGGCTATTGTGCATGCGCTACAAGTCCTACCAAACCGCATTGAGCAAGTGCTCACGGCAGAACCTCAAATTAAAAAACTAGCTAGTCATTTTGTTGATAAACATCATGCGCTATTCTTAGGTCGAGGTGATGAGTATCCAATCGCTATGGAAGCTTCGCTAAAACTCAAAGAAATATCTTATATTCACGCCGAAGCCTATGCAGCTGGTGAACTCAAACATGGTCCACTTGCATTAATTGATGCGGATATGCCGGTGATTGTTATGGCACCAACCAACGAAATGCTAGAAAAACTAAAATCCAATATTGAAGAAGTTCGAGCGCGTGGTGGTCAACTATATGTTTTTGCTCAAGAAGATTCGGAATTTGTTAGTGATGACACCATGCACATTATAAACCTACCCCATATTGAAGAACTTACTGCACCAATATATTACACAGTACCTACACAACTACTGGCGTATCATGTTGCTTTAATCAAAGGCACTGATGTCGATCAACCTCGTAATTTGGCAAAATCGGTTACCGTGGAATAAGTTTGGCTTTATAAGCTACAAAGGCTCATTATTGGTTTTGATATAAGATAGCAAAACCAATGATCCGTGAAAAAACACTAAAAACACATTGATTTAATTAAAGTTTTTAAATAATAACCATATCTATCGAATTCCATAACAACAAACCACCGCGTTTGAAACTGAAGTATTAAAGGATATGTTTGATATTAACAAAAATGAGTCACAAGCTAATAACAATACCAACTATACTATTGATGAAGCATTAGCATTAATTGAACAAGATATGGATGAAACAGGATTTTTAAATGGCTAAATATAGTTTATTAAAAGGCACCATCAGCCACCTGCAAATAAAGGATGACCCGAAAGAGCTACGTGCTGATAATATCGGTCTACTGGCAGTAATTGGCTTGGCAATTGTCGGCATGTTTGAGGCAATTGGGGCTTTAATCGGGGCATTAACCGCAGGCAGCGTCACACTAGAAGGCAAACGTTTTAAATGTTATGTGGGCAATCAAAAGATACAAGGGAAATTAGAGCATATAAGTTTTAAAGACGGCGATTATGTAGAAATGGTGGTAGAACAAATTGACGATAATCATTATCAATCCTATGCCACGCGCATGCCCCAATATCATGCTTTATACTTTCCAAGATCGGTCGGAGTAACGACACTACAAATGTTAAAGTATCTTACAATAGGTGTTGGCATATTTAGCTTATTTGCTTATGTAGTTTTAACAATTATGATGTATATTCAGATAAAATTAGATATTACATCGCTAATTATTTTTACTATATCAAATATTATAACGTTCCTATTTTTTTTAGTTTTATTTTTTTTATTGTTAGGAGGTCGTTATACGTTTATCAGTAATCGTATATATTCGGCTTTGGGCTACCCTAAACCTTGGCTACATGATAGTTCAAAAGAACATGCGCGCTTTAAAAAACTTAACCGCTCAGGTGATCCCGAATTATATGATGATCCACAAACTCCGGAATTTGAACGTATTAAAAAACTTGACCCTTATGCTAACTATTATTGTCGTACCCCCATTTTGCCCAATTGGGTTAAAGTAATTGATGAACGAGGTTTTACCCCAGATCAAAGCGAACAACCAATAGAAGATCAGGGTCAAACCAATGGCTAAATACAGTTTATTAAAAGGCACCGTCAGCCACCTGCAAATAAAGGATGACCCGAAAGAGCTACGTGCTGATAATATCGGCCTACTGGCAGTAATTGGCTTGGCAATTGTCGGCATGTTTGAGGCAATTGGGGCTTTAATCGGGGCATTAACCGCAGGCAGCGTCACACTAGAAGGCAAACGTTTTAAATGTTATGTGGGCAATCAAAAGATACAAGGGAAATTAGAGCATGTAAGCTTTAAGGACGGCGATTACGTAGAAATGGTAGTAGAGCAAATTGACGATAATCATTATCAATCCTATGCCGTACGCATGCCCCAATATCATGCTTTATACTTTCCGAGATCGGTAGGTGTAACGACACTACAAATGTTAAAGTATCTTACAATAGGTGTTGGCATATTTAGCTTATTTGCTTATGTAGTTTTAACAATAACAATTTATGTTCAGATAAATTTAGATATTACTTCGCTGATTATTTTCACCCTAACAGATATCATAATGTTCTTATTTTTTGTAGTTTTATTTTTTTTATTATTAGGAGGTCGTTATACATTTATCAGTAATCGTATATATTCGGCTTTGGGCTACCCTAAACCTTGGCTACATGATAGTTCAAAAGAACATGCGCGCTTTAAAAAGCTTAACCGCTCAGGTGATCCCGAATTATATGATGATCCACAAACGCCAGAATTTGAACGTATTAAAAAACTTGACCCTTATGCTAACTATTATTGTCGTACCCCCATTTTGCCCAATTGGGTTAAAGTAATTGATGAACGAGGTTTTACCCCAGATCAAAGCGAACAACCAATAGAAGATCAGGGTCAAACCAATGGCTAAATACAGTTTATTAAAAGGCACCGTCAGCCACCTGCAAATAAAGGATGACCCGAAAGAGCTACGTGCTGATAATATCGGCCTACTGGCAGTAATTGGCTTGGCAATTGTCGGCATGTTTGAGGCAATTGGGGCTTTAATCGGGGCATTAACCGCAGGCAGCGTCACACTAGAAGGCAAACGTTTTAAATGTTATGTGGGCAATCAAAAGATACAAGGGAAATTAGAGCATGTAAGCTTTAAGGACGGCGATTACGTAGAAATGGTAGTAGAGCAAATTGACGATAATCATTATCAATCCTATGCCGTACGCATGCCCCAATATCATGCTTTATACTTTCCGAGATCGGTAGGTGTAACGACACTACAAATGTTAAAGTATCTTACAATAGGTGTTGGCATATTTAGCTTATTTGCTTATGTAGTTTTAACAATAACAATTTATGTTCAGATAAATTTAGATATTACTTCGCTGATTATTTTCACCCTAACAGATATCATAATGTTCTTATTTTTTGTAGTTTTATTTTTTTTATTATTAGGAGGTCGTTATACATTTATCAGTAATCGTATATATTCGGCTTTGGGCTACCCTAAACCTTGGCTACATGATAGTTCAAAAGAACATGCGCGCTTTAAAAAGCTTAACCGCTCAGGTGATCCCGAATTATATGATGATCCACAAACGCCAGAATTTGAACGTATTAAAAAACTTGACCCTTATGCTAACTATTATTGTCGTACCCCCATTTTGCCCAATTGGGTTAAAGTAATTGATGAACGAGGTTTTACCCCAGATCAAAGCGAACAACCAATAGAAGATCAGGGTCAAACCAATGGCTAAATACAGCTTATTAAAAGGCACTGTTAGCCACCTGCAAGTGAAGGATAATCCGAAAGAGCTACGCGCTGATAATATCGGTCTACTATGGCACTGATTATCGTTATGAAGAGCACTACAAAGGTCTAAAGGATAATGGGCAAGAGAGCCAGAGTGATAGTGACAATAACGATAATAACGACAGCGGCATTGAAAGTGGTAAGTGGTATGCTCGTATTCGCCACGAACAAAAAATTAGCCAACAAGTTATTATCCGCGGTAAAAGTAACCGCTACGCCCTTGCACCGGGACAATGGATTAACCTCAACGACAGTCCACTCGCTGACATAAAGGACGGTGTGATTATTTTAAGTGTTGAAGGACAAGGTAACCGCACTGATGCTTATCAGCTTAAGTTTACCGCCATTCCTTATCAGGCATTAAAACTCTACCGCCCAGCGCCTATTAGCTGGCCCCAAGTGAGTGGCACCTTACCGGCTCGAGTGACCAGTCCAGACAATGACACGTATGGTTATATTGACACCCAAGGACGCTACCCGAGTTAAACTGGAATGGCAACACATTTTCAAACAAAAAAATTAAGGGGGTAAGTGTTTTTTAAATTCAACGGGAGGCAAGTAGCCTAGCGAAGAATGTAATCGTTTATGATTATACCAATAGGCATAAGCCGAAAAAGCGCGTTGTAACTCAGCCGTTGAGTTGAAACGTTGGCCTTTTACAAATTCCGTTTTAATTGTTTTAAATGTCGCTTCCGCTACCGCATTGTCATATGGACACCCTTTCTTGCTTAATGAATGCGTGATATTAAATGTCTTAAAACAATCCGCTAATAACCGATTATCAAACTCTTTACCGCGATCTGAATGAAATAAATCTAATTTTGATAATGGTTGTTTAATTTGGCTTAATGCCGACATAACAAGCTCTGCTGTTTTATGTTGACCAACATGGTAACCGACAATTTGCCTATCGGATAAGTTCACTAAAACACATAAATAGTTCCAACGTTGCTTAACTTGAATATACGTTAAATCCGCAACAACAATTTGTTTTTTATCACCTACATCAAATTGTCGTTGCAGGTGATTTTCTGTGGCGGTTTCATTCACTTCCGTATTGTGAGATTGATAACGTTTAACGGTGTATTTTGATACCAATTCATATTAGATCCTTTTTTAGTTGTGATAAGTTTACTTTACCTCTTAAAAAAGTTGTATGATTTAGTGTAGTCGATCCAGTAATAACCTCGCTTAGTTATCGGCATATTTTAACACCATGATCAGGCAAGTATATTAGCCTTTCGGTGTTGTTAGATTTTTTGTTCTAAAAACGTTCAGGTAAGATATTAATTTTATTTATGTTTTTAATTAAATCAGACACTTATAGCGGGATTTGATATTGTTTGGGGTAGTGGTTTTAAATATTTTTTCCTTTTGGGGAAATGATTAATATCGGTGATAACATCCGATCCAAACATCCTTGTTTGGCGTACTACCTTGCTTAGCTGTCGCATATTCTAACGCCAAAATAAGGTTGATATATTGGCATTTGGGTGCTATAAAAACCGTTTTTCCCTGTGTTACTAGTACCTACAACTGAACAAAAGCTCAAATAGGTATGTTCTCAACAATTATTATTTTATCTGAAACATATAAAAAGCTATTTCCCTAAACGTTTATATAGCCTTTCTGGTCGTCCAATTTTTCCATGATTAAGTTCTACTGTTAATAATTTGATTTGTACACAATATTCTAAATATCGCCTAGCGGTTGTTTTGCTAACATTGGCTTTTTCGACTATTTCGTCAACAGTGAGTGCTTTATCTGTTTGCATAAATAAGTCTTTGACTTTTTGTAGCGTGATTTCTTCAATTCCTTTTGAGGGGCGATTCATATCAATAAAATCTTTAGTTTGCAAATTGAAAAGTTCGTCTATTTTTCGTTGATTGACATGTTTTTGTAAACTTTGTCGATATAGAAAGAGTTCAAAACGCTCAAGTGAATGTTTTAATCGTTGATAAGAGACGGGTTTAATCAAATAATCAAAAGCACCATAACGAATCGCTTTACTACAAGTATCCATATCACTTGCAGCTGTAATAAAAATAACATAGCAATCTAGATGATTGTTGATGATGTATTCAAATAATTCAATTCCTTTGCCATCAGGTAAATAATTATCGAGTAATATTAAGGTTGGTTTTAATTTTTCTACCATTATTTTAGCTTCTTCTAGTGTTGAAGCTATTCCAATTACTTTAACCTTTGTGTCTTTTTGAATAAACTCTGCATTCAGTTCTGCTAAAATTGGCTCATCTTCAACAATAAGCACTTTGATATTATCTTCTTGAAATTGATTCATATAATTGCCTTTTTATTATTTAGGTATAAATACAGAAAAAATTGTTCCATAAGGGGTATTATCTTCAAATGTAATATAACCATTGGCCTTTTTTATATAGGTCGAAACAAGGTGTAAACCAATACCGTGTTCTTTACCTTCTTGCGATGTGACGCCAGGTTCGAAAATTGAATCGCGAATATTTTCATCAATGCCACAACCTTGATCAGTTACCTCTAATACAACTTCATTTGTTGCGTCGCTAAGATAGAGATAAATGGTTTTATCACCACGATCATTTTTTAAGCTAGCATTAAAAGCATTATCAAGCAAATTTCCTAAAATTGACATAAATTCTATTTCGGTGATAAGTGAAGGTAATGCATTTAATTGGCATGCTGGATCAAATACTAGATTTAAGCCAATTTCGTGTGCTTTTGAATATTTGCCAATTAATAAACCACATATAGCCGGCACATTAAAATGTTTGGTAATAAAGTCTAAATTACTTTGGTTATCGGCAGAATGCAATGCAATAAATGATTGCGCTTCGTCATACCGTTTCATATATATTAAACCTGATAGCGTTGCTAACCAGTTAAGATGTTCATGCCTTAATGCGCGTAAATTATCGACATATTGCGTTACTTGCGTTAATTGCATACTTAATACATTAATATCATCAAAATTACGAAAAGTAATTACCCAGCCTTGAATTTTATCATCAATAACCACTCGAACTCGGCTGGCAATAACAATCATGTTATTGAAATAGCATATATGATCGTGTATGTCTTCAGTTTGATTTTCTTTTTTGTAGATAAAGTCACTTAAGGTGATAAATTCGCTTAAATCATGTTTATGTAACTCGTCATCATTTATCTTAATATCTAACATTGTGCGAGCAGATTGATTAATATTGATAATTTTATAATTAAGATCAATGGCGATAACACCTTCAAAAATCGATTCCATGATCGACTTTTGGCTTTTTACCAGTAGTGCGATTGCTTTAGGCTCTAAATTGAACATCTGTTTTTTAATTGCTTTTGAAAAACAGTATGAAAAGATAAATAATGCTAAGAATAACAAGGAACAAAAAATGATAAACGGTATAAACTGTTTTATATGCAATGCATAAATACCATCAATCATATAGCCGACCGAGACTATACCAATAATCTTACCGTTTTCAATAATTGGAGCTTTCCCCCTTAATGCTAGACCAAGAGAACCCTCACTAACGGTGATACTACTATTACCGTTAAGAACCTCTTGATTATCCCCTCCTACCATGGGGGAATGTAAAGGGCTATTGGCTGTATGAAATAAGCGGTTAGCATTAGCATCGCCAATAACAATATAGCTGGCATCACTTTGTTTAAATATATCTGTGATTAAATTTGCTATTTTATTTGTGTCTTTGTCTTTGACATATTCAATTAAACTTGGTAAAACAGATAACTCTTTTGCTTGAATTTGCGCTTTTTCGCCCAAACTTCGATACAAATTTGTTTCAGTTGTGTTCCAAATATAGCTTTGTAATAGCGCAAGAACAATCAACGAAAAAAACAAAAGCGATAAAAAAAGTTTTGTGGTAAACGATAAGTGGATTTTCTTTCGCATTTTTGTATTTTCTTTTTAAATTAAGTTCAAATAAGTGTATCACAGCATAAAAAAACATATATCCTTTAAAACCATAAAAACCACAGTTAATTTATGATTTATATCACAAAAATTTCATTAATTTTTTGTAAATATACCCGCCAACAATTTTGAATAAATCAACTTATTTTGGAGAAAAAAATTAATGGTGAATTTTAACTCATCTGAGAAAAACATTAATGGAAAAGAATCAACGGGTAAGACTGTTACAGAAAATCTAACTGGTTGGCCATATAATTGGTGGCGTCTGATGGATAACTACAAAATTGGTGTTATCCCACTTCCATTATTTATTATCGCAGGTATCCTTATTTTCACTGAAGTATTAGTAACAGGTAAATTACCTAGCGAAATCGTTGTAATGGTAGTTACTTGTGCTTTTTTTGGTTTTCTATGTGGTGAGATTGGTAAACGTTTGCCGATCGTTGGGAAAATGGGAGCTGCAGCAATTTGTGCAACCTTTATTCCTTCTGCATTAGATTATTATGGTATTCTTCCTGAACCAGTCGTTGTTGCAACAAAAAAATTCTATAAAGATACACATATTCTTTATTTATATATCTGTTGTATCATCGTGGGTAGTATTATGAATATGGATAAGAAAACACTTATCCAAGGATTCTTAAAAATCTTCGGCCCAATGGTATGTGGTGAAATCGTTGGTATGCTTGTTGGTGTCGGCGTTGGTTATTTACTTGGTTTAACACCATTTGAAACATTCTTCTTCTTAGTATTACCTATTATGGCTGGTGGTGTTGGTGAAGGTGCGATTCCACTTTCAATCGGATACGCTTCAATCTTAGGTATGGAGCAAGGTGAAGCGCTTGGTCGTGTGTTACCAATCGTAATGTTAGGTGGTTTAACTGGTATTATTTGTGGTGGTATTTTAAATCGTATCGGTAAAGCTTATCCACACTTAACTGGTAACGGTCGACTATTACCAGCAGATGATGAAATTGCTGATAAAAAAGCAGCAAAAACCGAATCTATTATTGATGTAACTACATTCGCTTCAGGTGTATTATTAGCCGCTATCCTTTATATGGTTGGTATGATTGGTCACAAATTGACTGGTATTCCAGCGCCAGTAGGAATGCTATTTGCCGCAGTTTTTGTTAAATTAGTGTCTGGCGTTTCACCTAAAGTATTAAGTGGTTCACAAGTTGTTTATAAATTCTTCCAAACGTCTGTTACCTATCCAATTTTATTTGCGGTAGGTGTAGCAATTACACCATGGAATAAAATCGTTGCAGCATTCACTGTGACAAATTTAATTGTTATTGTTTGTACAGTTGTTAGTTTGGTTACTACTGGTTTCTTTGTTGCTAAAAAACTTGGTATGTATCCTGTCGATGCTGCTGTTATTTCTTGTTGTCAAAGTGGTCAAGGTGGAACGGGTGATGTGGCAATCTTAACTGCCGCAGAACGTATGGAACTTATGCCATTTGCACAAATTGCAACTCGTATTGGTGGTGCAATCAATGTATCAATATCATTACTTATTCTCGGCAATTTCTTAGTATAGATTTTACATATTAAGTAACAACCTTGGTTTATACTAAGGTTGTTCATTTTTATTTAATATTTACAATTAACAAAATAGCTTTTAAGGAGTTTTCATGAAGCTTGTCAGTTATCTTGTCTCTGGTAGAGCAAGTTTTGGTCTTCTTACTCACAACGGTATTGTTGATTTAAAGCAAAAATTAGGTGATAAATATGCCGATTTAAAATCACTACTTGCCGATAAAGAAGGACTATCTATTGCCAAAACCTACCTTAATGCCCCAAGTGACATTGATGAACAAGACATTACTTATTTACCCGTTATTCCAAATCCAAATAAAATCTTGTGTGTTGGTATGAACTATGCCGAAAAACGAGCAGAATTTAATGAAACCAGTTCAGCACCAACGCTTTTTGTTCGTTTCCCTGATTCTCAAACAGGTCATAAAACCAACATTATTAAACCAGCTATTACTAATGAGTTGGATTATGAAGGAGAATTAGCTATTATTATAGGTAAAGCTGGTTTTCGCATTAAGCAAGAAGATGCGTTATCATATGTAGCTGGCTATAGCTGTTATATGGATGGATCTATTCGCGACTGGCAATATACTTGGTTTACCGCAGGTAAAAACTGGCCTAGCACTGGTGCTTTCGGTCCATGTATTACAACAAGCGATGAAATTCCTGATCCAAAAGTATTATCTTTAACTACTTATTTAAATGGCGAGCAAATGCAACATGATTCAGTTAAAAATCTTGTGCATACTGTGCCTGAATTAATTTCTTATATTAGTACTTTTACACGTTTATCTCCAGGTGATGTTATTCTTACTGGATCACCAGGTGGAGTTGGTAAAAAACGTAATCCTCCAGTATTTATGAAAGATGGCGATACAATTGAAGTCGAAATTACAGGAATTGGTCGACTAACTAATTATGTAGTAGCTGAATAGAGGTAAATTTATGTACGATTTAGTTGATTATGCCGTTGTTGATATTTCTAAAGCAGAACAAGATTATAAAGAAGTTAAACAGTTGCTATCTCGATCTGATCTTGATCTGGATTCACAAGTTACTGTTTTTATGGTAGCTAAAATCAATGAACAAATTATTGCTTGTGCAGGTATTGATCGCAATATTATTAAATGTGTTGCTATTGATCCTAATTATCGTGGCAATCAACTAAATCTAACCTTGATGGATCATGCAATAAAATATGCCAATGAAAACGGCTATTTCCATCTTTTTTTGTATACAAAACCTGAAAATATAGATTTTTTTAAAGGATGTGGGTTTTATCCTATTGTTGAAATAACAGATCTTGTTGTCCTAATGGAAAACAATCCAGTTGGAATAAGGCAATATTGTAAACAACTAAGCACGCAACAAAAAGAAGGGAGCAAAATTGGTAGCATTGTTATGAATGCTAATCCTTTCACTAAAGGCCATCAATATCTTATTCAATATGCTGCAAGTCAATGTGATTGGTTGCATGTTTTTGTCGTCAATGAAAATGCATCGTTATTTTCATTTGATACACGTTTGAAGTTAGTTAAAGATGGCACTAAACAGATAAAAAATGTTACAGTGCATGCAAGTTCGCCTTATATTATTTCAAGAGCAACATTTCCAACTTATTTTCTCAAAGATAAGACAAAAATTGATCAAGCCTATATGGGTATCGATCTGCTTATATTCCGAAATTATATTGCTCCAGCACTTAATATTAATTATCGATTTGTTGGAACTGAACCCTATGACGAAGTAACTAAGGCTTATAATGAAGCAATGTCTTATTGGCTTGAAGATAAAGCAGTTAGTAACCACTCAGCAATTACTTTTGTTGAAGTTCAACGAATAACCGAAGGTGATACTATTGTATCAGCTTCATTAGTAAGAAAATTATTGGCATCAGGGCAATATGAAGAGGTAAAAAAACTAGTTCCATCTACGACATGGGATTACCTTTCAGCTAATTTGGATAAATTTAAAATTTAATACGTTTTAAAAGGTAAAAAAATGAAAATACAAAAAGAAGCCATGGCCGGGACTCTTGAATCTAGCGATTTGTTAGTCAAAGTCATGCCAAACACGGGAATTGAAATTGTTATTAATAGTGATGTTAATAAACAATTTGGCGATCAAATCCGTGCGGTTGTTGATCAAACTTTAAATGAGCTTAATGTAACCGACGGTTTAATCATTATTGATGATAAAGGTGCACTTGATTGCGCTATTAAAGCTAGAGTTCAATGTGCAGTTTTACGTGGCGCAGAAGAAGAAAACTTAGATTGGAGTAAATTACTATGAAAAAATTACGTCGAAGTATGCTATTTCTTCCAGGTGCAAACGCCGCTATGTTATCAACTTCGTTTGTTTATAAGCCTGATTCAATCATGTTCGATCTTGAAGATGCCGTTTCAATTAAGGAAAAAGATTCAGCACGTTTATTAGTTGCACAAACTTTACTTCTTCCTGTTTATAAAGAGCACGGGATTGAAACAGTAGTACGAATCAACGCACTTGATACTCCATTTGGTCTAAAAGACCTTGAAGCAGTTGTACGAGCGGGTGTTGATGTAGTACGTTTACCTATGACTAACTGTGCTGAAGATATTCATGAATTAGAAGCTCATGTTGAAAGAATCGAAAAAGAGTGTGGGCGTGAAGTTGGTAGCACTAAATTAATGGCTGCAATCGAATCTGCTCAAGGTGTTGTTAATGCCGTTTCTATCGCTAAATCTTCTCCACGTTTAATTGGTATTGCGCTAGCTGCATTTGACTATCTTGTTGATATGCAAACTGAGCGTGGCGATGGTACAGAATTATTCTATGCTCGCTGTGCAGTATTGCATGCAGCACGTGTGGCTAAAATTGATGCTTTTGACGTTGTTTACTCTAATGTTAATGATGATGAAGGTTTCTTGAAAGAAGTCAGCTTAATCAAAAAATTAGGTTACAACGGCAAATCGCTCATTAATCCTAGACAAATTGACCTGCTCCACAATGCTTATGCTCCAACAGCAGCTGAAGTTGAACATGCTCAAAAAGTGGTTGAAGCAGCAGAAGAAGGAGAAAGAAAAGGCCTTGGCGTTATTTCTCTAAATGGCAAAATGATTGATGCACCGATTATTGCTCGAGCTAGAAAAGTTATCGAGTTGGCTAAGTATTCTGGCGTACGTAAAGAAATTTGATAGGATTGAAAAATGACTACTTCTATAAACAAAAAAATTGATGATTTGCTTAAACAGCACCCTGATCTCAAGAATATTAAGCCTTTTGTTGATGCTAACGCAACAACACCATATTTAAAAGATGAGTCTAAATATACGCGTAAATTGTGTGATTCTATTGAGCAAGCAATTAAAAAATGTGAATTGCGTGATGGTATGACTATCTCTTTTCACCATGCATTTCGTGAAGGCGATAAGGTTATCAACAAAGTTGTTGAGACTATCAGTAATTTAGGCATTAAAAATTTGACGCTAGCTTCAAGTTCTTTATTAAGCTGTAACTCAGCGTTAATTCCTCATATCGAATCTGGTGTAATTACTAAAATTTATACCTCTGGTTTACGTGGTAAATTAGCCGATGCGATTTCTCACGGTTTAATGGAAAACCCAGTCCATATCCATTCTCACGGTGGACGTGTAAAACTAATCCAAAGTGGTGAAATTAACATTGATATCGCATTTTTAGCTGTATCAACCGCTGATGAACAAGGCAACGCTAATGGTGTATCAGGAAAATCACAATGTGGTGCTCTAGGTTATGCTATGGTTGATGCGCAATTTGCTAAAAAAGTTGTACTATTAACTGAGGATATTGTTGGATATCCTAACCATCCAGCAAGTATTCGCCAAGATCAAGTCGATTATATTGTTAAAGTTGATGAAGTGGGTGACCCAACTAAAATTAGTGTGGGTGCAGCGCGTATCACTAGCAATCCACGCGAGCTGATGATCGCTCGTTATGCTGCAGATGTTATTGAACACTCTGGTTATTTTAAAGATGGTTTTTCAATCCAAACTGGTTCTGGTGCATCGTCAACTGCAGCAACTCGTTTCCTTGAAAATCGCATGCGTGCGAAAAATATCACGGCATCATTTGCTTTAGGTGGTATTACAGCAAGTATTGTTGATCTTCACGAAAAAGGATTAGTTAAACGTTTATTAGATACTCAAAGTTTTGACGGCACTGCGGGACAATCTTTAGGTAAAAATAAAGATCATATCGAAGTTTCAACTAATGTTTATGCAAATCCTGCCTCAAAAGGTGCAAGTGTTGATGAGCTTGATATTGTTATTTTAAGTGCGTTAGAAATCGACCTTAATTACAATGTTAATGTATTAACTGGTTCTGACGGTGTAATGCGCGGAGCTTCTGGTGGTCACTGTGATACGGCTGCTGGTGCAAACTTAACAATTGTTGTTGCGCCACTCATTCGTAGCCGTATTCCAACAGTAATTAAAAAGGTAACAACATTAGTTACTCCTGGTGAGAGCGTTGATGTGCTAGTCACTGACCATGGTATTGCTGTTAACCCTAATCGTCCAGAAATTGCTGAACGTTTAAAAGCTGCTAATTTACCAATTATGAGCATTGAAGAGCTTTATCAACGTGCTGTGTCTTTAACTGGTGAACCAAAACCAATCGAATTTAATGATAAAATCGTTGGTATCGTACATTTCCGCGATGGTTCAGTTATTGATGTTGTGCGTCAAGTTAAAGATTAATTTTAATCTTTATTAATATAGTAATAGCTTGCCATGTAAAAGTGTCATGCTATTACTTTTTCTATCCGATGAAAAAAATGCAAATTAAATTTGATGATGGCACTCCTATTACCCTTGAGCAAATGCTACTAGCCAAGGAAAAGCGAGTTGAAAACCAAAAGCATGCAATGACATGCTATAAATATCCAATCATATCATTAAGCATAGTTATTCCTGGTCCTATAAAAAACAGTAGCGGAGCTCGTTATCTTTTTGACGAAGCTATCAAAGCTTTACATTTCTGTTTTTTACAAAATGATATAACAATAATCAATGAAGATCATTTCCATTACATTACTGGTTCAGAAGCAATCATAGCAATTAAATGTTCGGCTAAAACCCTTAAAAAATATTGTATTGAAGTCGAAAATAATCACCCCTTAGGGCGTTTGTGGGATATTGATGTTATTGACATTGTTACACAAAATAGCCTGTCACGTTCACAATTCGAAAATCAACCAAGACAATGTTTGGTCTGCAATGAAGAGGCAAAAATTTGTGGTAGAGCTAAACGGCATTCAATTGATGAAATTTTTACCGCGATAAAAAAGAAAATAGAAAATTTCAGAAAGAATAAAACTTCACTTTAATAAAAGTGCAAATAATGGGTTGATGAAATAACCTTACAGCATTATATCATCAATCCTTTTTTAATCTAAAAATTCAATTAGATTGTTTCAAGTGCTTGCTGTAAATCAGCCAGTAAATCAGTAATATCTTCTAAACCAACTGAAATACGTAATAGCTGATCTGAAATACCCGCTGTTTTTCGTGCTTCTGCACTAATACCTGAATGTGTCATTGTTGCTGGGTGGCAGACAAGACTTTCAACGCCACCAAGTGATTGAGCTAATGTAATAATTTTAAGCGCTTTTAAAAACTTAGGCATTACATCGGCATTTCCAACCAGTTCAAAACTTAGTAACGAGCCAAACCCCTTTTGTTGTTCTTTAGCAATATCATGCCCAAGATTAGATGGTAAAGAGGGATGAAATACTTTTGCAATTTTTGGGTGATTAACAAGAAACTCAACAACTTTTTGGGCATTTTCTTGTTGCAAATTAACTCGAGCAGCAAGAGTTCGTAATCCTCGTAATAAAAGATAACTATCAAATGATGAAGTAAGCGTACCAATATTGTTGGCCCACCATAAAACATCTGTAGCAAGCTGTTGGTCTTTGAAAACTAAAATTCCCGCTAATAAATCCGAATGTCCATTTAAAAATTTGGTACAAGAATGGCTAACTATATCAGCACCAAGCTCCAACGGTTTTTGTAAAATCGGTGTCATAAACGTATTATCGACTAAAACCAAAGCACCAACATCATGTGCTTGTTGGGCTATTTTTTTGATATCAACAACACGAAGTAATGGGTTACTTGGTGTTTCAATCAATACTAATTTAGGATGTAAATTAAGTGCTTCTTGTAAGGCTATTGAATCAGATTGATCAACAAATTTCACTTTAAAATAGCCTTTTTGGCTTAGACTATTAAAAAGTCGATAGCTACCACCATAACAATCATGAGGAGCAATAACTAAGTCATTTGGCGCTAATAAAGCAACACTGATAAGGTGAATTGCTGACATACCACAGTTTGTTAAGATAGCATCGGCACCACCTTCTAATTTTGCAACAGTTTCTTCTACTAATCGCCGACTAGGATTCGCTTTTCGGGCATAATCAAACTTTCTTGGTTTTGCAAATTCTTCATAACGATAACAAGTAGATGGTGTAATAACAGGTACGACACTACCATATTGCTCATCAGTATTAATCCCACCACGAACAGCTATTGTTCCTTGGCTTAACTTGTTGGTTTGACTAACCATAATAACATTCCTCTAAATAATACTTTGCTTACTTCCAAAACAGATTGTATAAGAATAACACATTCAATAAGGACGTCAACATGTCTAGACGTCTAACTATCTTGATGTGTAGATTGCAGAGAAATAAAAAAAACGTTAGAATTGCCCACATTATTTGTGATGTAATTTGGTGACAAGATGATGGAATGGAATGGCGAATATATAAGCCCTTATGCTGAACATGGTAAAAAAAGCGAGCAAGTAAAAAAAATTACAGTATCAATTCCGTTGAAAGTTTTAAAAATATTGACTGATGAGCGTACTCGCCGACAAGTTAATAATTTACGTCACGCAACAAATAGTGAATTATTGTGTGAAGCCTTTCTTCATGCTTATACCGGTCAACCTTTACCTTGTGACGATGATTTACAAAAAGATCGTGAAGACGGTATTCCTAAGCAAGCTAAAAAGATAATGCAGGATTTAGGTATTAACCCCGATTTTGATTGATTATTAACTAAAAGACTAATTTTGGAAAAACAAAAGGCGCATTATGCGCCTTTTTAACTATTATTAATCTTGGAATATGGTTTTTTGGAAAATTATTTTTTACCGCCAACCATAGCAAAGCGTTGTTTGAACTTATCTACACGTCCACCAGTTGCAACATCACGTTGTTTACCGGTATAGAATGGGTGACATTCACCACATACGTCAAGATGAATATCATGACCAACAGTAGAATGAGTTTTAATAACGTTACCACAAGAACAAGTTGCTGTAATTGCAGTATATTCTGGATGAATACCTTCTTTCATAATAAGCCTCTTAAGTTTTTCGTATCGCTATATAAATGGCCATAAAAGCAAAATCTATACACCATACAAGTGTAAAAAAACATGATAAGACCGCAGATTATACGGCCAATAGTCGTGTTAATCAAGAAATAAAAGAACAATTAAACAGGTAATTGACCGATTGTTATTTGCAGTTCAATCTTTTCACCATTTCGCTGAACTATAATGGGGATAATTGTACCAGGTTTCAACTCGGCTATTTGATCCATTGTTTCAACAATGGATTTAACTGGTTTATTATCTACCATAATCAGAATATCATTAGCCTGTATTCCTGCTTGTAATGAAGGGCCTTCCGCTCTGGTGACTAAAATACCTAACACCACTGGCATATCACTTGGGTTTTGAGTTGGTGCAAATTCTAATCCATCAATACCTATATATCCTCTAATAACTTTTCCATCGCGAATTAATTTATTCATGATTTTAACTGCTAATGCAGTTGGGATAGCAAATCCGATTCCTTCAGGAATGTCATTTCCTAGATTTTTTGCAAAGGTAAGAGTATTAATTCCCATTAATTCACCTTTGCTATTTACTAGCGCTCCGCCTGAATTGCCATGATTTATTGGTGCATCAGTTTGAATAAAATTTTGCCTTCTGTATGGGCTCAATCCATCACGACCTGTAGCACTGATAATACCTTGTGTAATAGTTTGCCCTATATTGTAAGGGTTTCCTATGGCTAATACGACATCACCAATTTTAGGTTCGCGTTGAGGATTTATCAATATAGTGGGGATATTTGAAGCCTCTATTTTTAATACCGCTAGATCAACAAGTTTATCTGAGCCTACAGATAAAGCTTCAAATATTCGTCCATCTTGCAATGCGACGATAATTTGTTCTGCATCTTCAATTACATGATAATTAGTAACAATATACCCATTCCCATTCATAATTACTCCAGAACCGAGCGGAGTTATTGGACTATCTTGTGATTCCTGAGAAAAAGAATTAATTGAGCGACTATAAATATTAACTACTGCAGGAGCCGCAGTTTTAACGGCACTAGAAAAACTTAATGGATCATCATGAAAAATTGAGGTTGGAAAATTTGATTGGTTTCCTTTTTGTAAAGAAGGAAAAATAATCAATAACACAATAGCTAAAACCGTTCCAATTAATATTGGCCATAAAATTTTTTTGAGCATTAGTTTCAGGATTGTAATGGGAAGAATAATGAAGATTTTAACACATCTATATAAAGGTTAAAATTAAAGTTTTCGTCGATGCTAAAGCATCGACGATATAAAAAGTGACTGATTATCGTAAAATTAAATATAAACGACTATCACCACGAATAATATTTAACGCAATTACTGATGGATGACTATCAATAATTTTTCGAAGATCTGCAATATTAGTTACTCGTTCTTTATTAACTCCAGTAATAAGATCTCCCTCTTGCAAACTAAGTCGAGACGCAGGCGAATTTTTAGCAATACTTCCTATTAAAACACCTTTTTGGCCTTTAATTTCGCCATTGCTAAGCGTTGCTCCATCAAGAGCAGAATGTAGTGATTTTGCATCAGTTGTTGTCTCATCGCTATTTTTTAGTTTTACATCAACAGATATTGTTTTACCATCTCGAATTAAACCTAGCTTAACAGTTCGCCCTGCCCCAGTTGTCGCAATTTTTGCACGTAGTTCAGCAAAACTATCGACTGGTTTACCATCCATCGAAACAATAATATCGCCAGATTTAATTCCTGCTGCTTGTGCGGCTGAATTCTCAATAACTTCACTAACAAAAGCACCTTTTTGAACATCAACATCAAACGCTTTTGCTATATCCGATGTCAATTCATTACCTTTGATACCAAGCACACCACGTTTTACTTCACCAAATTCTATAAGCTGAGAAGTTAAACTTTTTACCATGTTACTAGGAATTGCAAATCCTATCCCTACATTACCACCACTTGGAGCAATAATTGCGGTATTTATACCAACAAGCTCACCATTTAAATTCACAAGTGCTCCACCAGAGTTACCTTGGTTAATTGAAGCATCTGTTTGAATAAAGTTTTCAAAACCATTCATATTAAGTCCACTACGAGCTAAAGCTGAAATAATCCCTGAAGTAACAGTTTGACCAATGCCAAATGGATTACCAATAGCAACAGCGTAATCACCAACACGTAAATTATCAGAATCTGCTAATTTAATAGCTGTTAACTTTTTGGCATCATCGATTTTAAGTAATGCTATATCACTTTGTGGATCCTTACCGATTAGTTTTGCTTTAAATTCATGCCCATCGTTTAGAGCAACCGTAATTTTATCAGCACCATCAATAACATGATTATTCGTAACAACATAGCCCTTTTCGGCATCAATAATCACACCAGAACCTAAACCTGTAAACGCTCTCGATTGGCTATCTGGATAACCAAAAAAACGCCTAAATTCTTCTGGCATATTATTTTGCATTTGAGCTGTTCCCTCAACTTTAATACTAACAACTGATGGTAATACAGTTTCAAGCATGGGCGCCAAACTTGGCAGTTGAGTATTATTATCGGTTGAGGCAGGAGGAAAAGCAGCATAAGTATTCGGAAGTACAGATAAACTTATTCCTAAACTTAACGCTAAAATACTTAATAATTTTTTTTTTCGTTTTAATGAATTAATCATCTTAGAACTCTCGCTTTTACAAAAATTTACACTCTATAAAATTGCTTGGATATTAAGTAACAGAGAATAAAATCATAGGTTAAGATTTATTTTCATCCGTTTTAAATAAGCCTGAAGAATCATCGGAATAATCTCTAGGCTGCTTATCAAGCGTAACTTCTTTTTTTTCGTTAGAATCTGTGTTTGAATCAAAATCTAAAGACTGAATCTTACCACTATCCATAAATTGACTAGAGTTTTCAGCCATATGTTGATAAAGACGACGAAAATCTTTAGCCATATTATCCAATATTTCTGCACTATGTGAAAAATGTTTAGCTATCATTTGTTTTTGCGCTATTAGTTCATCTTTTGTTTGATCTAACTCTTGTTTAACTTTGGCATATTTACGTGCCTTAGGGCTAATAACACTAATAAAAATGAAACAAATAATAAAACCAATCACGAACCCGATTATAAGATAAGTAAGCATACCTTTATCCATTATTCACTCCTTATATCTTTAAGATATATAATTTTATAAAATTGAAGACTAACTATCAGTGCTTATTTTGCATGGTTAGCAAGTTTTATCAATTGTTTTTTTAACTTGTCTGGTGCATTTTCTGCTAATGCAGATAGAAACATTGCGCTTTTTTGTGTCATCACGCTTGAAGCTAAAGATAACTTATCACTTTGATAATTGCTCTGTGACCACCTCACCGAAATATCTGGATTAATCTGATATTGAATAGAAGATAAGGAGGGTAAAATATTTTTTCGTATTTCAGATATTAAATTGCTTTGTTCATATTTCAATCTAGTTAACCAACAAGCTGAACTAACCTCTAAAATCAACACACCTTGACGATAGTTAGCAACTCGGCATTGTTGATTCAATGGTGAAGGCAATAAATCATAAACGACTTTAGCTAAAGAGCATAATGCATTAGTTCTATCTTGAATCTTAGACAGAGAAGAGGCTTGTGTCAAAATTGAGGTCAACATTTGTGGTTCGTTATAACGCATAATTATGCCTTTTATTAAAAATAATAAT
>NZ_LZHC01000023.1:0-911 GCF_001690535.1 Gilliamella sp. Bif1-4 | reverse complement strand
CCAAAGCGGCTCATTTAAAACAAAAGATAATCGCAGTCCACAAGAACAAGAGTTAATCGCGTTGCGTAAAGAGCTTAAACAACTCCGTATGGAAAACGATATTCTAAAGCAAGCAGCACTGATAATAGGGCGAAAATCGCTATCCTAAAAGCAAATCGACATCGTTATAGCATAACAAAGCTATGTCAATATTTAGGATTATCAAAACATTATGCTTATTATCAGTGTAAATTGAATAGACAAAAATCAGTAGGGCTTTATGCCGATAAAATCGTGACGCTATTTAATCAGAGCTATCAGTCTTATGGTACAAGACGAATTCGTTTTGATTTACAGAAAGAGAATATTTGGGTGTCACGCCGTTACATTGCTCGGGTGATGAAAGCCTTATTGCTGGTATCAAAATACACCGTTAAACGTTATCAATCTCACACTACGGAAGTGAATGAAACCGCCACAGAAAATCACCTGCAATGACAATTTGATGTAGGTGATAAAAAAACAAATTGTTGTTGCGGATTTAACCTATATTCAAGTTAAGCAACGTTGGAACTATTTATGTGTTTTAGTGAACTTATCCGATAGGCAAATTGTCGGTTATCATGTTGGTCAACATAAAACAGCAGAGCTTGTTATGTCGGCATTAAGCCAAATTAAACAACCATTATCAAAATTAGATTTATTTCATTCAGACCGAGGTAAAGCGTTTGATAATCGGTTATTAGCGGATTGTTTTAAGACATTTAATATCACGCATTCATTAAGCAAGAAAGGGTGTCCATATGACAATGCGGTAGCGGAAGCGACATTTAAAACAATTAAAACGGAATTTGTAAAAGGCCAACGTTTCAACTCAACGGCTGAGTTACAACGCGCTTTTTCGGCTTATGCCTATTGGTATAATCATAAAC
>NZ_LZHC01000022.1:0-1564 GCF_001690535.1 Gilliamella sp. Bif1-4 | reverse complement strand
CGCTACTGTTTTACCTGGGTAAAGAATACCCATGATAACCTCAGCACCACGTTCACTTGCAGCAGCACCCAAGCCACCCACTAGTGCAGAGTTGCCTTGTAGCTCGGCTACCACCGCACCGAGTATCGCATGGCTGACGGTGTTGGCAACGGTGCTTCCTTCGGTCTGTTGTTTGATAATAGTCGCAATTTTTGGCGCGAGTGCCCCTGCGGCTGCCCCTGTCATGTCGCCACTGATTAAGCCGTTGATGAGACTCACGGCCATGTCAATGCCTTGACGCGTGTCACTGCCCATCGCTGTCATGCCTTGATTCATCGATTCTTTGTAGGCGTCTTCGTAGATTTTTTGTTGCTGCTCGTCGGTTAAAACGATGCCTTTGTCTGCGGCTTTTTCTTGTTCTTTTTCTACCGCTTCTTTTGCCTTGGATTCAGCTCTTATCCGGTCTATATGATTAAGCATCGTTAACGTTTCACCACCAATTTCACTTACTAACTGCGTTTGGTCGATGATGTCTTGCTCTTTTTGTTTGTTAAAAATGTGTTTGAGTTCGTTATTCGCCTGCTCAGTATCTCGGCTTAATTCGTTGATATCTTGTTTTTGGTCGTCTTTGTTGCGGATAATTATCGTCCCTTCCGATACCGCTGAATGCGTCGTCGAATGCTCGCTTTCGTTTTTGTTGCGACTGGTTGGCATCGATGGCATGCCGCTAGAGCTTACCCCTGCACTACTGCTACTGACTTGGTAGTCCGCTTTGTTTTCGATATCACTAAAGCTGATTGTGCCTGTGTCAAGGCGGTTTTGGCTCTTGTCTTTCGCTTCTGAGGCTATTACCGCACCTTTTAAGTCAGTGTTATTGCCGACCTTAATGTCAAAGCCACCACTGCCGGCAAAGATGCCCGATTGGTCGGTCACACTTTGCCAGTTGCTGTCCATTTTCGTTTTGCTCGCCGAGGCATTAATACTACTTGAGCCTCCATAAGAAAAACTTCCCCCTACCGAGGTTGACGTGCTTTTAGAGTGGAACTCATCGCTGTCTTGTTTCGATTCAATATTAAGGTCATGACCAATATCAGCCACCACCCTATCGCCTTTCACTTGCCCTGCAACAATGTTGGCGTCATTACCGGTGATAATCGTGAGCTTGTTGCCTGCCTCTACCACACTTTCTGTCCAATCGGTACCGTTACCTTTTTCTCTGGATTTGCTTTGGCTAGCACTGGCCGAGATGGTAAAGCCATTTTTTTCTCCACCAAAGTTATAGCCCACACCTACCGAGCCACTGCTGCTTTTTTCTTTGCTGTCGGTTTTTATCGTGTTTTCTTGACCAATGATGTTGACATCATGGTTCGCTTTGAGCATTGCATCATGACCGGCAGATACCTGACTGCCAATGATATTGATATCGCCACGCTCTTTTTGACCATTGCCCGTCGCAATAATGCTGAGGTTATGCCCCGCTGAGACGCCACTACTTACTACGGTGTGTTGCTCTTGGTTTACCGTGCGTTTGGTCTTTTCACTGCCCAAACTGACATTAATGCCAATGGAGGCTTGTGGCGTACCA
>NZ_LZHC01000021.1:0-4420 GCF_001690535.1 Gilliamella sp. Bif1-4 | reverse complement strand
GTAGCGGTGAAATGCGTAGAGATGTGGAGGAATACCGGTGGCGAAGGCGGCCTTCTGGACAGATACTGACGCTGAGATGCGAAAGCGTGGGGAGCAAACAGGATTAGATACCCTGGTAGTCCACGCTGTAAACGATGTCGATTTGGAGTTTGTTGCCTAGAGTGATGGGCTCCGAAGCTAACGCGATAAATCGACCGCCTGGGGAGTACGGCCGCAAGGTTAAAACTCAAATGAATTGACGGGGGCCCGCACAAGCGGTGGAGCATGTGGTTTAATTCGATGCAACGCGAAGAACCTTACCTGGTCTTGACATCCACAGAATCTTGTAGAGATACGAGAGTGCCTTCGGGAACTGTGAGACAGGTGCTGCATGGCTGTCGTCAGCTCGTGTTGTGAAATGTTGGGTTAAGTCCCGCAACGAGCGCAACCCTTATCCTTTGTTGCCATCGATTCGGTCGGGAACTCAAAGGAGACTGCCGTTGATAAAGCGGAGGAAGGTGGGGACGACGTCAAGTCATCATGGCCCTTACGACCAGGGCTACACACGTGCTACAATGGCGTATACAAAGGGAGGCGACCTCGCGAGAGTAAGCGGACCTCACAAAGTACGTCTAAGTCCGGATTGGAGTCTGCAACTCGACTCCATGAAGTCGGAATCGCTAGTAATCGTGAATCAGAATGTCACGGTGAATACGTTCCCGGGCCTTGTACACACCGCCCGTCACACCATGGGAGTGGGTTGCACCAGAAGTAGATAGCTTAACCTTCGGGAGGGCGTTTACCACGGTGTGGTTCATGACTGGGGTGAAGTCGTAACAAGGTAACCGTAGGGGAACCTGCGGTTGGATCACCTCCTTACGAAGTGCTTGTAAGTGTTCACACAGATTGTTTGTTTGGAAGAGAAATAATTAAGTCCCCTTCGTCTAGAGGCCTAGGACATCGCCCTTTCACGGCGGTAACAGGGGTTCGAATCCCCTAGGGGACGCCATAAAATGTGATGAAATTATTTTTCTAAAATTATGTTTGTATTTACTTGATTTAGTGGTTTAAGTGAATAGAAAGATAAAGCTCTTTAACAATTAGGAACAAGCTGAAAGAAACGAGTTCTCGTTTTTATGAAAAGCTTTTTATTATAGATTGAGTTGAGGTTTGTTGAACTTCAATTGAATAATCTAAACAAAAAGAGAATAAGTAAGAAAGAGAAGAAAGCGTAATTTAAACTAAGACAACTGTGAGTTGTAAGGTTAAGAAATTAAGCGTACACGGTGGATGCCTAGGCAATCAGAGGCGAAGAAGGACGTGTTAATCTGCGAAAAGCGACGGTAAGCTGATAAAAAGCGTAATAGCCGTCGATGTCCGAATGGGGAAACCCAGTGTGGGTAACCACACTATCATCTAATGAATTCATAGTTAGATGAGGCGAACCGGGAGAACTGAAACATCTAAGTACCCCGAGGAAAAGAAATCAACCGAGATTCCCTGAGTAGCGGCGAGCGAAAGGGGAGCAGCCCAAGCGGGTAGCATAAAGTATTAGTGGAAGCGTTTGGAAAGTCGCACGATAGAGGGTGAAAGTCCCGTACACGAAGGTACGTTATGTGGAAGCTTATAGAGTAGGGCGGGACACGTGATATCCTGTCTGAAGAAGGGGGGACCATCCTCCAAGGCTAAATACTCCTGATTGACCGATAGTGAACCAGTACCGTGAGGGAAAGGCGAAAAGAACCCCGGGAGGGGAGTGAAATAGACCCTGAAACCGTGTACGTACAATCAGTGGGAGCTGTTACCGTTGGGTAATAGTGACTGCGTACCTTTTGTATAATGGGTCAGCGACTTATATTCTGTAGCAAGGTTAACCGAATAGGGGAGCCGAAGGGAAACCGAGTATTAACTGTGCGTTAAGTTGCAGGGTATAGACCCGAAACCCGGTGATCTAGCCATGGGCAGGTTGAAGGTTGGTTAACACTAACTGGAGGACCGAACCGACTAATGTTGAAAAATTAGCGGATGACCTGTGGCTGGGGGTGAAAGGCCAATCAAACCGGGAGATAGCTGGTTCTCCCCGAAAGCTATTTAGGTAGCGCCTCATGAGTGACTGTTGGGGGTAGAGCACTGTTTCGGCTAGGGGGCCATCCCGGCTTACCAACCCGATGCAAACTCCGAATACTGACAAGTTGAATCATGGGAGACACACGGCGGGTGCTAACGTTCGTCGTGAAGAGGGAAACAACCCAGACCGCCAGCTAAGGTCCCAAAGTCATAGTTAAGTGGGAAACGAAGTGGGAAGGCTTAGACAGCTAGGATGTTGGCTTAGAAGCAGCCATCATTTAAAGAAAGCGTAATAGCTCACTAGTCGAGTCGGCCTGCGCGGAAGATGTAACGGGGCTAAAACTATGCACCGAAGCTGCGGCAGTGCACGCAAGTGTATTGGGTAGGGGAGCGTTCTGTAAGCCGTAGAAGGTGTGTTGTGAGGCATGCTGGAGGTATCAGAAGTGCGAATGCTGACATAAGTAACGATAAAGCGGGTGAAAAGCCCGCTCGCCGGAAGACCAAGGGTTCCTGTCCAACGTTAATCGGGGCAGGGTGAGTCGACCCCTAAGGAGAGGCCGAAGGGCGTATCTGATGGGAAACGGGTTAATATTCCCGTACTGGCTATAACTGCGATGGGGTGACGAAGAAGGCTAGGTTTACCACCTATTGGATGGTGGGTTAAGCGTGTAGGGGTGTGATTAGGCAAATCCGGTCACTAAAACTCTGAGGCGTGATGACGAGCTGCTAAGGCAGTGAAGTAATTGATGCCCTGCTTCCAGGAAAATCCTCTAAGCTTCAGGTTATAGGTAATCGTACCCGAAACCGACACAGGTGGTCAGGTAGAGAATACTCAGGCGCTTGAGAGAACTCGGGTGAAGGAACTAGGCAAAATGGTGCCGTAACTTCGGGAGAAGGCACGCTGATATGTAATTGAAATCCCGTGCGGACGTAGGTGAAATCAGTCGAAGATACCAGCTGGCTGCAACTGTTTAATAAAAACACAGCACTGTGCAAACACGAAAGTGGACGTATACGGTGTGACGCCTGCCCGGTGCTGGAAGGTTAATTGATGGGGTTATGCGCATGCAGAAGCTCCTGATCGAAGCCCCAGTAAACGGCGGCCGTAACTATAACGGTCCTAAGGTAGCGAAATTCCTTGTCGGGTAAGTTCCGACCTGCACGAATGGCGTAATGATGGCCAGGCTGTCTCCACCCGAGACTCAGTGAAATTGAAATTGCCGTGAAGATGCGGTGTACCCGTGGCAAGACGGAAAGACCCCGTGAACCTTTACTATAGCTTGACAGTGAACATTGAGCCTTAATGTGTAGGATAGGTGGGAGGCAAAGAAGCACGCACGCCAGTGTGTGTGGAGTCGACCTTGAAATACCACCCTTTAATGTTTGATGTTCTAACCTATACTTCTGAATCGAGGTAAGGGACACTGTCTGGTGGGTAGTTTGACTGGGGCGGTCTCCTCCCAAAGAGTAACGGAGGAGCACGAAGGTTAGCTAATCCTGGTCGGACATCAGGAGGTTAGTGCAATGGCAAAAGCTAGCTTGAC
Source organism: Gilliamella sp. Bif1-4 (assembly GCF_001690535.1). Taxonomy (NCBI): domain Bacteria; kingdom Pseudomonadati; phylum Pseudomonadota; class Gammaproteobacteria; order Orbales; family Orbaceae; genus Gilliamella; species Gilliamella sp. Bif1-4. The sequence goes on along the minus strand of NZ_LZHC01000021.1, from coordinate 830 downwards.
TGCGAGAGTGACGGCTCGAGCAGGTACGAAAGTAGGTCATAGTGATCCGGTGGTTCTGAATGGAAGGGCCATCGCTCAACGGATAAAAGGTACTCCGGGGATAACAGGCTGATACCGCCCAAGAGTTCATATCGACGGCGGTGTTTGGCACCTCGATGTCGGCTCATCACATCCTGGGGCTGAAGTAGGTCCCAAGGGTACGGCTGTTCGCCGTTTAAAGTGGTACGCGAGCTGGGTTTAGAACGTCGTGAGACAGTTCGGTCCCTATCTGCCATGGGCGTAGGAAAATTGAGAGGGTTTGCTTCTAGTACGAGAGGACCGAAGTGAACGCACCGCTGGTGTTCGGGTTGTGATGCCAATTGCATTGCCCGGTAGCTACGTGCGGAATAGATAAGTGCTGAAAGCATCTAAGCACGAAACTAGCCTTGAGATGAGTTTTCCCTGAAGAGATTCAGTAAGGTCCGTTTGAGACTAAGACGTAGATAGGTCAGGTGTGTAAGTGTAGTGATACATTGAGCTAACTGATACTAATGAACCGAGAGTCTTAACCTTACAACTCGGAGTTGTTTTGGGTTACGCAGAAGTTATTCCTAGATGAGAAAATCATCGAAAAGAGAATAGAGATTGAAAAAACAGTTTGTTCCGAATTGAGTGATTGTTGTTGATATGAGATAATGGACAGCAATTAAGAAAGAGAGAACAGAATATGTCTGGCGGTAATAGCGCGGTGGTCCCACCTGACCCCATGCCGAACTCAGAAGTGAAACGCCGTAGTGCCGATGGTAGTGTGGGTATTACCCATGTGAGAGTAGGGTGCCGCCAGACTTTTA
>NZ_LZHC01000020.1:0-1572 GCF_001690535.1 Gilliamella sp. Bif1-4 | reverse complement strand
CAGCGATGAGTTCCACTCTAAAAGCACGTCAACCTCGGTAGGGGGAAGTTTTTCTTATGGAGGCTCAAGTAGTATTAATGCCTCGGCGAGCAAAACGAAAATGGACAGCAACTGGCAAAGTGTGACCGACCAATCGGGCATCTTTGCCGGCAGTGGTGGCTATGACATTAAGGTCGGGAACAACACCGACTTAAAAGGGGCGGTGATATCATCAGAAGCGAAAGACAAGAGCCAAAACCGCCTTGACACAGGCACAATCAGCTTTAGTGATATCGAAAACAAAGCGGACTACCAAGTCAGTAGCAGCAGTGCAGGGGTAAGCTCTAGCGGCATGCCATCGATGCCAACCAGTCGCAATAAAAACGAAAGCGAGCATTCGACGACGCATTCAGCGGTATCGGAAGGGACGATAATTATCCGCAATAAGGATGCTCAAAAACAAGATATCAACGAATTAAGCCATGATACTGAGCAGGCGAATAACGAGCTCAAACACATTTTTAACAAACAAAAAGAGCAAGACATCATCGACCAAACGCAGTTAGTAAGTGAAATTGGTGGTGAAACGTTAACGATGCTTAATCATATTGACCGGATAAGAGCTGAATCCAAGGCAAAAGAAGCGGTAGAAAAAGAACAAGAAAAAGCCGCAGACAAAGGCATCGTGTTAACCGACAAGCAGCAACAAAAAATCTACGAAGACGCCTACAAAGAATCGATGAACCAAGGCATGTCAGCGATGGGCAGTGACACCCGTCAAGGCATTGACATGGCGGTTAGTATCATCAACGGCTTAATCAGTGGCGACATGACAGGGGCAGCCGCAGGGGCACTCGCGCCAAAAATTGCGACTATTATCAAACAACAGACCGAAGGAAGCACCGTTGCCAACACCGTCAACCATGCGATACTCGGTGCGGTGGTAGCCGAGCTACAAGGCAACTCTGCACTAGTGGGTGGCTTGGGTGCTGCTGCAAGTGAACGCGGTGCTGAAGTGATTGCGGGCATACTTTACCCTGATAAAGACATCAAAGACCTAAGCCAAGAAGAAAGGCAACAAATCAGCGCCCTATCACAACTAGCGACAGGCCTTGCGATAGCCGCTGCCGGTGGTGATATCCAAGATATCAATACAGGCGTTGCGGCAGGGAAAAATGCGGTTGAGAATAACTTATTAAGTAATAAACGTGGCGTTGAAAAGCTTGATAAAGAGAGTAAAAAGCTTTATGAAAAAATCAAAGATATTGTCGGTTATGATGAAGTAGATAAATTGCAGCAGCAATATAACGATTGTAAAACAGAGGAGTGTAAGGCGAATGTTTATAATCAATATATGCAAAAAGAACAAGAAGCAGGACAAAGATTAGTTGATTTATATAAAGCAGGTAAGCTATCAGAAGATGAATATTACCAATTAGTTACATGGTATTCTGACACAATGCTTGAAGGAATAAAGCAAAGTCAGATTGACAATAGTAGAAATCATTCATTTGGTGATTGGGATATTAATGATGCGTCAGCATGGGATTGGACGGTATCAAACATTATTAACAATCCTTATTTAAATGAAAT
>NZ_LZHC01000019.1:0-1922 GCF_001690535.1 Gilliamella sp. Bif1-4 | reverse complement strand
ATTTTGGGTTTTAATAGTTGGATTAGCTTCCAAATTTCGGTGCTATTTTCACCGAAAGGTGTTTGGGTGTTGGCTATTTTGGTTTGCCATTCTAACCAGGTTTTTAGGTTGTTGACAAATGTGGTAGCTATGTTTAGATCAATGCCATCTTGCCCACTCATATCTTTTTGAGCACCAGTAGTTTTGATTGCTGTTGTAATAAACATTTGCATGTTTGGTGACAATTCGCTTGATGCAGGAAAGATCAAATCACCATTATAAAGTTTGTCAGCATTGATTTTTATTGATTGTTGTATATCATCTTGTGTTAAATAATCCACATTTTTTTTATTCAAGCTAACTAAAATGCTTTGTGCGGTCACCGATAATTTTTTCCCTTGCGGAGTCGATGAGTTAATTTGTGATAATGGTAGTGTTTCACTTGTATTGAAAATACTATCAAATGAAATAATTTTATCTTGAGTCCAGCTAATGGCATCTAAAATATCAGGTATGCGAATACGTCCGTCATTATCTGAATCGAGTAGAGATAAGGTTCGTTCATCAAAATCCAATCCTGTTGTTGGGCAACTTAGAGCGACCCATAATTTAGGATCTAAATCAGGTAAATTGATAATATCTCTGGCACTTTTAAATACAACTTGATCAAGCCCACCAACACGTTGAAATGTCCACATATGGCTCATAATAATCTCCACAAATAAATTTTATAATATCTTTATTGAAAGAAAACGCAGAGTTGTTTACACTTCATGATTAAAATAATCATCTAAAAACTCATAAGGTGTTTTCCCAGAAATCGCTTTATGCAGTTTAACCGTATTATAATAGTTAATAAATCGCTTAAGTTTTGTTGCCTATCTTTTGAATCTTTAAATATTTGCTGATTATGCCACATCTCCATTAAAGTTCGTATCACTCTTTCTGATTTTGCATTCATTTATTGGTAGTTAGATTTAGTGAATTTTTGGTTTATGCGATTATTATACATTTTAACAAATCGGTAACGGTTATCTTTATTTATGGTATAGGCGCCATATCCCATATCTTTGATAGGACGTTAACTTTGCTTTTATGTATATTTGTTACAGTGATCCTCGCCAAAAAAGTGGACAAAAGTTGCCTCTATGGTATAAACAAAAATCATAAGAGACAAATATCATGGTCAAAAAATTTAATATCGAATTCAAACAACAATCAGTGGATTATGCGTTATCTAATGCACACCTTTCTATCAGCGAACTTGCCAATCATCTAGGTGTGGGTAAATCAACCCTAGATAAATGGATTAGGCAACTTTCCCCGAATAAAACCAGCCGTCGAGAGTTAACCGCTGAGCAACAGCGGATTATGGCGTTAGAAAAAGAGATTAAAGAACTGAAAATGGCTAATGATATACTAAAAAAGGCGCATGTGTACTTCATCAACAATCCAAGTCGATGAAGTACGCTTATATGAAAAATCATTTAACCTGCTATCCCGTTACTAGGATATGCTCATTACTTGGTGTCAGTTCATCGGGTTATTATGCTTGGTTAAAAAGAGCAAACAAATCAGTTAAACTCAGCGAGTATATCCAAAAGCAGTATTGGCAACATAAAGCCCGTTTGGGTGCGCCAAGCCTGCTTCATGATGCAAGAGAAGCAGGCTATCAAGTTTCAGAAAGGACAATTAGCCGTGTTTTGCAACAATTGGGATTACGGAGTAAAGCAGCACGTAAATTCAAGCATAAAACAGACAAGGCTCATCACAATATTGCGCCCAACACGTTAGATAGGCAATTTAATCCTGATAAGCCTAATAAAACATGGGTAACCGATATTACTTATATTAAAACGGGTGAAGGTTGGTTATATTTGTCGGTGATTATCGATTTATATGGACGAAAAGTGATTGCTAGGCAAACCAGTCGCTACATAGAC
>NZ_LZHC01000018.1:0-1998 GCF_001690535.1 Gilliamella sp. Bif1-4 | reverse complement strand
TCCGTACAATAAATTCAAATGCCATAAGCGATGCGATATTTTTGATTTGTAAGCCTAATTAAATTAATGTACCTTACTGACTATTTAGAAAAAACCAAAACAATATGAAAAAGATAATAACAATTTCCCTAATCTGTTTTTTTGCTTGGGTATCAAACAGCCAACCCACTTTCGCTGAAGCAAAAAACAAAGACAAAAAAATACAAATAATCAACAAATTAAAACAACAAAATATCGTTCCAGGTAAAATTTATTTTCAACATGATTTTATGCTTTTCCTTGATAATGAAGACAGTTACCCTGAAAAAAATTTATTTTCATCACTTGTTGGTCTAGAAACCAAACCAAGAATGTATAGAGAGGGGATTCAAAGTATTGCACAGGTGAAATTAAATAAAAACTATCAATATAATGATGTATGGCAACGTAAGCGAAATATTATTGAAATAATGTATCCAACAGACTCTTTTCAATCACTAGAGGATGGTATCTATTTTTATACGCTAGATGAACATAAGCAATTACATCAGCAAGCTTCATTTGAAGAGGTATTTGAGTTACCTTGTTATTTGAGAGTTGAAAAAAAACACGGCATTGTAGTCAGTATTCAAAAAAGACCTTTAGCATTAATTAGTCATTATACCTATGATTACTGGCCAAATAATAATATAAAGCAGTTTAATATAGAAAAATACGATAATAATCATAATATTATTTATACCTCTGAAATTGAGTTTAATGAAAATACGGGACTCATGACTAAAGCGATTAAAAAAAATATCAAAACAGGACGTTATTTGATTGAGTCTTATATTAGACAAGATGATATCTATGAAATTGATGATTATTTTGATGGAAAAGGAATCAAAACCAATCATGTAATTCGTCATGACGATTCAAACCGTGTAGAAAATCAAATATTAAATAAAGATGGCAAAGTGATTAAAACTAAACGTTGGGAGCCGGAAGAAATCTTTGATTTTGAAAAAGATTTAGACGAGCCTTATCCGTACAATAAATTCAAATGCCATAAGCGATGCGATATTTTTGATTTGTAAGCCTAATTAAATTAATGTACCTTACTGACTATTTAGAAAAAACCAAAACAATATGAAAAAGATAATAACAATTTCCCTAATCTGTTTTTTTGCTTGGGTATCAAACAGCCAACCCACTTTCGCTGAAGCAAAAAACAAAGACAAAAAAATACAAATAATCAACAAATTAAAACAACAAAATATCGTTCCAGGTAAAATTTATTTTCAACATGATTTTATGCTTTTCCTTGATAATGAAGACAGTTACCCTGAAAAAAATTTATTTTCATCACTTGTTGGTCTAGAAACCAAACCAAGAATGTATAGAGAGGGGATTCAAAGTATTGCACAGGTGAAATTAAATAAAAACTATCAATATAATGATGTATGGCAACGTAAGCGAAATATTATTGAAATAATGTATCCAACAGACTCTTTTCAATCACTAGAGGATGGTATCTATTTTTATACGCTAGATGAACATAAGCAATTACATCAGCAAGCTTCATTTGAAGAGGTATTTGAGTTACCTTGTTATTTGAGAGTTGAAAAAAAACACGGCATTGTAGTCAGTATTCAAAAAAGACCTTTAGCATTAATTAGTCATTATACCTATGATTACTGGCCAAATAATAATATAAAGCAGTTTAATATAGAAAAATACGATAATAATCATAATATTATTTATACCTCTGAAATTGAGTTTAATGAAAATACGGGACTCATGACTAAAGCGATTAAAAAAAATATCAAAACAGGACGTTATTTGATTGAGTCTTATATTAGACAAGATGATATCTATGAAATTGATGATTATTTTGATGGAAAAGGAATCAAAACCAATCATGTAATTCGTCATGACGATTCAAACCGTGTAGAAAATCAAATATTAAATAAAGATGGCAAAGTGATTAAAACTAAACGTTGGGAGCCGGAAGAAATCTTTGATTTTGAAAAAGAT
>NZ_LZHC01000017.1:0-326 GCF_001690535.1 Gilliamella sp. Bif1-4 | reverse complement strand
TACCATGTTTTCAGCCATTCAAAAAATAAAACAAACACTATCTAATCACAAAAACAGGTCAAAAATATATTTATTTTATTCAATTTTTTTTAATGCTTTTTAGCGTTCCTTGCTCCAAGGTGAAAATGTCAATATCGAAGCATTAGATGCGAAAACGACGTATCAAGAAGAGTATGAGCGCAAAAAATCAGGGCTTACTATTTCGATAACAGGCACGGCGAGTGATATTTACAACGCCAACCAAACCCGAGAGCAAGCGAAAAAGCAGACCAATGAAAAAACCAAAGCGCTGATGAATATTAAAGCGGGGTTACAAGCGGGTAATG